>DASVDY010000261.1:0-9179 GCA_036380855.1 Rhodanobacteraceae bacterium
AAGACCGAAGCCAAGTTCCAGCTGAGCCTGAAGACCAAGATCTGGCAAGGCATCTTCGGCGACAACGGCGACCTGTGGATGGGCTACACGCAGACCTCGCACTGGCAGGTCTACAACAGCGACATCTCGCGCCCGTTCCGCGAGACCAACTACGAGCCGGAGGCCATCCTCGCCTTCCGCACCCACTACGACGTGCTCGGCTGGAAGGGCCGCCTGTTCGGCGTCGGCGTCGACCACCAGTCCAACGGCCGCGCCGATCCGCTGTCGCGCAGCTGGAACCGCGTGATCTTCGACGTCGGCCTGGAGCGCGAAGGCTGGACGCTGATGCTGCGACCTTGGGTGCGCATCCCGGAGAGCCGCAAGAACGACGACAACCCCGACATCAGCGACTACATGGGCCGCGGCGACCTGCTGCTCGTCCACGATTGGGGCAGCGGCCACGAACTGGCGCTGATGCTGCGCCACTCGCTGCGCGGCGGCGACCGCTCGCATGGTGCGGCGGAGCTCGACTGGGCCTTCCCGATCAAGAACGAGCTGCGCGGCCACGTGCAGATCTTCAGCGGCTACGGCGAGAGCATGATCGACTACAACCACCGCGCGACCTACATCGGCATCGGCCTGTCGATGCTGGAGTGGTACTGAACGCGGCGCGAAGTTTTACCTCGCGGAGGAGCGCGTTCGGCCGCAATTAAGTTTGGCGCCCTACAGTGCGGCAGGGAACGGTGCGCCGCCTTCGGCGCATGCACGGAAGCGCAGCGCACCGTCCCCCCGCATGACCGCTCACGTGCAAGGAGGTGGACCATGAACATGCCGATCCGTCCGGTCGCCGTCGCGCTCGCGTTGGCGCTGACCGCGCCCCTGGCATCCGCCCAGGACGCAGCGCCCGCACCCGCGGCCACCAGCGCGGCGCCTGCGCCGACCCCGGCGCCCGCACCCGCTCCGGCCGCCGGCACGATGCCGGCCGCATCGAGCAGCGCCACGCCGGCAGCCGCGCCCACGTCAGGCGATACCGGCCAACCGCTGTCGACCACCACCCTGCAGACCACGCAGGGCCAGGTGACGATCCGCTCGGTGATGCCGGACGCGGCCGGCGCGCCGCCGCGGCCCGATTTCGCCGCGCTGGACGCCAACCACGATGGCGCGATCAGCCCCGACGAGGCCTCGGCCTATCCGCCACTGGCCAACGAATTCGAGCTCGCCGACGGCAACCGCAACGGCAAGGTGTCGAAGGCCGAGTACGCGCGCTGGCACTGACAAAAGCGGCGCAACGGCGGCGGACGGTCCACGCCTGCGGGTGCGACGCCTGCCGTGGCGCACGTCGCCGCGCTGCGGCCGGACGTCGTGCGGCCCGCCCCGATCAACGTTCCCTCGTGGCGCGGAGTTCGCATCCTCCCGGACATGTGGCGTCGCCGGGTTCGAAGCGATACGACAGGGCCGTGGCTGGCGCCTGCAGCACCAGATATCGCCCCAGCAGACGCTCGCAATATCCGCCGGTCGTGCCCTCGAGCCGCACCGAGAAGAAGAACCCAGCCGCCGTCGCTCCCTCGTAACCAAGGGCTAGCGTGCAGCGCCGCGCGCCTTCGAAACGGAACGTGTTGGCAGTGTCGCCAGGTTCGATGCCGTCCACGGTGAGCGCGACTTCGGTCACGCCCTGCCCGCTTGCCACGGTTCCGCGCCACGTGCCGACCAGTGCGCGCGGATCGGCTGCATCCGGGAGAGGCGGTGCGCCTGCGCGACGAAGTGCGAAGTTTCGCTGCGTACCGCCGGCAACGATCTCCACCAGCAGGGCGTCGCCCTTTGCTGTCGCCGCGAGCGTACCGGGGTACAGACCATCGCAGAAGATCCCACCACCGGAATCGACGATGGCGTAACGTCCGGTGTCGCCGTCTGCGCCTACCCGCCGCGCCTCTACCTCGCAATTGCGCGGTGCGCCGAACCGCACGCGAAACAACCCGGCCGCCGCCGACGACGTATCGCCGAGCAAACGGACCGCGGAAGGGCGACCGTTGACGAGATCGCTCCCAACCCAGACAGCTCCGGCCGCGACTTCCGTACCACCGTGCGCGGCTGCTACGGCACCTGCCGCCAGCGCAGCGAGCATCTGCCGTACCGCCCGGTACCTCCCGCGCATATCGATCCGCACAGGATCCGAATGCCTCATGGGTTCCTCCGTGACTCGTTCGTGCACTGGGGTACATCAGCCTCTGTTCACTTCATGTGCCACGCCATCCATGCGCCGAGCCCCAGGATCAACGCTGCCGCCAGCAGTGCGGCCAGCAATGCGCGTCGGCGCCTCTGCCGCCGCTGCGCGGCTTCCGCCGCCAGCATGGGACCAAGCACATCGATCACCCGACGCGAGTCGATGGCCGACAGGCGCAGTCGCACCGTTCCGCGGGCGAAGGGTCCTCTCATCGCGGCGCCCTTCCCTTGGTCGGCAATGGGTCGACGGGTTGCCGAGTTCCGTCGACGCGTCGCAGCAATCGCCCATCGATGAAGACATCGCCTTGCGGCAGATCGACCCCGCGCAGGTGCACGCGCAGACGGTGCCGCGCGGACGCCGCATGCGATCCGTTGCAGACTTCGATGACCACGCGCGCGTCGCGACCAAGCGGCCCGGTTCGCTTCACGCGCAGCTCGCAGGCTATCTCGACGATCAGTTGCGAGATGCCGATCTCCCGCGGCTCCAGCAGATCGAGCAGTGGAACGTGCTCGGTGCGCCACCCATCCGGCCGCAGCGTCGGAATGGCGAAGGCGGTGTCGCCGTCGCCGACACCGCCGAACTGCTGCTTCAACGACTGCTCGCGGCGCCGGCGTCCCGCCGCCTGGGCACGCACCAGGGCACCGTACAGGCCGTCAAGAAAGCGGTCGAAGCTGGTTTCTGCCATGTCTTCCCCGGCTGCGGCATCTAGTCGCGCATCCACACCGGTTTGCGCGGAAAGCCGATGTGGTAAGCCAGCCATTGCAGCACCACCTGGTGTTCGCCGATCTGCAGAATGGTGAAACTGCGCTCGATGCCGATGATGACGCCGCGCGGGGTGTCGGTAAGGCAGCGATTCAGGAGAGCGCGCGCCTCCTCGATCTGCGCTTCGGACAGCATCTGAGTCGGGCTGTTGCTGCCGACCACCACGCGCTTGACGAACTTGACCTCGCTCAGATCCGACATGACGGCACCCGCCTGGCCGCACGTCGCCGTTCCCGTGTCCGGGCGGGCGCGGCGCCGGGCGCACGCGCCCGGCCCACTCCCGGGGTAGGCATGGGGCCGCAGCTCACGATCAAGTCGTCACCGGCGTCGGAGCGCTGACCTTGCGCGGTGCACAGGCGGTTTGCAGGATGTCCATCACCCGCGCCAGCCCTTCGGGCATGCCCTTGTCTTCCGCATGCACGGCTACCGTGTACTTCGCCGAGTTGTCGGAGGTGCGCGTGTTCTCCTTGTGCGTGGCCACCGAGCCTTGGATGTGCACCTTCGCGGAGAAGACGCCCCAGCCGATGCTGACGTCCGCGGAGCCGGACGCGCTCATATCGGAAGATTCGGTCGCGGTGAAGGACGACTTCACTTCCATGTCGAACGTGATGTCGACGGTGTAGATGCTCAGGTTCGGCACCTTCACGATCGCCAGCAGCGGCACTTCAAGCTCGACCTCCTCCTCGGCGATGGTCGAAGTTCCCTGCGTCGCCGGATCGGGGTTGTCGACCGGGCGCTTGAAGCGGAATAGCGCGGTGCGGGTATCGCCCACCGCGTTGGGATCGGCGGTTGCGCCCTGCGCGGGCGGCGGCGGCGGCAGGAAACCGATCACGCGGATGAAATCGGCGGTCGCTTGGGCCAGCTTCACTTGGGCGTCGCAAGCCGCGGTCAGCGGCCCGCCGATCAGATCGCCCATCGGCAATCCCTTGAACTGGCTTGACATGTTGACGAGTTCGTCGGCCATTGCAGTTTCTCCTTTCAGTGAACCCCGGATTTCGGGACGGCACCGACGCCGCCCCCTTCGCTGCGCGTCATTCGCCCTTGAGGGTCTTGAACACCCCCTGACTTTGCGCCAATTGGTTGATCAGCCGCGCCGCTCCCTCAGTGGGTTCGGTACCTTCCACGCGCAGCACCACGCGGATGCCGCCGCCCGGACGCTTGCCCTTTGCGGTGTCCACGCGAATGCGCGGCGCCGCCGGCGGCGGGTTCTGCCAGGCATCGCCGCCAGCTACGTTCGCTGCCTGAGGGGTGGCATTGGTCTCGTCGCCGAACTCGCCCAGGTCGGCGTCGAAGCTGATCTCGACATCCTTGATGCGCAGGTTGTTGAGCGACACCAGCGGCAGCAGTGGCGCCCGATAGAGATCCTCGTCTCCCTCGTGCGCTCCGGGGTGCAGCGAGGGCATGCGTATCGTCACGCTCTTCGGCCGGTTGTCCTGGTCGAAGTAATCGCGCAGGTGCGCCATCTGATGGCGCTCGATGCGATCCTGCGCCTCGATCACTGCACCGGCCAGCGCTTCGATCAGCTCATGGAACGAGACCTGTCCGGCCATGCCGTCCTCTTCGACCTTTGTTCAATCCGCCGCCACGCCTCGCTCCGCCGCCGGGCCCGCGTTCGCCGACTTGCCGCGAAGACGCGATTACAGATCGGGAAATGCGTTGACCCGATTGAGCCATCCGTCCAGGAACTTGCCGAGCGCGGGATCGCGCTCGACCAGTCCCCGGTAGTAGTCGATGCGCCCCTGCTTCAGGCGCCGATAGACATCGGCCTGATCCACGCTCAGCAACCAACGCAGCGTGGCCGGACCAAACACACCGTCCACGGTCAGTGCAGGCACGACACCTTTGGCGTTGAGCACCTGTTGCAAGGTGCGCACGGCATTCGCGCCGGCATTGACATAGAAGTCGCAGACCATGTCGGCGAGTGGCTGCAGCGTCACCCAATCGCCGCCCACAAGATCCCAGTACGAATTCTTGTAGATCGTCCCAGCCTGCTGGTCAGTCAGCGCCCGGAATGCCTGGGGCGTCGGCTCGATGCCGAGTATCGCGGGCGCACGGTCCACGAATGTCTGCATCGTGATGCCCTTGTTGGTCGCACCGCCCGGATCCGCCGGGTCGTCGACGTATCCGCCCTCGAATCGCAGTAGCTGCGGCAGGAACTCGCTGAAATTCGCCATGCTCGGCTCTGTCCCGATGTCGCCAGCATTTATGCGCCATCGCGAGCACCATGCCCGCGGCAGTGAGCATCCGCTCGTCCGCGAACGCGCGCCATCAGTTGCAGGCTGATATTCGAGGTTCGCTTGTCCGAGTTGTCGGAAGCGGCTCGTCACGTCGTCGCGACGCAAATGCGTCGAGGCGGTCAGCACACTTCGAGCGAAGTGATGCCTTCGCGGATCGCATAGCGCGTGAGTTCCGCGATGCTGCCGATGTTGAGTTTCAGCATGATGTGCTCGCGATGGGTGCCCACCGTCTTCTGGCTGACGTGCAGACGCTGCGCAATCGCCTTGGTGGAGTGCCCTTCGGACAGCAGTTGCATGATCTCGCGCTCGCGACGGGTCAGCACCGAGCTTGGCACCCGCGCCTCGGCGCGCGTCGATGGCGAGGCGCGATATTCGCCAACGATGACGTGAGCGACGCTGGGACTGAGATAGATCTGCCCCATCAGCACCGCACGCAGCGCACGCAGCAACTCGCTGAACCCGCACAGCTTGAGCAGGTAGCCCGAGCCGCCGGCCTCGAATGCACCCTTCACCACCGTGCTTGCCTGTTGCGAAGTCAGGAACAGGATCCGGGTCTCGGGCATATCGCTCGCGATACGGCGCGCCGCCTCGATGCCGTTCAAACCCGACATGGAGACATCCATTACCACTACATCCGGCCTGTACTGACGCACCATCCGCACGCATTCGAGGCCGTCATGCGCCACACCGACGACGCTCAGTTCAGGCTCCCGACTAAGCAATGCAACCAGTCCTTCGCGCAGGATGCCCTGTTCATCCGCGACCACGACTCTAGCGTTCATGCCCCCAACACCTCCCCCGATGGCTGACGTATCCGCATCACTGGCCAAACGGTGTCATGTGGCGTCCACGCGTGCGCAGGGCTCCCCGGCAAGGGGCGTCCAGCAAAAGGATCATGGAAGAGTTCGGACGTCCAGCGAGAGAGACGAAATGCTCGCGCCGGAGATCGTCGGGGAGGTGCGGGACGAAGCCCGTCGCAGTACTCAACCACACAAAGCGCGCCGAGCGGCGCAAGTTTCACGCAAGCCAACGATAAAGTCGCCGGCCATGCCATGCCGACTACCCACGTCGGCGTATGCAGAGCAACCATGCGTCCCCTGTCTCATCCCGATCGGACCGCGTGTCGATCGCGCGACGTCAACGAACCACGTCGGCAGGCATCGTCGACGTTTGGAGCCGTCGCCGCTCGGCCATCGAACCCGGCTGCAAGAATTGTGGGTGAGCGTCGACCGCGGGAATCAGTCTGCAGCTGATCTTCGTCGTTCAATTTCCTGACCGGATCGACGATAGCGTGCAGCCATCGCACGTGCAGCTTCCGCATTCGTGCTCCCCGAAATCAGCATCGGCCGGATTCGCAGCGTCCTGCGCGACAAGGAAACTCCATCGAGGGGTGACGCGCTGCACAGGCAACGTTGGTACGCGGCGCCATGCCCCCAAACCGTTCCCATCGGCATCGAGGTGAAGACATGAAACGCTCCCGTGTAGTTTCGATGGCATCTGCATTGCTGTGCGTGATGTTGTCGCTGGCGGCGGCCGCCGGCGATCCTGCACCCAAGGGCTGGTTGGTGCTGCGCGACGGCGCGGCGAATACGGACGCGAACTACAACAAGGAGGACAAGGACATCAACGGCAAACTGCAGGGCGTGTCGGTCCTCTGCGCGGCGACGGGCGACAATGCGCAGGACGTGCAGGCTTTGATCGCCACCGACCAGACGCGGGCCTGGGGCGCCAATCCGGGCCGCTCGCGCGTCTCGACAATCGTCAACCTGGGTGGCCAGGTGGTTACCGATCCAATGCCGAACAACCCTCGGCATTGCCTGATCAACGGCCTCACCCTGCCGCAGATCAAGGGCGTTTGGCACTTCTAGGCACACTCCTCGGGGCGGACACACGAGTGTCGGCCCCGAATCTCTCGTTATCGCTCAGACAACGACTACCGGAATCTTGCCGATCTTCGCCCGCCACTCTCGCGGGCCGGTCTGGTGCACCGAGGTGCCGGCGCTGTCGACGGCGACGGTGACCGGCATGTCGCGCACCTCGAATTCGTAGACGGCTTCCATGCCGAGATCCGCGAACGCGACCACGCGCGCCGCGCGGATCGCCTTCGAGACGAGATACGCCGCTCCGCCGACCGCCATCAGGTAGACGGCCTTGTTGTCGCGGATCGCCTCGATCGCCGCCGGGCCGCGCTCGGCCTTGCCGACCATGCCGAGCAGGCCGGTCTTCTCCAGCATCGTGCGGGTGAACTTGTCCATGCGCGTGGCCGTGGTCGGGCCGGCCGGGCCGACCACTTCGTCGCGCACCGGATCGACCGGCCCGACGTAGTAGATGAAGCGGCCGGCGAAGTCGACCGGCAGCGGCTCGCCGCGCGCCAGCATGTCGACCATGCGCTTGTGCGCGGCGTCGCGGCCGGTGAGCAGCCGGCCGTTCAGCAGCAGCACCTCGCCCGGCTTCCAGCCCGCCACGTCCTCGCGCGTCACCGTGTCGAGGTTCACGCGCCGGCCCTTGCTGGTGTCGTAGGTCAGCTTCGGCCAGTCCTCCAGCGACGGCGGCGCCAGCGCCACCGGCCCGGAGCCATCCAGCACGAAGTGCGCGTGCCGCGTCGCCGCGCAGTTGGGAATCATCGCCACCGGCAGGTTGGCGGCGTGCGTCGGGTAGTCCTTGATCTTGACGTCAAGTACGGTGGTGAGGCCACCCAGACCTTGCGCGCCGATGCCGAGCGCGTTGACCTTCTCGTACAGCTCGATGCGCAGTTCCTCGGCGCGGTTGGCCGGGCCGCGCGCGATCAGCGCCTGGATGTCGATCGGCTCCATCAGCGCTTCCTTGGCCATCAGCATCGCCTTCTCGGCGGTGCCGCCGATGCCGATGCCGAGCATGCCCGGCGGGCACCAGCCCGCACCCATCGCCGGCACCGTCTGCAACACCCAGTCGACGATCGAGTCGGACGGATTCAGCATCGCGAACTTCGACTTCGCCTCGGAACCGCCGCCCTTGGCGGCGACGGTGACGTCGAGCCTGTCGCCCGGCACCACGCTGAAGTTGATCACCGCCGGCGTGTTGTCGCGGGTGTTGGTGCGCTTGCCGGCGGGGTCGGCCAGCACCGAGGCGCGCAGCGTGTTGCCGGCGTCGCGGTAGGCGCGGCGCACGCCCTCGTTGACCATGTCCTCGACGCTCATCGTCGCGCCGTCCCAGCGCACGTCCATGCCGATCTTCAGGAACACGGTGACGATGCCGGTGTCCTGGCAGATCGGCCGGTGGCCCTCCGCGCACATGCGCGAGTTGATCAGGATCTGCGCGATGGCGTCGCGTGCGGCCGGCGACTGCTCGCGCTCGTAGGCGGAGGCGAGGCTCCGGATGTAGTCGACCGGGTGGTAATAGGAGATGTACTGCAACGCGTCGGCGACGCTCTGGATCAGGTCGTCCTGCTTGATGACGGTCATGGAGGGCTGCCGGTGGGTGGAACGGAAGCGCCGCGGCCCAGCCGCGGCAAACGCGCGATTCTACCGCGTCGCGGCCACGGCCACCGCCGGCGCCTCGGCCAGCATCACGCAGTCGCGGCCGGCGCCCTTCGCCGCGTACATCGCCGCGTCCGCGCGCGCGATCAGCGCCGCCACGTCCTCTCCGGGCGCCAGCGCTGCGATGCCGACGCTGACCGTCAGCGGCTGCCCGCCGGCATCGACGGCGATACCGAGGTCCTGCAGCCGCCTGCGCACCCGCGCGGCGTAGCGCTGCGCCTGCTCCAGCCCGCAACCGGGCAGCGCCACGGTGAATTCCTCACCACCATAGCGGCCCACCTCGACGCGCGGCGGCAGCGGGTCGCGCAGCGTGGCGGCGAACGCCAGCAGCGCATCGTCGCCGGCGCGGTGGCCGAAGTTGTCGTTCAGCGACTTGAAGCGATCGAGGTCGAAGAACAGCACGCACAGCGGCTGCGCGGCGCGCGCCGCCTCGCGCACGCGCTGGCGCAGACACTCGGTCCAGGC
>DASVDY010000262.1:0-8368 GCA_036380855.1 Rhodanobacteraceae bacterium
ACCCAGCTGTCGGGCGAACGATCCGCGCCGGGCGCGCCCAGCAAGCGATAGCCGTAAGGCAGGTGCAACGTGGCGTCCACGCCGTCCAGCGTGTCCTGCCAGCCGCCGGTCGCGGATTGCGCGCCGGCATGCGTGGCGCGCTGCAAGCCGGCATGTAGATCCAGATCGCGCGTGCGCAATTCCACGCCGCTCCACTCCGGTTTCGCGCCGCGTGTTATCAGCAATGGTTGTGCGTCCGGCGGATTTTCGTCGTGCAGCGCGGCACGTTCCAGCGTCCACGGCGCGGCGACATCCAGGCGATCGCTGCTCACCAGCTTGCCACTGAGATGATCGTCCGCGGTCAGGCCGCCGCCGTCGAAATCCAGCCATAGTTGCCGCGCGAGTTGCAGATGGTCGCCGGCATTGGCGTCGCGTCCGCGCGCACGCTGCTCGACCGCAAGCGTGCTTCCGTTGTCCATCACGAACGCGGGCAGGTTCTGCCAATCCCGTGGCACGTCGGCCTGCACGGGGTCAATCGGCTGCGAACCGGTTGCGCGCGTGGTGCGCAAGGCCGGTGCATCGGCGTAACTCCAGATCTCCTGCTGCGGCCAGGGCGGCGGTGGCGACCGCAACGCGATTTTCGTCAGCGGCGCAACGGCACGCGCACCGAGGTTGATGGACCAGTCGCCCGGCCGCAACTGCACGCGCAATCGCCCCTCGGACTCCAGCCGCGCCGGCAGGTCGCCATTGAGTGCGGTGGCCACGAAGCCCTGCGGCAGCGCCGGCCCGAGCAGCTGCTCGCGCGCGCTGCCGGCGACGTGCAACCGGATCTGCGTCTCCAGCATCGGCGGCGCACCGTCGGAAAGGCGACGGAACACGCGCACGCCGAGCGCATCGGCTTCGCGCCGGCTGGGCGAAGCTTCGCCGAGGGTCAGCAGGTCGTCGTTGCGCTCGGGCTGCGCAATATTCGTCCCGTCCACGCTGAGATCAACCATTGCAATCGCGGATGGCACTTGCAGGCGCGCGGGGCGTTCGTCCCAGACAAAGTTCCCATGGATGACGTAATCGCCGGCGTCGAGATGCAGCGACGGCGCGCCATCGTGTTCCACCACCACGGCCGGGGCGTTGCCAAGTTGCACCTGCTGCGGCCACGCGTCGTGTCCGCCCGGCAGCGCAACCCAACTCTCCGCGTCCACGTGAACGTCCAGCTCGAAACGTGCGCCCGCCTTGTCCGCACTGACACTCAGGCGGCCGGGCCATGCGCACTGATAGGCGCCATCGTCGTCGCCGGTTTGCGTCGAGAGGATCGGACAGGTGCGTTGCTCGTGGTCGTGCAACACCCAGCTCCGCCAGTCCTTCAACTGCGGCGGAACCGAAGCATCAGTCGCCGCGAAAGCGGTGCCGCAGATCAGGCACAGAAACCCCAGCATTCCCAGTGCACGGCGCATCGAAAGTCCCCTCGCTTAGCGCTGGAGGGGAGTGTAACCGGATGCTGGGATTCGGGAACCCGGAACCTCCGCCCGCGCTGAGACGGGCGGAGGTTTGCGGTGGATCAGTGCGCGAGCGCCGCCGGATCCTGCTTCGCCTTCAGCGCGTTGCACAACACGATGGACTCGTGGGTCTGCGCCAGTCCGCGGTCGAGGCCCGGGATCTGCGACAGCTTCGGCTTGAAGAAGGCCTCCAGTCGCTCGGCCTCGGCCTGCGAGCAGCCGCCGCTCGCCGCCACCGCGGGCAGGTAGGCGCCGGAGAACACGCCGGTGCGATCGGCGATCTTCTGGTAGTGCGCGGTGAACCAGCTCCACAGGCCGTCGCGTTGTGCGCGGGTTTCGTGGCCGCCGCGCAGCACCATGAACATCTCGCCGACCTTCACCGCCGGCGTCAGCGCGAAGTTGCGCGCGACGTCCGCTTCGGCGCCCTGCGCGTGGCCGAGCGCGCGCAGCATCGCGTTGCGCTTGACCGGATCGGTGGTGTGCGGAATCGCGGCGATCAGCGCGTCCACCGCCGGCTTGCCCTGCTCTTCCACCGCAACCGCCAGCACCGTGCCGATCCGGTCGGGATTGGCGGCATCCAGGTCGAGCTTGCCGTTCTTCTCTTGCAGCGCCGCTTCGCCCTGCTTCAGGAGTTCCGCGCGGACCTGCGGAACCTTGAAGTCCAGGCCCAGCGAGCTGGCCAGTTCGGAACGCATCAGCACGTTGTCGGCCGACTCGCCATCCCGGCGCTGATAACCCAGCGCCTGCAGGCGCGGCAGGTACGCCTTGGCGACGGCCTCTCGGACCGAAGCGCGCTGGGCGTCGGTGCGGGCCTCGTGGTCGTAGATCCATTGCACGGTATCCAGCGGCGCCAGCGCGACCTGGCGGGTCTTCGACGGCGCGAGTTCGCGCATCGAAGCCAGCACGTCGCTCGCGCCCAGGTCGCCGCGGCGGAAGGCGGCGTCTTCCGAGTCGGCGAAGGCGAGCTGCTCGCCGTCATCGCGTTGCGAGAGCACCTTCACCAGCGCGGCATGGTCGGCCTTGGGCATCTCGAAACGGTAGTAGCCCACGCCGTTGGCGTTGGGCATGTACCACGCCGGGCACTGGCCGCCGGGGATCTTCATCTGCCCGGTCTTCGCATCCAGCATCTGGCATTGCACGCCGTTCGGGAAACGCACGCACACCGGAATGCCCCACTGCCGGTCCGGATCGCCGGTCGAACCCAGCGGCAGATAGCGGCTCTGGATCAGTTGCAGGGTCGCCGCACCCTTGTGCGTGCAGTCGAGCTTGGCCGTCACCAGCGGAACGCCGTTCTGGTCCAGGAAGCTCTTGAACGCATGCTTGAACGTGTCGCCCTTGCCTGCGGCGGCGGCGATCGCGTCCACCAGGTCGTCCGCATCGGCGTTGCCGAACGCGTGCGCCTTCATGTACGCCTGCATGCCCTTCCGGAACACCGGCGGAGTCACGAAATTCTCGAACATGCCGATCACCGCCGCGCCCTTCTCGTAGGTGATGCCGTCGAAGGCGGTCTCGATGTCGCCGTTGCCGGTGATCGGCTGGCGGATCATGCGCGCGCTGACCAGGCTGTCGTTGTGCATCGCGCCTTCGCCGCCCTCGATGCGTTCGAGGTCGCCGCGGTATTCGGGATGGATTTCCTGCGTCACCTTCTGCTCCATCCAGGTGGCGAAGGCTTCGTTCAGCCAGATGTCGTTCCACCACTTCAGCGTGACCGTGTCGCCGGTCCACTGGTGCGCCATCTCATGCGCCTCGACGCTGAAGGAGCTGCGCACGGAACTGGGCGAAGCGTTGGGCTTCAGCAGCAGCAGCCAGTCGCGGTAGGTGATGAGGCCCGCGTTCTCCATCGCACCCGCGGAGAAGTCCGGCAGCGCGGCAAGATCCAGCTTGCCGAACGGATAGCCGAATCCGTAATAGGCCTCCTCGTGCTCGATGATGCCCGGCGCCATCGCCAGCGCCTGCTGCATCTGGCTGCCGTTGCCCTTGGTGGCGATGCCGCGCACCGGCACCGGTTCCGGACGCCACTTGCTCGCCGGAATGGTGGGGCCCTGCACCACGTCCCACGGTCCCACCGCCCATGCATACAAATAGGTCGGCAGCGGCTGGGTGGGCTGGAAGGTGACGGTCTTGAAGCCGTCCTGCGCCTTCTTTTCGCTCGCCTGCGCGGTGTTGGCGACCGCGGTATCGGACGAGGGGATGGTCAGCGTCAGCGTCATCGGCACCTTGAAGTCCGGCTCGTCGAAGCACGGGAACGCAAGCCGGGCGCTGATCGGCTCCATCTGCGTCATCGCGTAATCGTTGCCGGCGAAGGTCACCTTGTAGTAACCCTCCAGCGTCTGGTTGTATGGCGCGCTGAAGGCGATCGCCAGCTTCAGCTTCTGCGGCTGCAGCGTGGCGCCGAAATCCACGCGCGCCACGCCCTGCTGCGGGGCGGCCTCGGTGTACCTGCCCGCGTGCGCCTTGCCGGCGGCATCGGTCACCGTGACCTTCGAAACTTTCAGATCCTTGCCGTGCAGCCAGAGGTGGTCGGAGGCCTTCTTCAGGTCCACCGCGATCGTGACGGCGCCTGTGTAATCGCTCTTCCGCGGATCGCTGCGCAGCGACAGCACATACGACTGCGGCACCGCCCAGCGCGGCAGCATCTCCAGCGGCGGCTGTTCCGTGCCGGCCGACACCGCGGGACGGTTCTCCACCGAGGCCGCGCTTTGTTGCGCGAAGGCCGGTTGGGCTGCGACGAGCAACGCGCACGAACCCAGCGCGCACAAGGTGAAAGACAGGGACGATCGCACGGCGCATGCTCCAGCAGGACAAACCCCGACTGAAGCACAAGGCGGCCAACGCGGCAAGTGCGGGAAGCTGCAATCAAAGCGCCGTGAAGGGCGCGCGGCAGCTCCCGGCTTGCACAGAACGGACGCTCTGCGGTTACGCTGCCGCCTGCATCTGCTCGAGCGTCACCGCCGCCGCATGTACCACCGCGGCGATGCGCACCGCGCTCTGGATCGCCTGCGCGGAAACCTCGTGCTTGCGCAGGGTCCGCTCGTGGGACTGCATGCATTGGCCGCAGCCGTTGATCGCGGAAACCACCAGCGATGCCAGTTCGAAATCCATCTTCGAGCCGCCCGGATTGAGCATCACGTTCATGCGCAGCGAGGTGCGCATGGTGGCGAATTCCTCGTTGCCGACCAGGTGCGTGAAGCGGTAATAGATGTTGTTCATCGCCATCACCGCCGCCGCCGCGCGGATGCCATTCAACTCTTCCGCGCTGGCGTACTGCGAGGCGAATGCCGCGATCGCCCGCGTCATCGGCTCGTGCCTGGAGGCGATCGCCGCGGCCAGCGCCATCAACGCGATCTGCTTCTGGGTCAGCCCCGGCGCGCCGTTTTCACCCAGCACCGAGTCGAGGTTCAGCCGCAGGTCCTTGGCGTAGTCGGGCAGCGAGGATTTGAGGTCGTTGAGTGTCATGGGACGGCACGGAACCTGTCGAAGTGGAAAAATTCCTTCCCCCGTTTACGGGGGAAGGCTGCCATCCATGGCCAAGAGCGCCGTGGTGGCCGAAGGCCGGATGGGGGCAATGTGAGATCACCCCACCCCAACCCTCCCCCGCAAGCGGAGGAGGAGGGGGAGCATCGTCACGCTGCCTTGAGCGTCTCTTCGCCCTGGTGCCAGTTGCAGGGGCAAAGCTCGTCGGTCTGCAGCGCATCCAGCACGCGCAGCACTTCCGAAGGATTGCGACCCACGCTGCCCTCGGTGACATAGACGAAGCGGATCACGCCGTCCGGATCCACCAGGAAGGTCGCGCGCTTGGCCACGCCTTCCTCGTCGAGGATGCCGAGCGTGCGCGACAGGTCCTTGTTGATGTCGGCCAGCATCGGAAACGGCAGCTCGCGAAGGTCCTTGTGGTCCTTGCGCCACGCGAAGTGCACGAATTCCGAATCGGTGCTGGCGGCGAGGACCTGGCAGTCGCGATCGTTGAACTGGCTGTTCAGGTCCGCAAAGCCCTTGATCTCGGTCGGGCACACGAAGGTGAAATCCTTGGGGTAGAAGAACACCAGCAGCCACTTGCCGCGGTAAGTGTCGTTGCTGATCGGGAAGAACGCCTTGTCCAGGCTTTCGATGGACACGGTGGACTTCAGGTTGAACTGGGGAAACTTGTCTCCGACGGTAAGCATGTGTTGCTCCTGATTGCTGATGCTGCGGGTGAGAATTCACCGCGGGATCGCGGCGACGAAAGACAGGATAGGACCGGGCCAGCGATCATTCAAATTGATTGTTGAAATGATCTTGATAGGGATATGCTATGGCTCGCGGTCTGCTGCCAGGCTGCCGTGTGCAGCGACTTTGCGGAGGCACGAGATGAACCTGCGGGACTTGCGATATCTGGTGGCCCTGGCCGAGCACCGCCATTTCGGCCGCGCCGCCGCGGCCAGCCATGTCAGCCAGCCCACGCTGTCCACGCAGATACGCAAGCTGGAAGAGGAACTGGCCGTGAGCCTGGTCGAACGCACGCCGCGGCGCGTGCTGCTGACCGAGACCGGTCGCGAAATCGCCGCGCGTGCGCGCGACGTGCTGCACGAGGTGGAACAGATCCGCGGCATCGCGCGGCGCACGCGCGACCCCGAAGCCGGCAGCGTGCGGCTGGGCATCTTCCCCACGCTCGGGCCGTACCTGTTGCCGCATGTCGTGCCTGAGGTCCGCAAGCGTTTTCCCAAACTGGAACTGCTGCTGGTCGAGGAAAAAACCGGGGAAGTATTGAAGCGCCTGCGTGAAGGCAAGTTGGACGCCGGCGTGCTCGCCTTGCCGATCCACGACGACACCCTGCACGCGGAGTTCCTGTTCGAGGAACCGTTCGTGTTCGCCGCACCGAAGCAGCATCCGCTGGCGCAGCGACGCGCCCTGAAGCTGGACGACCTCGAAAACCAGAGCCTGCTGCTGCTGGAGGACGGCCATTGCCTGCGCGACCAGGCACTGGAGGTCTGCCGCATGAGCGGCGCCGACGAGAAGACCGGCTTTCGCGCCACCAGCCTGGAAACGCTGCGGCAGATGGTCGCGGCCGACGTGGGCGTCACCCTGCTGCCGGTGCTGGCCGTGAAGCCGCCGGTGGCGAATGCCGACAACATGAGCCTGGTCGAATTCCGCGGTCGCGCGCCCAGCCGGCGGATCGCGATGGTCTGGCGCAGGAGTTCCGCGCTGGCGCCGTTCCTGAAGCGGCTGGCGCAGGTATTCCGCGAGTTGCCGCCCGGGCTGCTGGATCCGCACGCACTCGCGCCGGCACCGGAAAAGCAGGCGCCGCGCCCGCAGCGTCGCACCGCACGCAGGCGCGCATCCGCCGGCCGGGGTGGCGCACGGGCTTGAAATACCGCGCTCGCAACCCAAGGACGTTTCCATGAACACTGCAGCGCCTTCGATCATCCTCACCAGCAACGACGTGCAGCGTCTTGAAACGATGCTGGATTCCCCGCAGTACCGCGACGCGCCCGGCGCGGCGGCGCTGCATGGAGAACTCGAGCGCGCGCACGTGGTTCCGCCGCAAGAGCTGCCGCGCGATGTGATCAGCATGAATTCCACGGCCGAATGCGTGGACGAGGCAAGCGGACGCACCCATGCGATCACGCTGGTGTACCCGCGCGAAGCCGATGCCGCGCAGGGCCGGATCTCGGTGCTGGCGCCGGTGGGCGCGGCGCTGCTCGGGATGAAGGTCGGCCAGAGCATTGACTGGCCGGCGCCTTCGGGTACGTTGCGGCTGCGCGTCACCGCCGTGAGCTTCCAGCCCGAAGCGGCCGGCGGGTAGTCTCCTGGCGCGCCGTTTTCGATAGTCGTACGCTATCGAGATCATTGCATCAATCAATTTCCTGAACCTGCCGGCGTGCGTTACCCTCGTGCTGCAGGCCGCACGCGGCCGCAGGAATCCTGCCTGATCGCCCCGATCGCGAGGCGCGAACAGCAGCAGCACTTTTCAATACAGAACAGTGAGGTGTGTCATGGGCAACCTGAAGGGGTCGAAGACCGAGGAAAACCTGAAAGCCGCATTTGCCGGCGAATCGCAGGCGAACCGCCGCTATCTCTATTTCGCCGCCAAGGCCGACGTCGAGGGCTACAACGACGTGGCCGCGGTGTTTCGTTCCACCGCCGAAGGCGAGACCGGCCACGCGCATGGCCATCTGGAACACCTGGAAGCCAGCGGCGACCCGGCCACCGGCCTGCCGATCGGCAGCACCAGCAACAACCTGAAGGCCGCGATCGCGGGCGAGACCCACGAATACACCGACATGTATCCGGGCATGGCCAAGACCGCGCGCGACGAAGGCTTCGACGAGATCGCCGACTGGTTCGAGACGCTGGCGAAAGCCGAGCGTTCGCACGCCAACCGGTTCACCAAGGCGCTCAACGAGCTGACGTAATCGCGACCGACCACGACACGCGTTCGGCGCAGGCCATGGATGGCCGTATCGAAGTGAGCTCGGCGCCGTCGCATGACGGCGACAAATTCGGCAGGACAGCCGAATTTGAACGCCGAAGGCGGCCCTGAGCATTAGCGAAGGGTGAGCGACAGGGATGTCGCGAATAGCCATCGCAGCGCCAGGCGGGAGCAAGGCGCGACTGTTTGAGCACATGGACGGCGAGTTCGCGCCGGCCCGCCTGGCGGCGAGAAGCGCAGCGGAGTCGAGCCAACCGGACGTCGGCGAGACCGGCATGCCGGCGCCAACGGCTTTGGTTACTTTTCCCGAAAGGAAAGTAACCCGCGCCGCGGGACGGCGCGGAAAACCACATGGATGTCAAAGCGTCAAAAGCAAAGACACTGGATTACAAAGTCATCCATGGACGTTGCCCTTCTGGCCGACTTGCAGTTGCTCGATTTCGTTCCAGACAAATTTGTCCGGCTTGTGCCGGGATGACGAAAAGGTGAC
>DASVDY010000263.1:0-13573 GCA_036380855.1 Rhodanobacteraceae bacterium
AGCAACAGGCTCCAACCGAAGGGTCGGCAGGGGCCGCGCCTTCTCTTGTGGTCAACGCATGGCAATCCTTCCCCACATGGATCGCGATGCGCGCCGCGTCCGACACTCTCCCGGACGCGGCATTTTTTTGCGTGCGGCGCCAACTGCCACGGCCAGTGGCGTGGGCGTGCGCGCCGGATTTCCCGCGATGCTAGAGTGCGCGTTTGTCCCCGGCGATGAGCACGATGACGGACGCCCCGTATCCGATCGGTACGCCCGGTCAACCCTGGAACGATGCCGAAAGGGCGGAATGGCTCGCTCGGCAGCGCAAGCGCCGGAGCTACGCCGATGACGTGCTGCGCGGCGTCGAAGCGTTGCGTGCGCGCTTCGACGTGGAGCAGTACGGAACGCTCGCCTATGGGCCTGACAGCTATCCGCTGTTCGCGTTGAAGAGTCGCGGCTGGCGCGAGGATCTCCCGGTCGCGCTGGTCACCGGCGGCGTGCACGGTTACGAGACCAGCGGCGTGCATGGCGCGCTGCGCTTCGTGGAACGCCACGCGACCGACTACGCGGATGCCGCGAATCTCGTCGTGGTGCCGTGCGTGAGCCCATGGGGATACGAGCGCATCCATCGCTGGAACGCGCTGGCGCTGGATCCCAATCGCTGCTTCCGCGCGAACAGCCCCGCGCCCGAAGCGGCGGCGTTGATGCGATTCGTCGCGCCATTCCGGGGGCGCGTGCTGCTGCACATTGACCTGCACGAAACCACCGATACCGACGAAACGGAATTCCGCCCCGCGCTGGCCGCACGCGACGGCGTTCCGTTCGAGCCGGAAGGGATCCCGGATGGCTTCTATCTCGTGGATGACGGCGCCGCGCCGCAACCGGATTCCAGCAGGCGATCATCGCCGCGGTAGCCAAGGTCACGCACATCGCCCCGCCCGACGAGAAGGGCGAGATCATCGGCTCGCCGATGGTCGCGCCGGGCGTGATCGAATACGCGCTGGAAGAACTCGGGCTGTGCGCGGGGATCACCGCCGCGCGCTACAGGACCACCACCGAGGTGTACCCCGACAGCGCGCGCGCCACGCCGGAACAGTGCAATGCCGCGCAGGTGGCGGCGGTGTGCGCGGCGCTGGACTACGCGCTGGCCCATCGCTGAGCAGCGCCTGCTTCGACCCCTTTCCGTTGCGCGTCACTCCGCGACGGACTGGCCAAGCCCCACCACCTCGGCCAGGTACTGCTGCGCGAATTCCTTCGCCGGTTGCGGCACGCCGAGGTGGAAGCCCTGGCCGTAATCGCAGCCGATCTCGGCGAGCACGCGGTGGGTTTCGGCGTCCTCGATGCCTTCGGCGGTCGCGGTCATGTCCAGGCGGTGCGCCAGCGCGACGACGGACTCGGCGAGCCGCGCCGAGCGCGGGTCGCGGCTGACCGGCTGGACCAGCGATCGGTCGATCTTGAGGTCGGTCGCCGGAAAACGGCTGAGGTAGGCCAGCGAAGCGTAGCCCGTGCCGAAGTCGTCAATCGCCACGCGCATGCCGAAATCGCGCAGCTTGCCGAGCGTGCGCACGGTCAGGTCGAAATCCTCCACCAGCGCCGTCTCGGTGAATTCGGCGATGACGTCGCCGGGCGCCACGCCCCAGATGTTCAGCGCGTCGGCGAGTTGCTCGGGCACGCCGCCGTGCGCGAACGCGCGCGCCGACAGGTTGATCGCGATGCTCAGGCCCATGCCGTTCAGCGCCGCCGCGTGGCGGAAGCTGGCGTTGATGCTCCAGTGGGTGAGGGCGATGATCAGGTCGCTCTGCTCGGCGAACGCGACGAACTGGTCGGGCGACACCGCACCCTGGCGCGGGCTGTTCCAGCGCGCCAGCGATTCCACGCCGACGATGCGCGGCGCGGCCAGTTCCCACACCGGCTGGAAATAGGTGTGCAGGTGGTTGGCCTCGATGCCTTCGCGCAGTTCGCGGTAGTCAATGTCGGCGCGGCTGTCGCGTTCGCTGAAGAACGCGCACGCATCGCTGCTGCGGGCGGCGTGGTGCAGCGCCATCTGCGCGCGACGCCAGAGCGTGTCGGCATCGCCGCCGTCCTGCGGGAAGAACGCCATGCCGATCCGCAACCGGCTCTGCCAGGGCACGCTGTCGCCGTTGAGCGGGTGCTCGAAGGCCTGGAACAGGCGGGTGGTCGCGAGCAGCGCGTGGTTGCGCGCGGGCAGGTCCGGCAGTATCACTGCGAACATCTCGTCGCCGGCGCGGAAAATCTCGTCCTGCGGGCGCAAGGCTTCGCGGATCCAGCGCTCGGCATCGGCCTCGGCCTGTTCGCCGAGCTCGCCGCCGTAGCGGATGCCGACCTCGCGCAGGTCGCACACGCAGGCGCACATCACCGCGAAGCCGGTCCCGGCACCGATGCGGCGCTCGATCGCGGCGAGGATTTCGCGTTGGTTGAGCATCGTCGGCGCCCGTGTTTCAGTCCGGCAGCAGCCCGGTGGTGTCTATCGCGTATTCGCCCGCGGCGACGCTGCGCACGATCCCGATCGCGTCGTTGTCGTTGGGCTGGTTGAGCAGGTCGAGCGGCTGGAAGTCCTTGAGCGGCTGCTTGTCCGGCGTGGTCAGCAGCAGCACGCGCGGGCGCAGCCGCCGCACGCGGTTCTGCATCATCACCATCGCGATCTCCCCGGAATTGAGTTCCACCAGCGAGCCGGTCGGATACACGCCGAGGCAGGCCTGGAACTGTTCGATCAGCTCGGCCTGGAACAGGGTGTTGCGCGCACGGTAGATCTGCTGCAGGGCGTGGTGGCGCGATATCGCCGCGCGATACGGGCGCACGCTGATCATCGCGTCGTAGCTGTCAATGATGCCGAGGATGCGCGCCGGCATCGGGATCGTGCCGCCGATCAGGCGCTCCGGATAGCCGCTGCCGTCGTAGCGCTCATGGTGCGAGCGCAACACCGCATGCACGTCGGGGTTGTTGATCCCGGATTCCTGCAGGATCGCGATGCCGTGGCCGATGTGGCCGCGCACGATCGCGAATTCTTCCGGCGCGAGCGAGCGCGGGCTTTGCAGCAGTTCCTCCGGCACCCGGGTCTTGCCGATGTCCATCAGCAGCCCGCCGGCGGCGAGACTGAACACCGTGTCCTCGTGCAGGCCCATGTGGCGGCCCATTGCCGCGGCCAGCGCGCTGCAGCCGATCGCGTGGCTGTAGGTGTAGCTGTCGTGCTTGCGCAGGCCCTCGAGGTAAAGGAACGCGTCTGCGCTGCGCAGCACGCTCGCCACCAGCGGTCGCACCGCACTCTCGACATGCTCCACCGACAGGTCGCGGCCACTGGCGACGTCGGCGTAGATGCGGTCCACCATTTCGGTGGCGGTGCCGAGTGCCTCGTGCGCGCTCGGCAATTCTTCCTCGACGCTGACCTTGTCCGGATAGCGGGTGACCTGGACGAACCGCTGCTCCGGACGGCGCTCGGCGCTCTTGAGCAGGTGCGAGTGGTCCACCACCTCGCGGCGGCTGTCTATGTAGACGTATTCGCACAGGTCGCGCATCGCGCGCACGTCTTCGAGCGTGCGCAGCTCCACGCCCTGCAGCGGGAAAGGCGTGCCCTCCCATGGCCTGTCGAGCCGGCATACGAACATGCCGACTCGAAGGTCGGCGGCACTGATTCGCGTTTCCTCTATTTCGGTGGTCACGCCGGTTCCGTTGTGATCGCGTGCATCGTCGAGCC
This sequence comes from Rhodanobacteraceae bacterium, assembly GCA_036380855.1. GTDB lineage: Bacteria > Pseudomonadota > Gammaproteobacteria > Xanthomonadales > Rhodanobacteraceae > 66-474. The sequence goes on from DASVDY010000263.1 coordinate 3,695, forward strand.
GAGATGGCTCGCCCCCTTCTGCAGCGGAAGCGTATCAAGCAAGATCAGGGCCGGCACAAGTGCCACAAGAATAACCGCCGCGGTGCTGGGATGGGGAGCGAACGCGGTCTCTACAGATGACGCACCACGGCAGCGCCTTCGGGGACCGCCTGCACGCTCTCGTCGGCGACAACCACGTTGTTGCGTCCGCGCTGTTTGGCTTCGTAGAGCGCGGCGTCGGCGCGTTCGAACAGTGCGTCCGGCGCGTAACCGTTTTCGCCGTTGGCCTGCGCCACGCCCATGCTGAGGCTCAGACCAGGCAGCGGCGGCTCGGCGCGTGGCGCGCGCGCTTCCACCGCGGCGCGGATGGATTCGGCGAGCCTTGCGGCGGTCTCCAGCGACTGGCCCGCGCAGGCGATCATGAATTCGTCGCCACCGAAGCGGCCGAACAGGTCGTCGCTGACCAGGTGCTCGCGCACGATGCCGGCGACCAGTGTCAACGCGCGGTCGCCCGCCGAATGCCCGAGCCGGTCGTTGATGGTCTTGAAGTGGTCCAGGTCGAACACGATCAGGTTCAGGGGTTGGTTGTAGTGGGCGAGATGATCCAGCCGCTCGCGCAACTCGGTGCCGAACGCAAGCCGGTTGAGCACGCCGGTCAGCGGATCCTGCGTGGAAAGCCGGCGCAATTGTTGCGACTTCTCCTTCAGGTGCCGATGCGCCGATTCCAGCACGCGCTGTTGGCGCGCCAGGTGTTCGGCTTCGCGGGCGAGTGCGCGGCTGCGCCGCAGCGAGATCCACCACGCGCACAACACCAGCGCGAGAATCGGCAGCAGCAGCCAGCTCAGGGAACGCGCCGAAGGTCCGCCCCGCACGGGCGATGGCGCATCAAGCGGTTTGGGTCGCGACGCGACTGCGGCCGGCGTTGCGTGCGCCGGCGCCGGCTTTGCTACGCCCGTGGCGGCTGTCGAGTCGTCCTTGCCCCAGTCCGGGGGCGGCCACGCGGATTGCGCGGCTGCGGGCGTGGTCGAAGGCTGCTCCGGCGTCGTTGCACTTGCGCCTGCTGCATTCGGCGGGGCGGCATTCGCTGCGTCCGCGATCGGTCGCACTTGTGGTGGAGGCGGCGGAGGCGGTGGCGGTTGTCCCATTCCCGGCGGCGGCGGGCGCATGCCGGGCGGTGGCGTGCCGAATGGCGGCGGCGGCGCGCCCGAAGGTGTGGGCGGTGGTCGCGCGCCGGGCGGCGGAAATCCCGGCGGCGGTTGCTGCGCGAGTGCGAAACCCGCAAGCGTGGTCAGCAAGAAAACGGCGGCCAATCGAGGGAGCATTCGGTCGAAGTGCATCCGCATCTCCGCCAGGCCGCAACGCGCGCCAATCTACCGGAAGTCGGGTTCGATCCGCATCAGTGGCGGGTGCGCTTGCCGCCCGCGGCGCCCTGCGTCATCTCCACGCTGAGCGTGAAGCTGCGCTGCTCGTGCGGCTGCATCGCGCCGACGCCCACGAGCTTGCGCGCGATTTCCTCGCCGCGTTCGTTGCGGATGGTCAGCACCATCGAGAATTCCCATGCGCCTTCGCCGGGATTGCGGATGCTGCCCTCCACCTTCAGCGGCGTGACCACGGCAACCGATGCGGAGGCCGCGTTCTGGCCGAAGCGCAGGTGGTGCTTGCATGCCGGGCACACCGTCGCGCTGGCCAGGATGGTCTCGCGACAGTGCGGGCAGGCGCGCGTGGCGCCTGCCGGGCCCGGATTCGGTGCGTTCAAGACGCCTTGCCGTTGCCGTTCTTGCGACCGGAGTCTTCCCAGCCGAAGTCGGCCTGGCCGCGCATGCGCGAGCCCGCCGCCACGGTGAGCGTGTTGGATTTGACGTCACCGGTCAGCGCGCCGCTTTGCTGCAGTTCGACGTGCGAGGCGGATTCGATGTTGCCGGTGAGTTCGCCGGCGATGGTCACCTTCTCCGCGCGCACGCTGCCGGTGACTTTCGCCCCGGCCTCGATGGTGAGGTCGCCGCGCACGTTGATGTCGCCCTTGAAGCTGCCGGCGATGCGCACGTGGCCGGCGCCTTCGATCTTGCCCTCGATCGCGATGTCGGGGGCGATCAGCGATTCGCTGAGCGCCTTGGCCGGCGCGGGGGCGGCGCGGAAGGCGGGCTGCACCGGCGCGGGATCGGGTTCGGCGGCAGGCGGGGCTTCGAAGCGAGACAGATCCATGGCCTCGGCGGTTGCGGTGGAGGTGGACTTCATCTGGTCTTTCCAGAGGGCCATGGCGGATGTTCCTCATAGCAATGGGGAAGCGCAAGGCTACGCCGAAACGGGCCGGATGGAAACGGAACTGGATGGCAGAAATCGCCTGAACGGGGCAGGGCTTGAGCCGGGCCCGCAAAGCCCGGATCCCGTCCGAGCGGGGCCTCGCCGCGCCGTTCCCGGATCTCCGGAATCGCGTATGATGGGCTGCCCAACGCGCCTTCCGGTGCAGCGGCCATGAGTTACCCAGACCCCGGCATCGTCCTGCAACCGCAGTCCTCAGAGGTCAGCGGCGGCGTGGCGACGCTTCGCATCACGGGCGAGCACACCTTGCAGGAAGCGGTGGACGCGGTGACCGCCGCGATCCTTCGCGCGCGCGAGCAGGGCATCCGCAAGCTGCTGGCCGACCTCACCTTGGTCAGCGGGTTCGATGCGCCCACGCTGGCCGCGCGCTACGAGTGCATAGGCGAGTGGGCCGAGGCCGGGCGAGGCCATGTGCGCATCGCGATGGTGATGCGACAGGAATTGATGGATCCGGACAGGATTTGCGTGGTCCGCGCGACCAACCTCGGCCTCGACTACAACCTGTTCGACAACGAGCAGCGCGCCCGCGCCTGGCTCGCCGATCCCGTCGCTCCGTAGCGCGTGTCGAATCGCCTCCGCTCCGCTCGTCGTGTGACGGGTTACTTCGATTTGGAGCAGGCATGAAGATTTTCTGGATCAAGGCGCAGGCGCCGCGGCAGGTGCTGGCGTTGGCGAAGCATCTCGGCATTGACGCTGAATACGTGCAGGCGGTGAAGCAGTTGAAGACGCCGGAATACACCGCGCTCAATCCCAACATGAAGGCGCCGGTGCTGGTGGATGGCGAGACGGTGCTGTGGGAGGCCAGCGCGATCATGGCGTACCTGTGCATCAAGGCCGGCTCGGACCTGTGGCCCGCGCATGCGCCGGCCGAGCAGGTGGAGGTGCTGCGCTGGATCGGCTGGAACGATTGCCACTGGGGGCCGGCGGTCTCGCCGTTCTATTTCGAACACGTGGTGAAGAAGACCTTCAATCTCGGCGCGCCGGACCGCGAGGCGCTGAAGTCCGGCCTGGATGATGTGCTGAAGTACGCGCGCGTGCTGGACAACCACCTGCGTGATCGCGAGTATCTCGCCTGCGGTCGGCTCACGATCGCCGACTTCCGTGCCGCCTCGATGGCGGTCGCCTGGCACGAAGCGGAACTGCCGCTGGAGGCGTTTCCGAACATCGTGCGCTGGCTGGATGGCTTGGCGCGGATCCCCGCCTGGAGCGATCCCTGGCCGGCGTAGCCGGCGTTCCCGCGCGCGGGGAACCAACGCCCGAACGCGTGTCGAAGTCACCTTCGCGTGACCCGGGTTTTGCTAGGCTTGCAGGCATCCATTCCAGTGGATTCAAATCGAAGATGGCAACCGGCTGGGCGAAAGAAGGCGCCGTGCAGGAACAGATTGACGCGACCGTCGCGGACGCGGTGGCGCGTGCGCGCAGCAGGAAGGCCGCGGGTCCGGGCCTGAAGCGCTGCGCCGAATGCGGCGAACCGATCCCGGAGGCGCGGCGCAAGGCCGTACCGGGCGTGCGCCTGTGCGTGTCGTGCCAGGCCGCTCAGGACCAGGACGAGCACGTGTTCAGCGGCTACAACCGCCGCGGCAGCAAGGACAGCCAGTTGCGCTGAGTCGCCGCGCGCGTCCGCACGCATCGTCGTTGCGCACGTGACCTTCGCGCCATCCGCGCCTGCGAGCATTCTTCTATGCTTGGCCGGTCTGTCCGGGGATCGCCGTGATGAAACGACTCGCCTTGCTCCTGTTGTCGTGCCTGTTGGCCCTGCCGGCATGGGCGGCAGGGTCAAAGCCGTTGCTGCTTGCCCACGTGGGCCTGATTGACGGCACCGGCTCGCCGGTACAAAAGGACATGACCGTCGCGATCGAAGGCGATCGCATCGCGGATGTCTATCCCGCCGGCAGCAAGCCTGATCCGAAAGACGCGCAGGTGCGTGATCTGGGCGGCCGTTACGTGATCCCCGGCCTGATAGACGCGCACGTGCACATCACCGACATCGAGCCGGACATGGAGCACTACCGCCTGTTCCTGCGTGCATTGCTGCTGGGCGGCGTCACCGGCGTGCGCGACATGGCCGGAGACGATCGCCTGCTTGGCTATCTCGCGCGTGAAGCCAATTCCGATGCGCTTGCGTCGCCGGACATCTTCTACGCAGCGCTGATGGCCGGGCCGACGTTTTTCCATGAAGACGACCGGGTGCGGGATGCCTCCAGGGGCGTGTTGCTGGGTTTTGCGCCCTGGATGCAGGCGATCACCGCGGGCACGGACCTCCCGCTTGCGGTGGCGGAGGCCAAGGGCACCGGCGCAACCGGGTTGAAGCTCTACGCGAATCTCCCGGCGTCGCTAGTGGACGCCATCACCGCGGAGGCGCATCGCCAGGGCCTGCGCGTGTGGACGCACGCGACGATCTTCCCGGCCAGGCCGGACGATGCGGTGGAGGCCGGCGCGGACACCATCTCGCACAGCGCATACCTGGTGTGGGAAGCCGCGCCGCACGTACCCGACGATTACGGCGCGCGCACCCGCGGGGACTTCGAGCATGTGCCGCCGGATGCGCCCGCGATCATGGCCTTGTTCAAGGCCATGAAACGGCACGGCACCATCCTCGACGCCACGCTGAGCGTGTTCAAGTTCCTGGCGGAGCAGCGCCCGGGCAGCGCGGGGCGCGGGATCCTGCCGTGGACTTATTCCGTGACGAAGCTCGCGCACGAGCAGGGCGTGCTGGTGGATGCGGGGACCGACGGCTTCGCGCTCCCGCTGAAGGGTGACGATCCGGATCTGCATGCGCTGCCCACCGTGCACCAGGAAATGGCGCTGCTGGTGCAGCATTGCGGGTTCACGCCGGTCGAGGCGATCCGGGCGGCGACGCAGGTGGGCGCGATGGCGCTGGGTCAATCCGCGCAGCGCGGCACGATCGCGCCGGGCAAGCTTGCCGACCTGGTGGTGCTGGATGCCGACCCTTCGCGCGACATCCGCAACACCGCGAAAATAGAGTTCGTGGTCAAGAACGGAAAGGTCTATTCGCGCGCCGGCGCGCAATAACCGCTAGGTCATCCCACCATCCAGCAGCGGTTGCCGCCGGCCTTCTTGGCCGCATACATCGCGTTGTCGGCTTCGTGGACCAGATGCTGGGCATCGCCGTGGCCGTGGTAGATCGCCACGCCGATGCTGGCCGAAACCGAGAGCGGCACCCCCTGCAGTTCGAACGGGCGCCGCAGCGAGGCCAGGATCTTGTCTGCGACGATCTGCGCCTGCCGCGGCGCGATGGCGCCGGTCAGCAGCACCACGAATTCGTCGCCGCCCATGCGGCCGACGGTATCGGTTTCGCGCACGCAGTTCTTGATGCGCTGCGCGACCTCGTGCAGCAGGCGGTCGCCGGCGTCATGGCCCAGCGTGTCGTTGACGGGCTTGAACCGGTCAAGGTCTATGTAGAGCAGCGCGAGCAGTTCCTTCTCGCGCGCGGCACGCGCCACGGCGGCATTCAGGCGCTCGTCGAACAGCTTGCGGTTGGCAAGGTTGGTCAGCGCGTCATGTTGTGCGACGTGGCGCAAGCGGGTCTCGTTCTGCTTGCGTTCGATCGCGGTGGCAACCTGCGCGGAAACGAACTGCAGGAGCTGCTTGTCCTCGTCGGTGTAGCGGGTCTCGCCGGAATAGCTCTGGACAACCAGTGCGCCGAGCGTGCGACTCTGGGAAGTCAGCGGCACGCCCAGCCAGTCCAGCGACTCGCTGCCTATGATCGTGCGCACGCGCGGGGAAAGTCGTTCCTGCATGCCCGGCTTGAGCAACAGGGCCTGGCCCGTGCGGATTACCTCGGCGCTCAGCGTGCCGGTGCCGAGCGGGCGCGGCGCCGGCGTCGCGTCGTGTTCGTCCACGAAGTAGGGGAAGCTCAGGATGTCGCACTGGTCGTCGTACATGGCGACGAAGAAATTGCGGGCCGGCAGCAGGCCGCCGATGATTTCGTGGATATGCTGGAAGAGTTCGTGCAGGTCCGTCGCGGTGTGCGCTGCCTCGGAGATCGCGAGCAGGGACGATTGCATCGCTTCGGCGCGCTTGCGCTGGGTGATGTCGCGCGCGATCGCGATGCGAACGGATTCCTGCGGCGACCAGCGCGCCGCCCACAGGATGTGCGCGACGCTTCCGTCCTTGCGGATGTAGCGGTTCTCGAAGTTCGGGTTGGGCGTGCCGTTCATGATCCCGCCGACCGCGTCGAGGGTGCGCGCCCGGTCGTCGGGATGGATCATGTCCAGCATCTGCCGGCCGACCATTTCCTGCGGGGTGTAGCCGAAGATGCGTTCGCAGGCGGCGCTGGCGAAGACGAAGTGGCCGGCGGGGTCCACCACGCAAACGGCATCCACCAGCATGTCGAGGACATGATCGAGGCGGGTGCGGATCGTGGATTCCAGCGGGTGACGTGGCGCGGTTAGCTCCGAGGTGCTCGACATGGTGTCTATCGGGACGTGCTTGCGGTGAGGGGCGCGGGATGCCGTTCAGCCCCTCCCGCCAACGCAGGCAATGCGTCATGGGCGATCGGAGCGGTTTGTGCACGCACGCCGGCGTGCGGCAGGGACGAGGGGGCGGCGGCTGCATTCAGATGCAGCGGTTCGCCGGCGGGATTCGGACGGGTTGTCAATTCGGTGGGTCCATCCAGCAGCGATTGCCGCCGGCCTTCTTGGCTGCATACATGGCGTGGTCGGCTGCGCGTACAAGTTGCTGCGCGTCCTCCTCGGCATGCCCGGGGCAGACCGCGATGCCGATGCTGCCGGTGACCAGCATCGGACCGTCGGGCATCTCGAACGGCCATTGCAGCGCGGCAAGGATCTTCTCCGCCACGATGCTCGCCTGATGGGGGGAGGTGATGCCGGTGAGCAGCACCACGAATTCGTCTCCGCCCATGCGGCCGACGGTGTCGGTTTCCCGTACGCAACCGGCGATGCGCTGCGCCACTTCGTGCAGCAGCCTGTCGCCCACGCTGTGTCCGAGCGTGTCGTTGATGGTCTTGAAGTGGTCCACGTCCAGGTAGAGCAGGGCGAACATTTCCTGCTCGCGCCGGGCGCGTTCCACCGCGTGCTGCAGGCGCTCATCGAACAGCTTGCGGTTGGCGAGATTGGTGAGCGCGTCGTGCTGGGCGACATGGCGAAGCCAGGTCTCGGTCTGCTTGCGTTCGATGGCGGCGGCGACCTGGGCGGACACGAATTGCAGCAGCTGCTTGTCCGCGACGGTATAGCGGATGTCGCCCGAGTAGCTCTGCACGACCAGCGCCCCGATGGTGCGCTCGCGCGAAATCAGCGGTACGCCAAGCCAGTCTATGGACTCCGGCCCCACGCCCCGACGCATCCGCGCCGGCAGGTTCTTGCTGAGCTCGGGCGTCAGCAGCAGGGCCTCGCCGCTGCGGATGACCTGTTCGGAAAGGGTGCCCGAGCCGAGCGGCTGGGGCTCCGCCACCTCGTCCAGTTCGTCCACGAAGTATGGAAAACTGAGGACGTCGTTGTCCTTGTCGTAGAGGGCGACGAAGAAATTCCGCGCCGGCAGCAGGCCGCCGATGATGTTGTGGATCTGCTGGAAAAGATCGTGCAGGTCCGTCGCGGTATGCGCGGCCTCGGAAATCGCGAGCAGGGACGATTGCATCGCCTCGGCGCGCTTGCGCGCGGTGATGTCGCGCGCGATCGCGATCCGCACGCCGTCCTGCGGCGACCAGCGTTCCGACCACATGATGTGCGCCACGCTGCCGTCCTTGCGGATCCAGCGGTTTTCGTAATGCGGATCGGCCGTGTCGCTCATGATGGCCGCGATGGCCTGTTCCGAGCGTTCACGATCGTCCGGATGGACCATGTCCAGTTTGCGCCGGCCGATCATTTCCTTCGAGGTGTAACCGAAGATCTGTTCGCAGGCGGCGCTGGCATACACGAAGTAGCCGGCGGAATCCACGATGCAGACCGCGTCCACCAGCATGTCCAGCACATGGGCCAGACGCGCCCGAATGGTTGATTCGAGGGGATGGCGTGGAAGTATCGCAACGTTGCTCGACATGGTCGTGGTTCCGAGCATGCGGATGGGGATCCGTCGCGACCAGTGTTGCAAATGGAAAGCCAAATGCACGTGCCACGTTCGGGAGTTTTCGAATCTCCACAGACAGTGTGACAACGGTCACGCGAGCACCCTTTGCGGATTGCGCGCACAATGTGTCTCGCCATTTGCCGACAAGGAGTCCCCCTGATGCGTACCCAAGTGTTTGCCGCATTGCTCGCCTGCGCACTGCCGCTGTCCGTGCCGGCCCAGGAACCCGCCCCGAACGCTTCGGCGGCCACGCCGTCCTACATCACCGCCGCCATCAAGGACCCGGCCCGCGCCGCCGATGCCAAGGATGATGCGCGTCGCCAGGTCGCGGCGGTGATGGCCTTCACGGGCGTGAAACCCGGCGACAGCGTGCTGGAACTGGTCCCCGGCTCGGGTTACTGGACGCGCGTGTTCAGCGCGGTGGTCGGCCCGGACGGCCACGTCTACACGGTCTGGCCGGACGAGGCTTCCAAGTACAGCGCCAAGAGCTATGCCAACTGGCAGTCGCTGGTCGCCACCCCGCATTACAAGAACGTCAGCCTGCTGAAGGAACCGGCTGCACACCTCTCGGTGCCGCACAAGGTGGACATCGTGTTCACTTCGCAGAACTACCACGACTACCACGATCCGTTCATGGGGCCGGTGGACATGCTGAGTTTCAACAAGCAGGTTTACGACGCGTTGAAACCGGGCGGCGTTTACGTGGTGATTGACCACGTCGCGCCCGCCGGCTCCGGCGCCAGCGACACCAACACCTTGCACCGCATTGATCCGATGCTGGTGAAGAAAGAGGTGGAAGCCGCCGGCTTCAGGTTCGACGGCGAAAGCGACGCGCTGCGCAACCCGAAGGACACGCACACCGCCAAGGTGTTCGACAAATCCATCCGCGGGCATACCGACCAGTTCATCTACCGGTTCCGCAAGCCGGGATGATCTTTCGGCAACGCGCTTAGCGCCGCGGCAGCGCGGGGCATTGGCACAAGGCCGGAGCCGGGCTTCCACGGCCCCGGCCGTCTTGCCCCCCTCGTGGACGCAGCGAAGATTTGCCGCAATGAAGGATGATGCGCGCGCCTCGCCCTCAATTCGCGATGGTATGTTCGGGCGATTGGCGTGCCATCGTGGCCTGCGCCAGCGGGCGATTCGGTGACATTGTGTTTCGCATGGCGCCGTAACGTTAACGGCGTCACATCGGTGCCTGCGCGTGGCACCGCGATTGCTCGCCCTCTCGCGACACAAGAGAGGGACGACAGCATGTCTCCTGTCATCCGGCCGCAATCGCTCCAGGCGCAGACCCTGCGTTTCATCGCCGGCGTGCACGTCCTCCGCACCCTCGGCCTGGCCCTCGGGACCCTGATGATCGCGATGGTGTTCTACCGCGACCACGCCTCGCCGATACTCTGGGTCCTGCTGATCATCTACGGCCTGCTCTGGCCGCATCTTGCACGCGTGATCGCACAGCGGCACGCCAGGCCGATGCACGCCGAGCGCGCCAGCATTCTGGTGGACTCGGCAGGCGGCGGGATCTGGATCGTCGCC
>DASVDY010000264.1:0-2781 GCA_036380855.1 Rhodanobacteraceae bacterium
GCTCGCAATCTAGTTAGTTCCAATCCGGTAGGCGCTTCCCAGGTTACTTCGGTCGTGCGCTATCACCCCAGCGAGCAGAGCCAAGGCAGTTATCCGGTGTTGTTCCGAGCCACACTTACGGACATCGCATTTGTTCGATTAGCGTTGCCGGTAGTTCTGGAGGGCGAACTCTATGCGAGCTATTGTTCTCTGCGTGACTCGAACACGAGAACGGAGTGGGAAGAGCGGGTAAAAAGATTAAGGGAAGCGGCGATCCCGAAGACTGGCGTTCGAGTTCAAGCGCGCCTGTTCTAACTAGGCTCACTTACCGAGCCGCTGCGCACCTCAAGAGCCTCTAACTATGTCGCGCGCAGTAGAAAGCAGCATAACTCTGTCGCTGACTCGCGCTCTGAGCGAGATCGGTGCGCAAAAATCCATCCCGTCCAATGGCTTATCTTCGCGACAGGTTTAGCTGTCGCCGACAACTCGCGCAGGAGCTTGCCGTCTTGCCACACGGTTTCCATGGCGTCGTCCCAGCCCGACGGCAGCGACGGGGTCGAGCCGCTTTCGACATCCGGCGGAACGCCGATGGTGCTGTACGCGCCTTCCTCGCGGTGGCGGATCAGCATCAGGCGACCGCGCCTGGAGTCCTTGCCCGGATCGGTGACGGGCTGTTTGTAGACGTCGCGCCATGCGCCGTTGACGCGCGCCGCCGAACACTTCAGCGCGAACTTCTGGGTATCGCGGTTCACTTTCTGCAACAGTCCGCCGCCCATGCCGAAGGCGACGTTGTCGGTCGAGAAGCCCGCGGCGGTGATGCCCTCGAGCACCTCGCGCACGCTGTCGGGATTCATGCCGTCGCCCTGGATCACGCGCACGTGCTTCAGCACCTTGTATCCCTTGCCGTTGATCGTGCTGCCGAAGGACTCATCCAGCAGGCGCAGGCATTGGTGCACGACTTCGACCGGATCGCCCGAATCCGGACGGATCACCACCGTCGCGCCCGACTCGATCACCTGCCGGCGCAAGGTCGTGCCCCAGTGCTCGCGGATCGCGCGGTAAATGTCGTAGCTGTCCGACACCACGGCAACGATGCTTCCGGGTTTGGCGAACTGCTCGAGCATGTTGCGGTACGCATCCGCTTCGCGCTCGCGGCCCCAACTGGTGATCGTGCTGTGCTCGGCGGCGGGAATCGAAAAGCCCGCCATCGGCTCGCCGTAATATGCCTTCGCGGTGAGGATGCCCGAGATCGTGTCGGTGCCGAGGAAGTTGACCAGGTGCGCCGCACCGCCCAGGCCGGCGGATTCGGCGCTCGATACCCCGCGCGCGCCGAAGTCGTGCAGCTTGAAGGGAAGCTGGGCCGCCGGATCGTCGCTGGTCTGCTGCAGGAACCGGCCGATCACCTGCTTCATGTGCCAACTGAGCGTGGCCACCGTCACCGGATACCACAGGCGCAGCAGCAGCGTTTCGAAGTAGCTCGGCACCCACACCGATTGCGGATCGGTGGACTCGATCGTGACCAGCGCGTTGTGCGTCGGCACGACGCTGCCTTCGGGCACCGCGCGGATACGCAGCGGCAATCGGCCGCCATGCACGTCCACGATGCGTCGCCATCCCGCTTCGTTGAACGGCTCCCCGTGCTGCGCGAAGAACGCTTTTGCCTCGGCGATATCCGCTTCCGTGACCGGTCGCGAGAAGTATTCCTTCAGGATCGCCTGCAGGCCGAAGAACAACGTGCGTTCGTATTGTCCGCCGCGCGATTCGACATAGAAGAACACCGCATCGGTGCCCGGCGGATACTGCAGCCAGTGGCTGGCCTTGTAGCTGTCGGTATTGAGGATCGGGTTGTCGAGATGGTGCATGGCAATCGGCCGGCGATCAGGCTCAATTATCGCCGGCCTGGCCCGTCGCCAGCAGCTTGCCTTGCAGGTTCCAGAGGATGCGCAGGTCGCCCGCGTCCAGTTGCGGCGCCGCCATCGCGCGGTAGTGCCGGTGGAAGGCGACGATCGCCGCGACCGGATCGCTGACGTCGTAACCGATCAGCCGCAACGCGGCGATCGGGTCGAAGCCGGGCGGCGGATCGGGCAGGGGGCCCGCGTCGTACCACAGGCCGAAACCGCGCGCGGCGAGTTCGCTCCAGGGGAACCACAGGCCCGGATCGTCCTTGCGCGTGGGCGCGACGTCCGAATGGCCGACCACGTGCGTGCGCGGGATGTCCAGCCGCGTGGTGATGTCGACGAGCAGGCGCAGCAGCGAGTCCATCTGCGGCTGCGCGAACGGCTCTTCGCCGTCGTTGTCCAGTTCGATGCCGATGGAATCCGAATTCACGTCCTCGCTGTTGCCCCATTGCGACACGCCCGCGTGCCAGGCGCGCGCGGTTTCGGGCACGAGCTGATAAATGACGCCGTCTCTTCCGATCAGGTAATGCGCGCTGACCGGGCCTGCGGAGTTGCGCGAGCGCAACACGTCCAGCGCGCGCTGCACACTGTGCTCGCCGGTGAAATGCAGGACGATCAGCGTGGGTTGGCGTGCGTTATGGTTCGGCGAGGGCACCCAGATCGCAAGAGGGTTACGCGGCGGCTGCGGCGCGATCGCGCATCCGGCAAGCAGCACGGCCGACGTTATCACGAGCGCGCGAAGCAATATCCGGGGTTTTCTCATGTCAGACCCGACGTATACTCGGCGTGGGCACGCAAGGAGGGGGACAATGCGAAAGCTCCTGCTGATCTTCACTATCGTCGCGCTGCAAGGCTGCGCGACCACTCCGGGCAAAGACAATCTGGCCTCGTTGCAGTTGTTCGG
>DASVDY010000265.1:0-6687 GCA_036380855.1 Rhodanobacteraceae bacterium
TGCCGTGCCGCACCTCGCCATAGCAGCGCAGCCGCGTGCCCGGCACCAGGCGCTCGCTCTGCGCGCGGCGAAAATGAAAGAAGCGCAGCACCAGCGTTTCGCGCGAGTCGTCGGTGATCGCCACCCGCAATTGCGCGCGATAGCGGAACGCGGTCTCCACCGCCTCCACCACGCCTTCCACCTGCGCGGCGCGGCCCTGCACCAGGTCGCGGATCGCGGTGATGCGCGTGCGGTCCTCGTAGCGCAGCGGCAGGTGGAACCACAGGTCCTGCACGCGCACCATGCCGAGCCGCTGCAGCGATTGCTGCACCGCCGGGCCCACGCCCGCCAGCGACGACACCGGCGCAAGGCCGGGGTCGTGCTCCTGTGGAGTGGCGGTCGCGCGCACGAGGCTCATCGCGCGCAAGGGTAGCGAATGCGGATCGCGTTCGCGATGCGGGGAATGCGCCCGGTCGTGTCGGCGCGCGCCGACAACAGCGGATCAGCCGCCGATCGCCGCGATCAGGTCGATCTCGACCGCCGCGCCGCGCGGCAGCGCGGCCACACCGATGGTGGAACGGGCCGGATACGGCTCGCGGAAGTAGCGCTTCATCACCTCGTTGACCGCGGCGAAGTTGCCCAGGTCGGTCATGTAGATCGCCACCCGCACCACGTCGTCGAAGGAAGCGCCGGCCGCGGTCAGCACGGCTTTCAGGTTCTCGAACACGCGAACGGCCTGCTCCTCGATGCCGCCGGCGACCATTTCGCCGGTGGCGGGATCGAGCGGCGTCTGGCCGGACAGATAAAGCGTGTTGCCGCTGCGGATCGCCTGCGAATACGGACCGATCGCCTTGGGTGCGTGGGGTGAGTGGATTGGGGTGCGAGGCATGAGCTTTTGGACTCGAATGAATTCAATCCACAGTTTAACCGGGGATTGGGGGCGGGTAGCGGGGGCGTGACAGCGGGGCGATTGCCCGAAATTGCGACGCGCGACGGCAAACCGGCGAGGTCTTCGATGCTGGCGGGGGCGCCAGGGCAGCGCGCCCCCGCTACTCATCCCATCCCCTTCTTGAAATCAGGGCGCGCGCGCTACCAATCCCTCTTCCCCGCTCTACACCGGGTACCGGTACACCCCATTCACCACGCCCGTCCGCCGCACCCGCCGCATCACGTCGGCGAGGTGCTTGCGGTCCTTCACTTCCAGCGTGAAGAGGAGCGTCGCGGCGAACGGGCTGCGTTCGGTGTACTCCACGTTCTCGATGTTGGATCCGGACGCGGCGATGGCGGCGGCGACGGTGGCCAGCACGCCGGGGCGGTTGACCACCTCGCTGCGCAATTGCGCCTTGTAGTCGCCCTGCACGTCGCGGTCCCATTCGATCTCGACGCGCCGTTCCGGCAGTTTGGAAAGTTCGGCCAGGTTCGGGCACTCGGTGCGATGCACCACGATGCCCTTGCCGGGCGAGAGATACCCCACGATGGTGTCGCCCGGCAGCGGATGGCAGCAGTTGCCGAAGGAGAGGATCCCGCGCTCGGCGCCGCTGATGCGGATCTTCTCGCGCTTCCGCGGCCTTGCGCCGGTCACGTGGCCGTGCAGCGCGACCAGTTGCGCGGCGACCTGGTCGGGCATGCGGTTGCCCAGCGCGACGTCGGACAGCAATTCCTCGAGCCGCCGCTGGTTGTTCTGCTGCAGGTATTTCTCCAGCGCCTCGGCGGGAATCGAATCGAGGCTGGAGCCGAGCGAATCCAGCGCGCGATCGAGCATGCGATGACCGAACTCCACCGCGTCCTCGTGTTGCAGGCGCTTCAGGAAATGCCGGATCGCGGTGCGGGCCTTGCCGGTGACGGCGAAGTCGAGCCATTGCGGGTTCGGCGCGGCCGATGGTGCGGTCACGATCTCGACCGTCTGGCCCGAAGCAAGCAGCGCGCGCAGCGGGGCGAGCGCGCCGTCCACGCGCGCGGCCACCGCGTGATGGCCGACGTCGGTGTGCACCGCGTAGGCGAAATCCAGGGCGGTGGCGTTCTTCGGCAGGGACAGGATGTCGCCGCGCGGCGTGAACAGATACACCTCTTCCGGGAAGAGATCTATCTTGACGTTCTCCAGGAACTCCAGCGACGAGGGCGTGCTGGCCTGGCTGTCGGCAAGCCCGGAGAGCCATTCCCGCGCGCGCAGTTGCGCGCTGTTGGACGGCGTCACGTCGGTCTTGTACGCCCAGTGCGCGGCGATGCCGCGCTCGGCGACGATGTCCATGTCCGCAGTGCGGATCTGGATTTCGATCGGCGCGCCGAACGGCCCGAACAGCACGGTATGCAGCGACTGGTAGCCGTTGGCCTTGGGGATCGCGATGAAGTCCTTGAAGCGGCCGTCCACGGGTTTGTACAGCGCATGCACCGAACCCAGCGCCTGGTAGGCATGCGCGACGGAGTCCACCACCACGCGGAAGCCGTAGACGTCCATCAATTGCGCGAACGATTTGCGCGTGCTGCGCATCTTCGACCAGATGCTGTACGGCGATTTGACCCGGCTGACCACGCGCGCCTCGATGCCGTCCGCCGCCAGCCGCGCGCGCAGCTCGCCCTCGATGCGTGCCATTGCCTCGCGCCGGTTGCCGAGCACGCTCTTGATGCGCGTGGAGATCACCCGATAGCGATCCGGGTACAGCGTGCGGAAGCCGAGATCCTGCAGCTCTCCCTTGATCGCGTTCATGCCCAGGCGCGCGGCGATCGGCGCGTAGATGTCCAGCGTTTCGCGTGCGATGCGCCGTCGCGCCTCCGGTTCCATTGCCCCGAGCGTGCGCATGTTGTGCAGGCGGTCGGCCAGCTTGATCAGGATCACGCGCAGGTCGCGCGCCATCGCCAGCACCATCTTGCGGAAGCTCTCCGCATCGGCCTCCTGGCGCGACGCGAAGTCAATGCTGTCCAGCTTGGTGACGCCGTCCACCAGCTCGGCAACGGTCGGGCCGAAGCTGGCCTCGAGTTGCACGAGGGTCAGACCCGTGTCCTCCAGCGTGTCGTGCAGGATCGCGGCGATGATGGTTTCCGCGTCCAGGTGCAGCCGCGCAAGGATGCCGGCCACCGCCAGCGGGTGCGTGATGTAGGGCTCGCCGCTCTTGCGCTTCTGGTTGCCGTGCGCGTGCTCGCCCACCGTGTACGCGCCGCGCACGCGTGCGATCTGTTCGGGCGGAAAGTATTCCGCCAGGCGCGCGGCGAGCGCGTCAATGTCGGTGGTGTCCACCGGTGCCGGAGTGGCGGGGTCGGTGTAAGGCGTGGGCGCATTTGCCGCGGTCATGACCGCAGTTTATGCGCTTTCCCTGCGCGTGAAAGCAGCCAAAGCCACGATCCATGGCCGAGAGCTCCCTGGCTGCACTATTCAAAAGGGCGATTTCCCGGCCCGTCAGGTTCGTCGCGCCCCATTGCCGGAGAGTCCGGGCGACCGGGTTGCGCCGGAATGACGATCGGATGTGCGGCCCTTGCCGGCCGCAGCGCTCTACAAATCGTCGCCGCCCTTGCTCATGTCCTCGTCCACCTCGGCGGCGGCCCACTCCAGGGCCTCGCGCTCGCGGCGTTCGCGCTCGATGCGGTCAATCTCGTCAATGGTGCCCATGTCGATCCGGCGGCCGGCGATCTCGCGCAACGCGATCACGCTGGGCTTGTCGTTCTCCGGGTCCACGACCGCCTCGGCGCCCTTGGCGAGCTGGCGCGCGCGGCGCGTGGCCATCAGCACCAGTTCGAAGCGGTTGTCCACCACTTTCAGGCAATCTTCTACCGTGATACGTGCCATGTGTCTTCTCGTGAGTGAAACGCTGAACCGACGGATTGTAGCAGCGCTTCGCGCCGGGAGCGAGCCGGAACCGCGGTGTTGAGTTCGTTCATGTTAGCCCCATGTAAAATCGCGCCCTCGCCCGGCGCGGACAGCGCCCCTTCCGGAATCCGCTATGCATCGGGTCATGAACTCTCGTGGTTGGCGTGCGTTTGCGATCGTCGCGTTGGCGTTCCTGGCCGGTTGCGCGACGGTGGCGCCACCGCGCACGGACGACCCGCTGCAGCACTTCAACCGCAAGATGTACGCGTTCAACCGGGTGGCCGACAAGGTGGCGATCCGTCCGGTCGCGGTCGCCTACCGCAAGGCGACCACCCCGAAAGTGCGCGAGCACATCAGCGATTTCTTCTCCAATGTGCGATTGCCGATCACGATCGCCAACGAACTGCTGCAGGCGCATCCGGTGGACGCGCTGAAATCCACCGGGCGGCTGGCGATCAATACCACCTTCGGCCTGCTCGGGTTTTTCGACCCGGCCAGCAAGATCAACCTGCCGCTGGACGAGACCGATTTCGGCGTGACGCTGGCGCACTGGGGCGTACCGGAAGGCCCCTTCCTGGTCATTCCGTTCGTGGGCCCGACCACCGCACGCGACATCTGGCGGTTGCCGGTGGACAGCTATTTCGACCCGCTGTCGTGGTACGCACGCGAGCATGACTTCGAATTGCATGCGCAGTACCTGCCGAGCCTCGCTTATCTGGTGACGCTGCGCTCGCGCGGCATTGACGCCGAATCTTTCCTGAACTCGGCCTACGACCCGTACGTATTCGAGCGCGACGCCTATCGGCAACGCCGCATTTACCAGATCTACCACGGGAACCCGCCGCCATCGGTGATCGAACGCTTCCAGGGCGTCAACGACAACGGCGACGACATTGATCAACTGCTGCAACAGCAGCACGACTACGAGAAGCAGCACGGCATCAAGGACGGCAGCCCCGTACCGGCGCCGGCGACGACTTCGGGCTGAACCCGACTAGCTTTCCTTGAGCAGATCGCGCGCGTCGCACACCTCGGCAAGCGCGCGCAGGCTGTCGGGAAGGTTCGCGATGCGCAACGCGCGTCCGGCGCGGCTGGCCAGCGCCACGAGCGCCAGCACGCAGGCAAGCCCCGCGCTGTCGGCACGGGTCAGGCCGGACAGGTCGAGCCGGGTCTGCGCGCCGCGGCCGAGGGCAACGACGGCCTGTTCGTAGATCCGTGCCGCGCTGGCAAACGTCAGTGCCCCGGACAGCGCGAGCGTGTCGCGGTCGGGGGTTTCGCAATGGGCAACGGCTTCGGTCACGGAAGGGTTCATCGCGCAATTGCGGGGCGGGCTTCGACCCGCAGCATGGGGACTTCAATCGATCGAACTGTCAAGGCGGGTCAAGACCCGCCCTGCTTTGCCTGCTGCTGCAGCTGGTCTATCGCCGCGGCGCCCTGGGTTTCCAGGCGATGGATCAGACCTTCGATCCCTTCCTTCTGGATTTCAGCGTCCACCTGGTTGCGGTAATTGGTGACGTAGGAGATGCCCTCGATCACCACGTCGTAGGCCTTCCACTGGCCGTCGGAGGCCTTGCGGAACACGTAATCCACCGACAGGCTCTTGCCGTCGTCCAGCATGACCTGGGTGCGCACCACGCTGCGGCGCGCGTTGAGATCGCCCTCGAACGGCAGCAGCTTGACCTTGCCCTTGGTGTAGTTGAGCAGGCCTTCCGCATAGCGGTGGGTAATTGAATTGTAGAAGGCGTGCGAAAAGCGCACGCGCTGCGCCGGCGTCGCTTCGCGCGCGTGCCTGCCGAGCACCAGCAGCGACGCATAGTCAATGTCGAAGTGCGGCAGCAGGATCCTGTCTATCACCTTGATCAGTTGATCCGGGTGCTGGCGCAGTTCCTCGCGATGGCCGTCAAGCGCGGTGCCCAGTTCATCCACGATGTTCTGCACGATCTGCTGCGGGGATGGCGCCGACTCCTGCGCGGACGCGCCCGGGGAAAACATGGAGGCGACGCCGAGCAGGCCCACGATGGCGGTCAGGGAAAGAAAGCGGACGAAGCGCGACATGGGTGCTCCAGGAAAATGTTGGAAGGGTTCAGCCGACAAATGGTTTCAACCGCCCGAGGACCCGGACTTCGGCTTCGAAGGGGGCGCCGATCCGCTGCCGCCCTTGGGACCGCCATTGACCAGGAACTTGCCGATCAGGTCTTCCAGCTGCATGGATGATTGCGTAAGCAACAGCTCGTCGCCGTCCTTCAGGTACTCCGGCGAGCCGCCCGGCTGCAGGGCAACGTACTGGTCGCCCAATAAACCACTGGTGAATATCGCCGCGGCGGTGTCGTCGGGAATATCGTCGTACCTGTCGTCAATGCTGAGCGTCACCAGCGCATCCATCTTGCCGCGCTCGAGCTGGATGGACTGCACCGAGCCCACGCGCACGCCCGCGATCTTCACCGGTGCGCGATCCTTCAGCTGGCCGATGTTGGAGAAGCGCGCCTTCAACGTGTAGCTGCGACCCTGGTGCACATTGGCAACCGATGTGGTCTGCGTGGCGAGGTACGCCAGCGCGGCGAAGCCGAGCAGGATGAACAGTCCGGTACCGATGGCGTAGCTGGGGCGTGAATTCATTGGCAAACCTTTCGTCGTCCGGGCGAAAGCCGGGATCCAGTGTCTTTGCTGTTAGACATCCACATGATCACGTCAAGAAAGCCGTCATCACGAAGTCCAGGGCGAGGATCACGATGGACGAGAACACCACGGTGCGGGTGGTCGAGTAAGCAACGCCCTCGCTGGTCGGCGGCGCGTTGTAACCCTGGAATACGGCGATCAGCGTGACCACGCCGCCGAAGGCGAGGCTCTTCCACACGCCGTCAACGATGTCCTTCCACAGATCCACCGTGGAAGTCATGTTGCCCCAGAAG
>DASVDY010000266.1:0-2218 GCA_036380855.1 Rhodanobacteraceae bacterium
GCGCGCGACGTCCGCGCGGGCCTCGTCAACATGCCGGGCACGTTCGCGATGCCGGGCTTCGCGCCCGACAAGACCTGGGGCAGCGCGGGCATCGGTCTGAATGCCGAATTCAGCCCCGGCTTCTCGGCGTGGGTCAGCTACGACGGTCGCTTCTCCGACAGCAACGAGCGCGACAACAGTTTGAACGTGGGGGCGAAGCTGTCGTTCTAGAAATGGCGGGGCATTGACGGCGGGTCAAGACCCGCCCTACGGCAACAAAAAAGCCGCGCCTCAGGCGCGGCTTTTTTGCGGGTCGCCTGCACGCAGGCTCCTACTTTTTCTTTTTCTTGCTGAACTGGTTGTACAGCGCTTCGGCCTGGTCATGCAGCGCTGCGGCCGCGTCGTGCGAAAGCTCGGAAGTCTGGCCGTTCTCCTCGTGCTGGTTCAGCACGATGCTGCCGTTGGCGTCCCAGCCGACGCGATCGGTGGACTGGACCGGCGCGCCCTTTTTCGCACGGGTTTCCTGCACCACCACCCACGGGTGGCCGTTCTGGTACGCGTAATCGGTGCTGGTGTAATTGCCCTTGTCGCCGTGGTCCACCAGTTGGCGCACGAATTCCACGCCGTCCTTGTCGGAGAACACCTGCCAGCTCTTGGCCGCCTCGTCGTTGGACGAGGTGCCCTGCGTGACCTTCATGCCGCCGATGCGGCCCTGCATGGCCTTGAAGTCGGAGAGCATCTTGTCGGCCGCGGTCGGCTCGGCGATCAGTTTCAGATCCACCTGCGCGGGCGCGTTGTGCGTCAGGACCGGCGTCTGCAACGTGGTCGAATACACGCGGCCGTTGTTGTGCATCTGCGCTTCCAGCACGTAGATATCGGCCTGCTTGATCTGCTTCGGGACAAAGCTGATGCTGAATTGCTGCGGGAAATGCGGCGGCGCGAACGACTGGCTGTTGACCGGCACGCCCGGCTGCTGGGTCACGTCCATCAAGGTCAGGTCGAGCTTGGCATCCGGCGCGACCTGCACGCTCGGATCGGCCAGGGTGACCGTGCCTGTGACGGCGGTGGGCTGGGGCGCCTTTTGCGCCTGGGTCGCGTTGTTCGAGGCGGGACCGCAGCCACCGAGCAGCAGCCCGGCGACCAGCAGCGGCAGTGCAAGCTTGCGCATGACAGATCCTTTTCGGCGAAGGAAACGCCCCGACCGTGGCCGTGGCAAGCCGACAATCCTAACGGGCATGCGGCTTCCACGAAAGTCCATGTCAGCATGACCTCCGGCTACTCCCGAAAAAGTGTGGACGGCGTTAAGGTGGCGTGATCCTTTGCCCTGGGGGAACTCCTTATGCGCCCACTGTCTTCCGCGCGCCTGCCGCGGCGCGCTTTGCACATCCTGCTCGCGTGCCTGCTTGCCGGCTCGGGTACCGCCTTGGCCGCTCGTCCCGCCGGTCATGCACCCGCCACCGCCGCGCAGCGCGAAGCGGCCTGGCAGCAGCATCAGGCCATGCGCGCGGACTCGCCTTTCGCCGGCGTGCACTGGCGCTCGATAGGGCCCACCAAGCAGGGCGGACGCGTGGTCGCGATCGCCGGCGTGCCACGCCAGCCGTACACGTTCTACGTCGCGTATGCGAGCGGCGGCGTATGGAAGACCACCGACAACGGCGCGCACTTCACGCCGCTGTTCGACCGCATGCCGACCATGGTGATCGGCGCGATCGCGGTGGATCCCTCGCACCCGCAGACGCTGTGGGTCGGCACCGGCGAAGCCAATTCCTCGCGTTCTTCCTACGGCGGCCTGGGTGTGTTCCGATCCGACGATGGCGGCAAGACGTTCAAGCCCGCCGGCCTGCCCGACTCCGATCGCATCGCGCGGATCGTGGTGGATCCGAAGGATTCCGACACCGTGTACGTGGCGGCGCTCGGCAAGCTCTACAGCACCGGCGGCCAGCGCGGCGTGTACCGCACGCGCGACGGCGGCAAGACCTGGCAACAGGTGCTGGCAGGCTCCACGCCGTGGACCGGCGCAATCGACCTCACGATGGATCCGCGCAACCCCGACGTGCTGTACGCGGCGCTGTGGGACCGCAAGCGCACCGCCTGGAACATGACCTACTCCGGCAAGGGTTCGGGCATCTGGAAGAGCACCGACGGCGGCGACCACTGGACGCAACTGAGCGACGGCTTCCCGAATGACGACAAGGTCGGCCGCATCGGCCTGGCGATCGCGCCTTCGCAGCCCGATACG
>DASVDY010000267.1:0-3764 GCA_036380855.1 Rhodanobacteraceae bacterium
CCCGAGTCCCGAGTCCCGAGTCCCGAGTCCCGAGTCCCGAGTCCCGAGTCCCGAGTCCCGAGTCCCGAGTCCCGAGTCCCGAGTCCCGGGCCCCGTTATACTTGTCGGCTGTGTCCTCGATGGAACTCCAGCAATGCCGAACTTCCGCACCGAGCGCGACAGCATGGGCGAACTGAAGGTGCCCGCCGATGCGCTGTGGGGCGCGCAGACCCAGCGCGCGGTCGAGAACTTCCCGATTTCGGGCCTCACCCTGCCGCGCGAATTCATTCGCGCGCTCGGCCTGATCAAGGCCTCTGCCGCCGCGGCTAACCTGAAGCTCGGGCACTTGAAACGAAGCCAAGCGCTGGCGATCGGCAAGGCCGCGCAGCGCGTGATCGCGGGCGAACTGGACGCGCAGTTCCCGATAGACATCTTCCAGACCGGTTCGGGCACCTCGTCCAACATGAATGCCAACGAGGTGATCGCGCACGTCGCGACCGCCTCGAACGTGAAGATCCATCCCAACGACCACGTCAATTACGGGCAGAGCTCCAACGACGTGATCCCGACCGCGATCCAGGTCAGCGCCACGCTCGCCACGACCGAGCAATTGCTGCCGGCGCTGAAGCACCTGCGCAAGACCATGGACAAGCGCGCGCGCGAACTGAACAAGGTCGCCAAGACCGGCCGCACGCACCTGATGGATGCGATGCCGGTGACCTTCGGCCAGGAGATTTCCGGCTGGTCGGCGCAGGTCGGCTCCGCGATCGAACGCATCGAGGACACCTTGAAGCGCCTTCGCCGCCTGCCGCAGGGCGGTACTGCGGTCGGCACCGGTATCAACGCCGATCCGAAATTCGCATCCGCGATCTGTGCGGAGTTGTCGAAGGCGACCGGCGTGAAGTTCGCCCCTCTGGACAACTTCTTCGAAGGCATGTCGGCGCAGGACGCGGCTGTCGAATTGTCCGGCCAGTTGAAGGCTCTGGCCTGCGCGCTGATGAAGGTCAGCAACGACCTGCGCTGGATGAATTCCGGCCCGCTTGCGGGCCTGGCGGAAATCGAATTGCCGGCGCTGCAGCCGGGCTCCTCGATCATGCCGGGCAAGGTCAATCCGGTGATCCCGGAAGCGATGACCATGGTGTGCGCGCAGGTGATCGGCAACGACGCCACGATCACCCTCGCGGGGCAGAGCGGCAACTTCCAGTTGAACGTGATGCTGCCGGTGATCGCCTACAACCTGCTGCAATCCATTTCGATCCTCGCCAACGCCTCGCGGCTGCTGGCCGACAAGGCGATCGCCGGGTTCAAGGTGAATGCTGCGCGGGTCAAGGAAGCGCTGGCGCTGAATCCGATCCTGGTCACCGCACTGAACCCGGTGATCGGCTACGAGAAAGGCGCGGCCACCGCCAAGCAGGCCTACAAGCAGAAGCGGCCGATCCTGGATGTGGCGCTGGAAACCACCGGCCTTTCCAGGTCGCAGTTGCAGAAGCTGCTCGATCCCGTGGCGCTGACCCGTGGCGGTATTCACGGTGGGGGCGGCAGCTGAGCGGCGCCTTCGGCTTCGGAATTTCCGAGAAGCCATAAATTTTCAGGGACGAATGACTTGCGGCACTGCCGCACGAGCGATCGTGCGCGATGCTGCACCTGACGATAATGAGTGGGGTAAGAGGGTCATGAAACACACGTTCCTGAAGCACGCATTGTGGGCGGCGCTGTTCGCCGCGGGCGCCGCGCTGGCGCAGGACGCCGCCATCAGTGGCGCCGATTTCACGCACGGCAAGGCCGATGCGAAGTTGGCAGCGATCGGTGGCAAGGCCGCGGCCGACGGCCAGACCGTGGTCGTCACCGCGCCGACCTACTGGCAGGCCAAAGCCGCCGCAAAGATTCGTGCGGGCGCGCACGGCAAGCCGGTCGCAATCCGCTTCTCCAATGGCTTCTACGAAAACGTGCTGGTGCGCACCGAAGCGGCAGCACCGGCGGAAGCCGCGGCCAGGCCGGAAGCCAGGCCTGTCGTGAAGCAGGAATCGAAGCCGCAGCCGAGGCTCGCGGCCAAAGCCGAACCGAAGGCGCGGGCGGAAGCAAAGATGGCCCGGGTCGAACCGAAAGCGGCAATCAGCACCGAGCCGAAGCAGCAGGAACAGGAGCCGGCCGCCGCGCCGGTTGCCGTTGCGGCGCCGGCCCCGCAGCCGCCCGCCCCCGCGCAGGTGGTCGCGCCGGCGCCGATGCAGGCTCCCGTGCAGCAGGCGCCCGCGAGCGAGGCGCCGCAGGCCGCGCCGCAGGTGGCGAGCGACCTTGTCGCGGTGCCGCAGGTTTCCCGCCAGCCGGTGGTGGTGCCGATTCCGACCGCCGCGATCAATACGACCAGCGTGCAACCGGCCGTGCCGGCGGCACCCTCGTCCCATTCCGATGTTTCGGTCCGCCAGCGCATGCTGGCTTCACTGAACGATGCCCGCCCGGCGATGGGTTCGCTGAGCGAAGGCCAACTGCAATCCGGCGACCAGGTTTATGCCGACGGCGACACCCTGGCGGTGGTGCGGCTGGAAGGCCTGCATCGCAGTCTGTACTGGCTGCAGGGACCGGTGGACTTGCAGCGGATCCAGTTCATGCCCCAGGGCAGCGGGCATTACCAGGTGACCGGTCCGATTGACCCGAAGGCGCCGGCCGTGCATCGCAAGGCAGGCAATGCGCGCCAGGTGTTTGCAGCCAGCATTCCTGCCGACGGTTCGGCGGCGCGCACGCGCCTGGAACAGCAGTACAACAACGGCCAGCCGATCCTCGGCAGCCTGACTGCCGCGCGCCTGCAGCCGGAGGATCGCCTGCTGGTGGACGGCGAGGCCATCGTCGTCGCGCGCCGGGAGGGCAACAGCATGGCGCGGTACTGGCTCAGCGGCTCGATTGACCTCGGCCAGACGGGTCTCCAGAAACTGGATGGCAACGTCTATCGGGTGACCGGCAACAGCCTGCATTGAAGGTGAGGCGGGCGGGATCGCGCAGCCGCGCGTCCCGCTCCCATCAAACCGGGATTATCGCGTCGCCGAAGTGGATGGCGATGCAGGGGCGCTCGCCGATGAAGGCCTGGCGCCCTCCCGCACCGCGGTGCGGATGCCGTTGCGGATCTCGTCCCTGATCCGGTTGCGCTGCGTATCCGCATCGCTGATCTCACGATGCTCGCAGTGGATCACGCCGCGGAACACCGCGTACGGCTTGAACGCCGGCAATTGCGCGCCGAGCTGGCCCTGCGTGGCATCCAGTTGCCTGAGGTCGCCGCACAGGTGCATGGCGGCGGCCTCGACCGTCTTGCCGCGCGCATCCATTTCACGGTCAATCTTGTCCGGAGTGCCGGAGAACAGGTTGTCCAGCACGGTGCCGATGGCGTGCATGCCAAGGGCCGCACCCGCCTTGCCGGTGGCAATGCCGTCGTCGCGCACGCCGATCGCCTGTGCATAGAACTGCTTGAGCAGTTCGCGCTGCGGGGTCGTCAGGGCGACTGCGTTGTCGCCGATGCGGAAATCGCCGTTCGAAGCGATGCGTGCGTCGGGATGGCCGGGTGCGGTCACCACCAGTGCGCCATTGTCGAAGTTGATGTGCAGGTTGCCGTTGACGCGCGCATCGAACGAACCGGAATCCGAGCAGGCGGCCAGCGTCGGTGCGAGCAGCAGCGCGAGCAGTGCGAGTTTCGTCTTCATGGTGTTCTCCCAGGAGGGCTCAGGCTTCATCGCGCCAGCGGCGGAACCAGATGGCCGCCGCGATCAGGGCGATGCCCACGGCGGCACCGATCCACATCT
>DASVDY010000268.1:0-10877 GCA_036380855.1 Rhodanobacteraceae bacterium
CTGGGCGCACGGGAGAACGTCGCGCGCGTGCAGGTGGCGCGCGCGAACGGCCGCTGTTGCACGGTAAGCGTCGAATCCGGCGATGCCGGCCTGCGCGTGGTCAACCTGATGCGCGACGACGACAGCGGTCGCGACACGCTCAACCTCTATCGTCCACCCGGCTCGGACATCCTCTACGCCAGCGGCAGCCTGCCGGCCGGCACGCAGTTGCGGGCCTTCCCTGTTTCCGTACCCGATCCGGCATTGTTCGCCGGCAACCTGCTGCGCGGGGCACTCGAGCAGCGTGGCATCGTGCTCGATGGCCAGGTGCGCTCACTGTACTGGCCACAGGGCAGCTGGCGAGTCGCCCGTGAAGCCGGGATGCAGCCCGTCGCGACCCTCCCCGCGCCACCGCTGCCGGACCTGATCCGGCACATGCTGAAGGACTCCGACAACCTGTACGCGCAGATTCTCCTGCAGCAGGTCGGCGCGCGCACCGCGTATACCGGCGCCTGCGCGGACCGCGCCGAGCCGCCGGTGACCAGCGAAGGCTGGGGGCTTTGCGCCCTGCGCACGCTGCTCGCGCGCATCGGCATTCCGGGCGACAGTGCCACCTTCGAGGAAGGCAGCGGTCTGTCGCGCAAGGACCTGGTGACGCCCGCGGCCACCACGACCTTGCTCGCGTGGGTGGCGAAGCAGCCGTTCGCGGGCGCCTTCGAAAACGCCCTGCCCGTTGCCGGCGTGGACGGGACGCTGGAACACCGCCTCGTCGGCACGCCGGCGGCGGACGACCTGCGCGCCAAGACCGGCACGCTGTCGCACGCCTACGCGTTGTCGGGCTACGTCACCGATGCGCGCGGGGAGCATCTTGCCTTTTCCCTGATGCTGAACCATTACCAGCGCCCGACCGATGCGCTGGGCCGCAACATCCAGCCCTCCCCCACCGCGGATCTCGACACGATCGCGGCGATGCTGGCCGGAATGTAGCCCGGATGGAGCGAAGCGGAATCCGGGTCGCGACCGCCAATCCCGGATTCCACCGCTGCGCGGTTCCATCCGGGCTACGTAAGCTGAACCATTACCAGCGCCCGACCGATGCACTGGGCCGCAACATCCAGCCCTCTCCCACCGCCGACCTGGATACGATCGCGGCCATGCTGGCGGAAAGGTAGCAATGTAGCCCGGATGGAGCGAAGCGGAATCCGGGTCGCGACCGCCAATCCCGGATTCCACCGCTGCGCGGGTCCATCCGGGCTACGTAAGCTGAACCATTACCAGCGCCCGACCGATGCGCTGGGCCGCAACATCCAGCCCTCTCCCACCGCCGACCTGGATACGATCGCGGCCATGCTGGCGGGAAGGTAGCAATGTAGCCCGGATGGAGCGAAGCGGATTCCGGGTGCGACCGCCAATCCCGGATTCCACCGCTGCGCGGTTCCATCCGGGCTACGTAAGCTGCGGTGCGGGCAACCGGTCTATTGCCCGCACTTCCCGCGCACGGGCATCAGCATGAAACTCCACTCCGCCTTTCGTTCGACGCTGCTTGCGGGCGCCTTCGCCTTGCTTGCCCTTGCCGCCTGCAGCCAGCCCGCGCTGAGCGACGAGGCGCGCGCGGTGCCCGCGCCGAAGCTGGACGCGCCGCTCGCGTCCAGGCCCGGCACGCAAACGGCCGTGTTCGCCGGCGGCTGCTTCTGGGGCATGCAATGGGTGTTCGAGCACGTGCGGGGCGTGACCGACGTGACCGCCGGCTACTCGGGCGGCGCGGCGGAATCCGCCCACTACGAGCGCGTCGGGGAAGGCGATACCGGGCACGCCGAATCGGTGCAGGTGCGCTTCGATCCCTCGAAGGTCAGCTACGGACAGTTGCTGCGCGTGTACTTCTCCGTCGCGACCGACCCGACGCAGTTGAACCGGCAAGGCCCGGACGTGGGCCCGCAATACCGCGGAGCGATCTTCTATGCCGACCCGCAGCAACAAGGCATCGCGCGCGCCTACATCGCGCAACTCACGTCGGCGAAGTTCTTCGCCGCACCGATCGTGACCCAGCTCGTCCCGTTCAAGGCGTTCTACCCGGCCGAGTCCTACCACCAGGATTACGCGCGGCTCAACCCCGACGCGCCCTACATCGCCATCAACGACGCACCGAAGGTGCGGCGATTCCAGCAGCTCCTGCCCGCGTTGTTTCGCGCGCAACCGGTCACCCACCGCGCCCCTTCTTCCACCATCGGCGTGCAGGTTCTCTAGGCGGCAACTTGCCTTGCGTGGCGGGGACGCCGGCACTGCCAAGCGCGTCACGCCAGCCACTCCCGCCGTGAATTATGTTCAGCGCATCGCAAGGCGCCGGGTGCTGAAGTAGGCGTCGCTGTCGTTTGCCGCGGATCATTCCTCGTGTACATCCTGCGACTCTACTTTCGGGCGCTCGGACTGCTCGCCCCCGAACGCACGCTCGCGATCATCCTCGCGCTCGGCAACCTGCTGATGGCCGGCGTGCTGTTCGTGGAACCGGTGCTGTTCGGCCACGTGGTGGACGCGCTGAGTTCCGGCAACGGCCGCGCGCCGTGGCTGATCGGCGCCTGGGCGGCCGCAGGCTTCGTCGGCGTCGTGATCGGCGTGCTGGTCTCGCTGCACGCCGACCGCATGGCGCATCGCCGACGCTGGGCGGCGATCCGGCGGTTCTTCGAACACGCCATCACGCTGCCGCTGTCGTTCCACAGCGTGCACCACACCGGCAAGTTGATGCGGGTGATGCACTCCGGCGCCGAAACCCTGTTCGCCCTGTGGCTGGGCTTCTTCCGCGACCAGTTGACCACCGTGCTGTCGCTGCTGGTGCTGCTGCCGGTCGCCTTCACCATGAGCTGGGAGCTGGCCCTGCTGATGTTGGTGCTGCTGGTGTGCTTCGCGACCTTCAACGGCGTCGCCATCCGCCGCACCCGCGCGGCGCAGACCGCCGTGCAGCAGTTCTACCACGACATTTCCACGCGCGCCGACGACGTGCTCGGCAACGTCGCGGTGGTGCAGAGCTTCACCCGCACCCAGGAGGAATCGCGGGGCTTGCGGGAGATGATGGCGCGCGCGCTGGCCGCGCAGTATCCGGTGCTGAACGGCTGGGCCACGCTGTCGGTTTTCACCCGCGCTGCCAGCACGCTGACCGTGGTCGCGATTTTCGCGCTCGGCACCGCGTTGCACGCGCACGGCAGGATTTCGGTCGGCGGCATCGTCAGCTTCGTCGGCTTCTCGCTGATGCTGATCGGCCGGCTGGAACAGTTCGCCAGTTTCATCTCAAACCTGTTCTTCCAGTCGCAGGCGCTGGAGGATTTCTTCGAGGTACTGGATACCCAAGCCACGATCAAGGCAGAGCCGAATGCGCCGGTCATGCCGCGCGTGCGCGGCGAGGTATGCTTCGAGCACGTCAACTTCGGCTACAACAGCAGCGGCCGGCCGGCGGTGCACGACCTGAGCTTCCAGGTCGTGCCGGGCATGAAGGTCGCGCTGGTCGGCCCGACCGGCGCCGGCAAGAGCACCGCGATGGGCCTGCTCTATCGCGCGCACGATCCGGAAAGCGGGCGCATCGCGATTGACGGCTACGACATCCGCGAGGTCAACCTGGACTCGCTGCGCAGGAACATCGCCGTGGTGTTCCAGGAATCGGGCCTGCTCCACCGCACGATCGAGGAGAACCTGAAGGTCGGCAACCCCGAGGCGGATGCCGCCGCGCTGGAAGCCGCCGCGCGCGCGGCCGAGGCGCACGAATTCATCGCCGAGAAACCGGAGGCTTACGCCACGCACGTTTCCGAGCGCGGCAGTTCACTTTCCGGCGGCGAGCGCCAGCGCCTGGCGATCGCCCGGGCGATGCTCAAGGACGCGCCGATCCTGATCCTGGACGAGGCCACCAGCGCGCTCGACAACGCGACCGAGCGGCGCATCCAGCGCGCCTTCGACGCGCTCTCGCGCGATCGGACCACTTTCATCATCGCGCACCGCCTTTCGACCGTGCGCAATGCCGACCTGATCCTGGTGCTGGAACACGGCCGGCTGGTCGAGCACGGCCGCTTCGACGAGCTGATCGCGCGCGGCGGGCTGTTCGCGCAACTGGCCTCGCAAGGCGAGTTCACCAATCCGGGCGAAATGCCGATGGACAGGGCGGCCTGAGTTTTCCCTTTCTCCCCGGAGGAACTCCCATGGCCATTCATGGCAGGCGCTACGTGGCAACGGCAGGCCGGGAGCGGGTGCGGTTCTTCGCGATGGGCCGCTTCAAGGCGAGTCCGCACCGCACATTTGATCTCGCACCCTCACCCCAACCCCTCTCCGGGGGGGAGAGGGGCTCAAACAGTTCCTACTTCAACATCGCCGTCAGCTTGTCCAGCTGCGCGCGATAGCCGTCCAGCACCTTCGCGGTGACTGCAGCGTACCGGTTGGCCTGGTCCCAATGACGCCCTTCGAGCGCCTCGCGCACGCCGGGCACGGTCTTCACGCCGTAGCCGGTCAACATCCCCGGCGCATAGATCATGTGCCTGAACCACGCGCGTCCAGGCAGGCCGTCCTTGTCGGTCAGCGACTGCTCCATGCGGCCCATCAGTTTGTTGATCGCATCCAATTGGCCGGCGGGGATCTGCAAACCGCTCGCCGCGCGTGCGCGATACGCCGCTTCGTACGCCTGCGCGCTCTGCTTCAGCGCCCTGGCGGCCTGGTCCAGCGGGGCGAGGTCAATCTTTGGCACGTCCGAATCGCGCTCGGGCGGAGCCACCGGCCGGGTCGGATCCGAATCCAGCGCGTAGGCATGCATGGCGAGCAGCTTGTGCTGCTTTTCGGTGGCCTTGCGCGTGTCGTCCACCAGCTTGTGCAACTCGTGCGTGTAGCGGTCAAGCGTGTCCGAGAAATCGCCGAACCGCAGCGGCAGCACTTCCGCATCGGCCGTGCGCATCACGACGTGGCCTGCCACCTGCGCCAGCGCGATTCCGTACTTGAAACCCGGATCGCCGAAGCGGATGTAGTGGTCGAACGAGTCGTAGCGCGAGTGGTACACGCCGGCCTGGTCATCCTCGCCGCCGAAGCCCAGGTCAAGCGATGTGATCCCCAGGTGCTCCAGGAATGCGCTGTAGTCGGAACCCGAACCCAGCGCCTGGATCGGCACGTCGCCGCCCTTCCCGGCGATCTTCGCGAACTCCTTCATCTCCGGACGCGCATTCTTTTCGTTGCCCGCGACCATGATGTGCGCGCGCAACCGCTCCTGCACGCTGACGTTCTTCTCCGGATCCTTCACGCCGGCGGCAACCTGGTTGACCAGGTGTTGCAGCGAATGGCTGCCGCCCGCGCCGAGGTAACCGCGCGCGTTGGTGTCGGAATTGAGGTACAGCACCGCCTTGTCCTGCAATTCCTTCGCGTGCGTCTCGGCCCACTCGGTGGAACCCAGCAGGCCCGGCTCCTCGCCGTCCCAGCTTGCATAGACGATGGTGCGCTTCGGCCGCCAGCCGTCCTTGTACAACGCGCCGAGCGCCTTGGCTTCGGCCATCTCCGCGACCATGCCGGCCAGCGGATCCCAGGCGCCGAACACCCAGCCGTCGTGGTGATTGCCGCGCACGATCCACTCGTCGGGCGCGGTCGAACCTTTCAGCTTCGCGATCACGTCGTAGACCGGCTTGCGGGTCCAGTCGGACTTCACCAGCAGGTGGACCTTGGCCGGGCCGGCGCCGATGTGGTACGTGATCGGCAGCGCGCCGCGCCAGTTGGCCGGCGCCACCTGCCCGCCCAGCGCCTTCAGCAGCGGCGTGGCGTCGGCATAGGAAATCGGCAGCACCGGGATCTTCAGGACCGTCTTCGCGTCCTGCACGGAAAGATGCTTCGCGCCCGGCGTGGAACCGTAGCCCGGCGTGGTCGGATCGCCCGGATACAACTGCATCTTGGCGACGGAGCCGCGTTGCACGCCATCGGCCGGGCGCCAACCGCCCTGCGGATAGGTGTCGCCTTCGAAGTACCCGTCGTCGCGCGGGTCGGAATAGATCAGGCAGCCGACCGCGCCGTGCTCGTAGGCCAGTTCCGGCTTCAGGCCGCGCCAGCCGCCGCCGTAGCGCACGATCACGATCTTGCCCTTCACGTCCACGCCGCGCCGCGCCAGTTCCTTGTAGTCGTCGGGCATGCCGTAGTTGACGTAGACCAGCGGCGCGGTGACGTCGCCGTCGGCGCCGTACACGTTGTAGGGCGGCAGCGCGCCGGATGCGTCCGAAGTGCGGTCGCCCGGTACCGGCGGTTCGTGCAGTTTGGCCGTATAGGCATCCGGTGCAACCAGCTCGACTTTCTCTTCCTTGGGCGTCGGGTACAGCACGTCGAAGGTCTCGATGTGCGCATCCCAGCCCCAGGACTTGAACTTGGCCAGCATGAACTCGGCATTGGCCTTGTCGTGCGGCGAACCGACCTGGTTGGGTCCGGAAGACATCTGCTGCAGCCAGTCGCGCAGGTCGGCCGGGTTCAACTGCGCATCGAAGCGCTGCTCCAGGCTTTGCTCCTGCGTGGCACCGGCGGACGTGAAGCCCAGCATGGCTTCGTGTCCATTGTCGCCCGCCGGCGTGGCAGCCCCCGCCGCAAGTGTCGCCAGTCCGCAGCCCAGGGCCAACGCCAGCCGCAATTTCGCAATCTTCATTCCCGTCTCCCGATACCACGCGAATCCCGCATTGGGAACCCGGTGGCCACTCAGGTCAAGTGGCGGGGGTCACGCGTCGCATTTTTTTGCGTGCGGGCGGGAACCGTTCCGACGCCCGCCTCATCCACCTGGGGCGCCCACGGCACTCGGCAAGCTCCATGCTAGGGCGTACATTGCGCTGCGGCGCGTTCTGATCCGGGGGACGAAATGCGAAAAACCGCCTGGCTCCTTGCCTTGCTCGCGCCGCTCGCCATGGTGGGCCACGCCGCGGGACTGAGCGTGCGAATCGTGGATGGGCACGGTGCGCCGGTCGCCGACGCGGTGGTCACGGTCGTGTCGCGCGTTGCAGCGCCTGCCGCTTCCGCGCAACCGCCCCGGACGCGGGTGGTTGACCAGAAGAACCTGACCTTCGTGCCCTACATCGAGGTCTTCCGCCCGGGCGACTCGGTGGTGTTCCGCAACAGCGACAACACCCGCCACCACGTTTATTCGTTCTCGCCGGCGAAGGCCTTCGAGTTCGTGCTGGCGCCGGGACAAAGTTCGGCGCCGCTGGTGCTGGACAGGAGCGGCGTGGTCGCGGTGGGCTGCAACATCCACGACCGCATGATCGCCTACCTCTACATCTCCGATGCGCCCTGGATCGCGCACTCCGGCGCGGAAGGCAGGGTGAGTTTCGACGGGCTGCCTGCCGGCGCCTACGAGGTACGCGTGTGGCAGCCGCGCCTGCGCCCGAACAAGCCGGACCTGGCGCAAATCGCCACGGTGCTCGCCGACGCCGATCCGCAGACGCTTACCTTCACGCTGTCGCTGCTCCCCGATCCGCGCACCCAGTTCGATCGCGAACACACAAGTTACTAGCCCAAGCATGAGCTTCAGGACCCGGCTCGCCCTGTTCTTCGTCGCCGCGCTGGTCGCGGTGCAGGCGCTGACCGCCGTGCTGGTCTATGAAGTCACGCGTCACGAGCTGATCGGCGAAGGCCAGCGCCAGCTCGGCGTCGCGGCCGCCGCCTTCGTGCGGCAACTGGACGACATCTCCGATCGCGTGGCCGACGGCGTGAGGGTGCTTTCGCTCGATTTCGCGTTGCGTTCCGCGATCGCGCAGCACGACCAGGCGACGATGCAATCGGCGCTGGCCAACCATGGCCGTCGCGTGGGCGCAACGCAGATGCTGCTGCTGGACGTGGATGGCCGCGTGGTGGTGGACACGCTGGGCGCCTACCGGGCCGGTGCCGCCTTCCCGTACGCCGACCTGGTGGAACGCGCCTGGTCGCAACCGGCCGCGGCGGTGGTGGCGTGGCGCGGGCGCGCGTACTGGATGGTGGTGGTACCGGTGTTCGCGCCGAACCTGGTCGGCGAGATCGCCGCGGCGATTCCGATAGACGACGCGCTGCTCGCGCGGCTGCAGGCGCAATCCACCCTGCCGCGCAACATCGAACTGGTCGCGCAGAGCGCGAACCACGCCTGGTCGGTGCTCGCCCACGGCAGCGACCAGGTCGCATTGAGCGCCGACCTCGCCGCACGCCGGGCATTGCTGCCGACGCAACCGACGCTGCTGGAACTGGGCGACCGCGAATTCGTCGCGCAGGCGGTGCCGCTCAGTCGCGCGCACGCCAGCGCGCCGGTCGCCGCGGTACTCGGTTACTCGGTGGACGAGGCGCTGCGGCCGTATCGCCCGGTCGCGCTGGCCTGGGCGGGCTTGCTCGCGCTCGGCCTGGTCGTCGGCCTGATCGGCGCATGGTTGATCGCCCGCAGCGTGTCGCGACCGGTGGAGCAGCTCGCCGCGTCCGCGCGCCGCATCGAGGCAGGCGATTACAGCGCGCCGCGCGACGTGCACCGCAAGGACGAACTCGGCCAGCTCGCGACCGCGTTCGCCGGCATGGCCGAAGCGATCCGGGAACGCGAAGCGCGCATCCTGCACCAGTCGGGCCGCGACCAGGCGACCGATCTCCCCAACCGGCTGGCCGCCGACGCCCACATACAAGGCGAGCTGGGCAGGCGGCCGCGGCAACCCGCGGCGCTGCTGATGGTCGGCCTGGCGCGCGTGCCCGAGATCATCAAGACGATGGGTCACATGGTGTGCGACCGGGTGATGCGCGACGTGGGCGAGCGCATCCGCGGCCCCGCTGGCGGCGGTTTCGTCGCGCGCGCGACCGAAACGCAGTTCGCGATCTTCCTTGCGCGCGCGGATCGCCAGGAAGCGATCGCCGCGGGCTTCCGCCTGCTGGATGCACTCGCCGAGCCTTACCGCGAAGCCGACCTCACGCTCGACCTCGCGCCGGCGGTGGGCATCGCGCTCGCGCCCTTGCACGCAACCGGCGCCAACGGGCTGCTGCGGCGCGCCGAAATCGCGCTGCTCGCCGCACTGGGTACGGAGGAACCGATCGCGGTCTACGACCCGGCCACCGACCCGCACCGCCCCGAGCGCCTGTCGCTGATGGGCGACCTGCGCGCCGCGCTCGACAACGACCAACTGCAGTTGCACTACCAGCCGAAGTTGAACCTTGCCGGCGGCGCGGTGGACGGCGCCGAGGGACTGGTGCGCTGGCAGCACCCAGGGCTTGGCGCGGTAGCGCCGGATGCGTTCATCGCGCTCGCCGAGGAAACCGGCAACATCCGCCGGCTGACGCGCTGGGCGCTCGCCGCCGGCATCGCGCAGGCGAAGCGCTGGCACGAGGCGGGGCGCACGATCCGCGTGTCGTTGAATGTCTCGGCGCGCGACCTGGACGACGCCGAGCTGCCGCGCCGCGTGGCGGAACTGCTGGCGCTGCACGCGCTGCCGCCGGAATGCATCGCGCTCGAGATCACCGAGGGCGCGATCATGGGCAAGCCGGACGCGGCGATCGCGGTATTGCGCCGGCTTGCCGGACAGGGCATTGACCTGGCCATTGACGATTTCGGAGTGGGCCAGTCTTCGCTCGCGTACCTGCGTCGGCTGCCCGTGCGCGAGCTGAAGGTGGACAAGAGTTTCGTCACGCACCTGCACGAGTCGCGCGAAGACCAGACCATCGTGCGCAGCATCGTGGATCTCGCCCACGACCTTGGCTATCGGGTGACCGCCGAGGGCGTGGATCACGAGACGACCCTGGCCTTCCTGCACGAAATCGGCTGCGACCATGCGCAGGGCTGGCTGATCGCCAAGGCGCTGCCGGCGGACGCATTCGACGCTTTCCTGAAACGCGACCGCGAGGCCGTGCCCGGATGAAACCCCGCGCGCTCGCCATCGCGATCCTCACGATCTGCGGCGGCGCGGCGCACGCGCAGGACTTCCAGTTGCACGGCTTCCTGGACTTGCGCGCGGTGTCGGCGCCGGGCGAGACGAGCTGGGACGACGGCGGCCTCGGCAAGTCGCGCTACGGAAGCGGCGATGGCGGCGTGCGCATCGGCGGCGCGGCGCTCGCCGCGCACTGGCAGGTCACGCCGGCGCTGAGCGCGGTCGCCGACCTGCAATACCAGCCCGACGAGCGCCAACATTTCGACGTGCTGGATGCCTACCTGCGCCTGCGGCCCGCGTCCATCACCCCATGGCGCTGGTCGCTGAAGGTCGGCGCGTTCTTCGCGCCGATTTCGCTGGAGAACGAAGGGATCGGCTGGACCAGCCTGTGGACGCTCACGCCCTCCGCCATCAACAGTTGGGTCGGCGAGGAACTGCGCACGGTCGGCGGCGAGTTCAGCATCGAGCATCGCGGCGCCAGCACTTTCCAGGCGGGCTTCGCCGTGTTCGGGAAAAACGATCCTGCCGGCGAACTGCTCGCCACGCGCGGCTGGTCGCTCAGCGACCTCACCTCGGGGCTGCGCGCAAGCGTGCGGGAACCGGATGTGTACGCGCCACGGGTGTCCACGGAGGCTCCGGTGGACTATCGCCCCTTCGACGGAATAGACCATCGCCCCGGCTGGTATGCGGACGCGAGCTGGGAATCCCCGGCCTACGGCAAGATCGTGCTGCTGCGCTACGACAATCGCGCCGATCCGCAACGCTGGGAGTCCTACGACGATCGCCGGGTATTCGCCTGGCACACCCGCTTCTGGAGCCTCGGCGCGCGCACGCGCGTGGGCGACGTGGCCCTGATCGCGCAGGCGATGGACGGCGACACCGCCTTCGAACCCGTGCCGGAGCTGTATCTGGACACGCACTTCCGCGCGGGTTTCCTGCTCGCCGGATGGGAGCGCGGCGCCTGGCGACCGGCGCTGCGCGTGGATTTCTTCAGTCTGCGACAAACGCCGTCATCGCTGCCGGATCCGCTCGGCGAACACGGCAACGCACTCA
>DASVDY010000269.1:0-7010 GCA_036380855.1 Rhodanobacteraceae bacterium
CAGCTTGTCCACCTGCTGGAAAGCGTAGCCGATGCCGACCAGCAGCGGCCGCGTCGGCCGCGCCTGTTCGCGCAAGAAGGAAAATGTGGTGTCGTACCAGCCGCCGCCGGTGCCGAGCCGGTTGCCGCGCGCGTCGAAAGCGAGCAGCGGCAGCAGCACCAGGTCCAGTTGCCGCGCGGAAACCGCTTCGGTATCGCGTGGCTCCGGGATGCCGAAACGGTTCGTCGCCACCGCCGCGCCCGCGCGGAACTCGGCAAATCGCAGAGTACGCGGCGCGGACTCGTCCAGCACCGGCAGGAAATAGCGCTGCCCTCGCGAGGTCAGCCGCGCCACGGCCAGGTTGAGCGGCACCTCGCCGCGCACCGCCCAGTAGCCGGCGATGTGGGAATCCACCACGAACTCGGGCAGCTGTTCGAGGCTGCGCATCACGCCCTCGGCCGCGGCGATGCGCGCGGGCGCACCGAGCGCGGCACGCCGCGCGGCCATGTCGGCGCGCAGGCGTTGGCGTTCAGGGGATGGTGGCATCCGCGAATGTTCGCACAGGTGCGTGCGGATTGCCGAGGTCGCGAACTGCTGCCCTGCGGGTCTCTCTCAAGCCGAGAGGTGGGCGCGCGCGGCGACGTGGAGATATCGCGCGCCGCCCGAACCCAAATCGTCCAGGCTGCATTCGCGCGCGAGAAACAGACGAAGTGCGTCCTCCGCGATGCCGGTGTACACCGAGCGACCCTGATCCCGAGGATCAAGTGGGCGAACTCTCCGGACCGACAGGCTTTCCGCTCGCGGCGGACTTGCACACTGGCCCGGGTCTGCCTGCCCGAGGTCGTACATTAGGAACAAGGCAATTGCTGAAGATGCACTGCCGTGCACCGCAGGGGACGCTGGCCTTATTTTACGGGGGCGCCGAGCGCGCCTTCAAGCTTGCGCCGCAACACGCCGATGCCGTCGCTCAAATTGCGCGATTGTTCATCATGGCGCTTGCGCAATTGCAGCAACTCGTCCGCGATGGAGAGCGCCGCGAGCACCGCGACGCGGTCGTAACCGACGCTGCGCGAGGCGCCGCGCAGATCATGCATCTTCCGGTCCAGATAGCTGGCCGCGGCCAACAGGCCCTCGCGTTCCTCCGGCGCGCAGCCGACCAGGAACTCGCGATCGAGCAGGCGCACGGTCACGGTGATGGATTCGCTCATGCGATCAGCCCGAATTCTCGAGTGCCTTCAGGCGCTCGATCATCGCCTCGACCCGCGAGCGCGCCTGTTCGTTGCGCGACATCAGTTGCGCACGCTCGGCGGCGAGCTGCTCGCGGCTGTGGCGCAGGCTGGCGTTTTCCTCGCCGAGGCGGCGCAGCATTTCGGTGGCGCGGTCCATCGCTGCGGACAACGCGTCCAGCTCGGCCTTCAGATCGCATTCGCCCATGGGCGCCGACTATAAGGGAATTTCCCGTCGCGGGCACCTGACCTGCGGCACAGAATCGGTCGCCTGCGACGGGCCTCGCAGCCGATCTCCGCGCCAAAAAACGCGACACGCCACGCGTTCGGCCCGGCACGGCTAAAATGCGCCGCCCGCGGCCATCGCCCGGATTGCATGCGTTCCGCCCTGTTTTGATCGAGTTCCGAGTCCACAAAGGCACCGCGAGCGCACCATGACCGTCGTTCCCACCGATCCCGCCGACGGCGAGCCGGGCCGCGGCTGGCTGGCACGACTGCGCTGGCTGGTGCCGCTGGCTTTTCTCGGCATCACCGCCTGGCTCGTGTGGCGCCAGCTTTCCGGCTTCGACGCGCGCGAGTTGCAGCGCACCTTGTTGCACGTGCCCACCCGCGACGCCGTGTTCGCCGCGGCACTGAGTTTGGTCGCGGTGGCGTTCACCGGCAGCGTGGACTGGGCGATCGCGCGCTGGCTGAAACTGGAAGTGCGTCCGCGCGAGTTGCTGCGTCTGGCCTTCGTGGCCAACGCCATGGCGAACACGCTGAATCTGTCGGGCGCGATCGGATCGGGCGTGCGCCTGCTCGGGTTCTCGGGTTTCGGCGTGCCGATGCGGCGCAGCGCTGCGCTGGTCGGGTTGCAGGTCCTCTCGTTGCCGCTGGGGTTGTCTGCGCTGGTGATCGCCACGCTCGCGTCCGGCGCATGGCCGGTCACGCCGAATTCGACCATGCAGTGGCTGGCGATCGCGGTGTTGATCGCCGCGGCGTTGTACCTGCCGCTCTACCTCGTCCTGACCCGGCGCCGGCGGCTGATGCGCTGGCTGCCGGAAGAGCAGGGGCTGCCGCCGCTGCGCCTGAAATTGCTGCTGGCGCTGTTGTCGCTGGTGGACTGGCTGCTCGCGGCCGCTTCCTTGTGGTTGTGCCTGACGCTGGCCGGCGCGCAGGTGAATGCGGCGGTGCTGCTGGGCGCCTATACCGGCGCGGCGGTACTGGGACTTGCGAGCATGATCCCCGGCGGCTTCGGGGTGTTCGACGGCCTGCTGCTGCTGGCCCTGGGCGCGGCCGGCGTGCCCGGCGAGAACGTCACCGCCGGCCTGATCCTGTTCCGGGTGGTGTATTACCTGCTGCCCCTGCTCGCGGCGCTGTGGCTCGGCGCGGGCATGCTGGCGAAGCGCGTGCCGGTGCTGACGCGTGCGCGCACGCGGCTCGCCGCGCATCCGCTGTTCGCGGTGCTGGGCCTGCCGGTCAGCCTGCTGGGCAACCTGGGCGTTCGGCTGCTGGCCTACCTCACCTTCTTCGCCGGCGCCCTGCAGTTGGCCACCACCGCGATTC
This sequence comes from Rhodanobacteraceae bacterium, assembly GCA_036380855.1. Lineage (GTDB taxonomy): Bacteria > Pseudomonadota > Gammaproteobacteria > Xanthomonadales > Rhodanobacteraceae > 66-474. Next base: position 2,751 of record DASVDY010000269.1, read on the forward strand.
CGTCGCTGCACGAACGCGTCATCAAGCTGCACAAGCTGCTGCCGATCGAGGCGATCGAGAGTTCGCACCTGTTGAGCGTGGTCATCGGCGTGCTGCTGCTCGGACTTGCGCGCGGCATTGACGGTCGCCTGCGCGTGGCGTACCGGATGGTGCAATGGCTGCTGTGGCTGTCCGCGATCCTGGCGCTCACCAAGGGCCTGCACTGGATCGAGGCGCTGTTCCTGCTCAGCGTGTCCGGGCTGCTGCGCACGCGCCGCGCGGATTTTTCGCGCGCGGCGATGAACCTCTCCTCCGCGCGCAACTGGCAATGGCTGATCGGATTGCTGGTGGTGGTGGGTCTGTTCTTCGCGCTCGGCGTGGCCGCGGTGATCGGCGACGACAGCTTCGATTTCTTCGCGGTGGGCCCCGGCGAACATGCCTCGCGGCTCGCGCGCGGCGCCACCGCGGCGCTGGTCGGCCTGGTGTTGTACCTGATCTGGCAGGCGTTCGCGGTGCGGCGTCCGCCGCTGCCGCTGCCCGATCGCGCGCAACTGGAGCGCGCGCGCAAGGTTTACCTGCAGCATGGCGGCGGCGAATTCGCGCATCTCACCCTGATGGGCGACAAGCACCTGTTCTGGGCCGCCGACCATGCCGCGGTGATCGCCTACGGCACGATCCGCGATCGTCTGGTCGCGCTCGGCACCCCGAGCGGGCCGGACGCCGCGATCGAACGCGCGATCCTGGACTTCCGCCGCTTCGCCGACCACCAGGACCGCGTGCCGGTGTTCTACGAGGTCCTGGAGCCGGACCTGCATCGCTACCACGATCTCGGCTTCGACCTGTTCAAGCTGGGCGAACTCGCGACCGTGCCGCTCGCGGAGTTCTCGCTGGCCGGCAAACGCTGGGAGGACCTCCGCGCGGCGGTGAACCGCGCCGAACGCGAGAAGCTCACCTTCCAGATTGTCGAGCCGCCGTTCGACACCGCGCTGCTGGACGACCTGGAGCGTGTTTCGGAAGCGTGGCTGGCCGATCGCAACGCCGCGGAGAAGGGCTTCTCGCTCGGCCGCTTCGATCCGGAGTATTTCTCCTGGAGTCCGGTCGCGCTGGTGCGTCGCGAAGGCGAACTGGTCGCTTTCGCCAATATCCAGCCGCCGTACGGACCGAACGGAACGGCGAGCGTGGACCTGATGCGGCAGACGCCGGACGCTCCGCGCGGCAGCATGGATTTCCTGTTCGCGCAGGTGATGGAGTGGGCGAAGCGGCAGGGCCACGAACGGTTTTCGCTCGGCATGGCGCCGCTCGCCAACGTCGGCGTGCACCCGTACGCGCGCATCAACGAGCAGCTTGCCGCGCTTGCGTTCCGCTACGGCAACCGGCTTTACAACTACCAGGGACTGCGGCGCTACAAGGACAAGTTCAAGCCGGAGTGGACCGGCGCCTACCTCGCCTATCCGCGCGGATTGTGGGTGCCGGGCCTGCTGCTGGACATCACCGCGCTGGTGGCGGGCGGCTATCGTCGCCTGGTGCTGGGTTGAGCTTCACGTGCCCCGGATGGCGCGATCGAGGCTCACCGGGCCGCCGCCCGCGGCGGACAGGTACAGGAACACGAAGCAGAACAGCACCGCTTCGTTGCCATGGTTGAGGATCGGCCAGACGTGGTTGGCCGGGAAATGCGCCATGAAATAGGCGAAGGCCATCTCGCCCGAGAGGATGAAGGCGATCGGCCGGGTGAACAGCCCGAGCAGCACCAGCCCGCCGCCGAAGCATTCCAGCACGCCGGCCAGGCCCATCAGCGAGAGCAGGTGCACGGTGTTGCCGCCGCCCGGAAAGCCGAACAGCTTCTCCATCCCGTGCTGCATGAAAAGGAAGCCGGCCACGGCGCGCAGCAGGCTGAGGAAAAACGGCGACCACCTGATCCAGAACGAACCCGAACCCGCCATCACCCTTCTCCCGGTTGGTTGCGCCAAAGCGGCGGCGGAAAGCTAGCAGATCGGACCGAGGGATGGGAGGCGGGAGCGGCGATCGGGCGAACGGACGGGCCGCGACGAACGTCGTCATTCCGGGTTCCGCATCCGGTGAAGCCGGATGCGGAACCCGGAATCTGCTTCTGAACCGCTCACCACTCAGTCCCACTTGTTCGCGTTCGGCCCCATCTCGCCACGTTGCGGGCGCACGACGCAGAAGCGCTGGCCGGTGGGCGCCTCCATCACCACCCAGGTCCTGATCGCCTCGACGCGCTTCGCGCCCAGCGCTTCCAGCCGGCGCACCTCGGCCTCGACGTCGTCGCTCTCGATGTCCAGGTGCACGCGGCTCTCGTGCTGCACGCGCTGCACCATCACCACCGGCTCGTCGGCGGCGGTCTCCAGATGCATGTACTTGCCGTCGCCGTCGGACTTGTACGGGCGGCCCAGCGCCTGCGACCAGAACTTCGCCGCGGCTTCCAGGTCGTCGGTCCTGCAATCAATGATCAGGCTGCTCAACTTGCTGCGATGCATGCGTCGCTCCTTCGAATGCAACCAAAAATCTTTTTCGGGGATTGGCTCAGCGCGGCAGCGCGCCCAGGATCGCCGCGCCGAGCTTGTCGTAATCGCCGTCGTAATGGTGTCCACCCGGGAGTTGCACCAGCTTGACCGGCCCGAGCTTCGCGGCAGCAGGGCACCATTCGTCGGACTCGCCGCTGCCGTACACGCACACCAGCGGGATTTTCGCGTGAGTCACTTCCGGCGCCAGCGGCAGCGCATCCGAATGCGCGGTGTTGCCGAACCAGTCGCCGACGTGGATCTCGAACACGGCCGCATCGTCCGGCGAGATCATCACGCCGCCGGAAACGCGCGAACGCTGCGCGTCCGGCAGGCGGTTCGCGACCACCGGCACCAGCGAGGCGCCGAACGAATAGCCGACCAGCACGAAGCGCGCATCGGGGTAACGCGCCGCGTAATGCGACACGATGCGCGATACCGCATCCGTGATCTGCGCGGCATCCTTCCTGTGCCAGAAAAATTCCAGCGAGGACAGCCCGATCACGCGCACGCCGTGCTGCGCAAGCACCGCCGCCACGCCCTTGTCCAGGCCCGCCCAGCCACCGTCGCCGGTGAGCATGATCGCGATGCGTTGATCGCCCGCACCCTGCGGCGCGATCTCGGTGAGCGGCAGGTCGGCAAGGCTGTCGTCGGTGGCCACGACGTGGGCTTGCGGCACGTTCAGGCGGTCGAGCGAGGCGGCGAGCGCAGCACCATCACCGGCCGTTGCATCGCGTTCCAGGTCGAGTGTTTGTCCGATGCTTCCGAGGATGCCGTTGACGCGAGCACCCGGTGCGAATGGTCGCGCCAGCCACGGCAGCGGCATCTTCCGCACCGGCGCGATGCGGAAGAGCCTGCCCTCGGGCGCGGTGGCCACGCCGGCATCGCCTGCGCAGAACGCGCGCGGCAGGCGGAAATCGAAGTCGTAACCGAGCGTGGCCACGCCGGAGAACGTGCCCGAGGGTGCCTGCACGCTCATCGCGTAAGCGAAATCCGCGCCGGCGCCCAGGCCGACCACGTACGGTGGCTGGTAGCTCGGCAGGTTCACGTGCCGCTCCATCCAGTGCGCCATTTCCTCGACGTGCCCGGCCGGGAAGCTGCACGGATCGGTGAGCGACTCCAGTTCCTTCAGGTACGAGTCGAGGTTGATCGTCACCACGAAGCTGCCGGCCTGCGCCAACCCCTGCGCGTAGGCGTTGCTGGCCGCATCCGGACCGCCGCGATCGGAAAACAGCAGCACGCTGCGCCTGGGCGTGCCCGCCGGTTGTGTCAGCGTGACCGTGTCGAATAGGCCATATTGCAGCTGCGTGGTTTGTGGCACGGCCCGGGCTGAGCCGGCCAGCGCGAAGACCAGAATCGGCAAGAGGGTCATTGTTGTCGTGCGACAGGAGTGTGTTTTTCCGTTCACGCTGAGCGTAGCGAGCGTAGCGAACGAAGTCGAAGCGCCTGTCCGTCGTCCTTGGACTCCGGTCCCATCTTCATTCGAAGACGGGGCCTGCGCTCAGGACGAACGGCCGGTGATTCAATGGCACAACGCTTCCAGTTCCGCCGCTTCCTTCGGCACCGCCGCAGTCAGCACGTCCGGCCCGCTTGCACCGACCGCGACATCATCCTCGATGCGGATGCCGATGCCGCGCCAGCGTTCCGGTACGGATGCGTCGTGCGGCGACACGTAGATGCCGGGTTCGACCGTCAGCACCATGCCCGGCTCCAGCAGGCGCGCCTCGCCGTCCACCTGGTAATCGCCCACGTCGTGCACGTC
>DASVDY010000270.1:0-2673 GCA_036380855.1 Rhodanobacteraceae bacterium
CGGCGATCGGAGTCGCCTGCGAGCAGGCTCCTACGAAAGCGGGCTCCGTAGGAGCCAGCTTGCTGGCGACCAGGCACATCGCTCTTGGCGAAGCTTCCGGCTCGCGCAGGCGCGCTCCCAGATGAACCCGCATGCGCGAAAGCGCGCGCTACAGCGTCTGCGCCTTGAACGTATCGCAATCGGCGATGTTGCCGGACCGGAATCCGGCCTGGAACCAGTGCACGCGCTGCGCCGAGGTGCCGTGGGTGAACGAATCCGGCACCACGGCGCCCTGCGTTTCGCGCTGCAGGGTGTCGTCGCCGATCTGGCTCGCGGCGTTCAACGCGCTCTCGACGTCGCCGGGCTGAAGCCACTGCAACTGTTGCTGTGATTGATTGGCCCACACGCCGGCAAAGCAGTCGGCCTGCAGCTCCAGTCGCACGGACAGCCCGTTCGCGCCTTCCATCGGCGCGCCGCGGTCGTGCGCCTGCTGTTCGGCATCCATGATGCCGAGCTGGTCCTGCACGTGATGTCCGACCTCGTGCGCGATCACGTAGGCGCGCGCGAAATCGCTGTCGGAATGGAACCGCGTGGCGAGTTCCTGGAAGAAATCCAGGTCCAGGTACACGCGCTGGTCGCCCGGGCAGTAGAACGGCCCCACCGCGGCCGACGCACCGCCACAGGCGGTGCCGACCCGGCCGTGGAACAGCACCAGCTTCGGGTCCACGTACTGTTTGCCCATGCGCTGGAAGTATCCGGTCCACACATCCTCGGTGCTGCCGAGGATGTGCTTCACGAACTGCACCTGCGGATCGTTGCTGTCCACGGGTTCGGTCTGCGCCGGCGTGTTGGAGGTGCCGCCGCCGCCCGTCAGCAGGCCGAAGATCAGCCCGCGCGTCTGCGGGAAGATGATCGCGATCAGGACCGCGATGACGGTGCCGCCGAAACCGAGGTGGATCGGGCCTAATCCGAACCCGCCTCCGCCGCCGGTGTCCTGCTCCACGTTGCTGCTCGAACGACTCTTGTTCCAGCGCATGTCGCCCTCGCATGGCTTCACGGCCCGATTACTCTGCGCGCCGGCTGCACAGCCTGCAATCCCCAACATGAATGCCGCATGCACAAGGCGGAATTCCCGGCGCGGGCTCGTGTAACCTGAGTGGGAACCGTGCAGCAGGGAGCATGCACATGGGTGCCGTCAGGAAGACATTGATCTGGTTGGTCGGGGTCGTGCTCGCGCTGATCGTGGTCGCGATCCTGTTCGTGACGTTTTTCGACTGGAACCGCGCGCGGCCGTGGGTGGACGGCAAGGTGAGCGCGGCGATCGGCCGGCCGTTCGCGATCAACGGCGATCTTTCGGTGCACTGGGCACGCAATCCCGATGCGGGCGGCGCGTCGGCATGGATCCCGTGGCCGCGCTTTACCGCCCGCAACGTGAGCGTGGCCAATCCGGCGTGGGCGAAGGCGAGGCAGTTCGCCACGCTCGAACAGATCCAGTTCAGCCTCTCGCCGCTCGCGTTGCTCGGCCACACCCTGGACATTTCCACCCTGAAGCTGACGCGGCCGGACGTGGACCTCGAACGCGACGCCTCGGGGCGCGCGAACTGGAACTTCGCCTTCGGCCATGCACCCGGGAGCTGGAACCTGGAACTGGGCGACGTGGTTTTCGACCGCGGCAAGCTCCGCGTGGACGACCGCGTGCTCGACCTGCACCTGGACGTCACGGTGGAGCCGCTCGGAAAACCGATCCCCTTCGGCCAGATCGTCGCAAGCCATGCACCCGGCGGCGCACCGCCTCCCCGCAGCGACCAGTCCTATCACTTCGGCTGGACCGCGCACGGGACCTGGCGCGGCGCGACCGCCCGCGGCAGCGGCAAGCTCGGCAGCGTCCTGGCGGTGCGCAACGCCACAATGCCGTTCCCGCTGCAGGCGGACCTCAAGCTGCGCGACCTGCACGTCGCGCTCGAAGGCACGCTGACCGATCCTGCGCACCTGGCCGCGCTGGACCTGCGCCTCAGGATGTCCGGCGCCAACATGGCGCACCTGTATGCGCTGACCGGCGTGACCCTGCCCGACACGCCGCCGTTTTCCACGGATGGCCACCTGACCGGCAACCTGCACCCCGGCCACAGCGTCTTCCACTACCGCGACTTCGACGGCACGGTCGGCGCCAGCGACCTGCACGGCTCGATGACGTTCACCACCGCGGCGCCGCGGCCGAAACTGAGCGGCACGCTCACATCCAACCGCTTGCGGTTTTCCGACCTGGCGCCGCTGGTCGGCGCGGGCGGTGCGAAGAAGAGCGACGTTTCCGTGCAGCAACCACCGGACAAGCTGCTGCCGGTCGCGCCCTTCCTCACCCGTCGCTGGAAGGCGATGGACGCCGACGTGCATTTCACCGGCAAGCACATCGTGCGCAAGGCGCAACTGCCGATCAGCAATCTCTCCACGCACCTGGTGATGGACGCCGGCGTGCTCACGCTCGACCCGTTGCGCTTCGGAGTGGCCGGCGGCGACCTGGATTCGTCCATCCGCCTGGACGGCTCCGCCGATCCGATGAAGGGGCGGATGAAGATCTCGCTGCGCGGCGCGGAACTGAAGAAGCTGTTCCCGACCGTGGACCTCATGAAAACCAGCCTGGGCGAGATCAACGGCGACGCCGCACTGTCGGGCACGGGCAATTCGATCGCCAAGCTG
>DASVDY010000271.1:0-3939 GCA_036380855.1 Rhodanobacteraceae bacterium
CCGGCCCGCTGGCCAACTACGCCGACCGCGACCACTGCATCCAGTACATGGTCGCGGTACCGCTGATCTTCGGCCGCCTCACCGCCGACGACTACACCGACGCCGTGGCCGCCGACCCGCGCATAGACGCGTTGCGCGAAAGGATGGCGGTGATCGAAAATCCGCAATTCACGCGCGATTATTTCGACCCCGACAGGCGCTACATCGGCAATTCCGTGCAGGTGTTTTTCAAGGACGGCGCACCCAGCGAAAAGATTTCCATTGATTATCCGATCGGGCATCGCAAACGCCGTGCGGAGGGGATCCCGGTGCTTGAAGCCAAATTCGAGCGGGCACTCGCGGGCCACTTCGCGCCGGACCAGGTGCGCCGGATCCTCAAGGCATGCGCCGGCCAGGAGGCCATGGAGTCCATGCATGCGTCGGATTTCATTGGGCTTTTCACGGCATGATCGCGGGACTGACTTGACCGTGAACGGGATTTAACCCACTGGTGTCAATTGTTTGTTTTTTGCTAAACTGCGCGTGCCTCAGCGGAGTCCGGGGTTTTTGTTGGCGCCGGAACCGCTAGCCCTGCGTAGCAAGGTGTACGCGTTTTGTTTGCGTTCCACCGGAGGTGGTGGGGGCGCAGAGAAACAACAAAAGGAGACTCCGATGAAACGTAAAGGCTTGTGCGCACTGATCGCGGTGGTCTTGGGAAGCGCCGGTGCCGTGAGCGTGGCGCACGCCCAGGACACCGGCATGCAAGGCCCCGAAGTAGCGGTCGACACCGGCTACAACAGCTGGTACATCGTGCCGCGGATCGGCGCCGTCATCTCCGACAACGATCGCGAGGTCGGGAACAGCCTGGCGGGCGGTCTTGGCGTGGGCTTCTGGGTAAACCCGCACATGACCCTCGATTTCGAAGGTCTGATTGACAACGCGGATTACGACAACAGCTCCATCCGCGACGGCAAGCAGTGGGAGAGCATCCAGCTCGACGTGGCGGCCCGCTGGTACTTCATGGATCCGGCGTCCCCGTGGCGTCCGTACCTGATGGGCGGCGTCGGCATGGTGCGCCATGCCGCGGTTTCCGGCATCGCGGCCCGCGCCGGCGTTTCGTATCCGTGCGCTTCCTCCGGCATCAGCAACGGCGTGCCGGGCGGCCCCGAGTTGTGCCACCTCAGCTCGCGCGGCAACGGCTGGGGTCCGATGGCGACCCTGGGCTTTGGCGTCCTGTACAACATCAACGACCGCATCGCCCTGCGCGGCGAACTCGCGGCCCGCTACTACCGCGACACCACGTCCTCGCGGCTGGCCGGCTTCACGACGACCCCGGGCGACAAGCAGTTCGGCCGCATCCGTGGCGACACCTCGTGGGTGGACGGTCTGGCAACCGTGGGCTTGGTCATCAAGATGGGTCACGCCGCTCCGCCGCCGCCGCCGCCGGCAGCTCCGGCGCCGGTGGACTGCTCGCAGCTGGATGACGACCATGACGGCGTCAACAACTGCAACGACAAGTGCCCGAACACCGCGGCCGGCACCATCGTCGGTCCGGACGGCTGCCCGCAGAACGTCGTCATTGACCTGCGTGGCGTGAACTTCAAGTTCGATCGTCCGAAGAAGGGCGAGACCGACATCGCGCCGACCCTGAAGGAGCCGACCGCCGATTCGATGGCCATCCTCGACCAGGCCGTGGATACGCTGAACCGCTATCCGCAGGTCCAGATCGAGATTGACGGCTACACCGATTCGATCGGCACCGACAAGTACAACCAGGGCCTGTCCGAGCGTCGTGCCAACATCGTTGACGGTTACCTGACCGCGCACGGCATCTCGTCCGACCGCATCACCGCGGTCCAGGGCTTCGGCGAGACGCACCCGATCGACACCAACAAGACCGCGGCTGGCCGTCAGCGCAACCGTCGCGTCGAACTGGTGGTGCAGGGCCAGAACGCTGCCCAGGGTCAGGAGCAGCAACAGCAACAGCAGTAAGATCGGAATGCCGGTTCATCGGCAGCGATCAGCGACACGAAAAGCCCGGCGCAAGCCGGGCTTTTCTTTTGCGGAAGTCGGCTGCAAGGTCCGGGGATGCGCAAGCACCTCAGTCAAGTGTCGAAACCGGGACCGACCCGGCCCGTGCCCGGGCTGCCGGCCCGGAGCCACGGCCTTGCGCGCGTACTCTCCAAGCTCGGGGCATGCTCGCGCAGCCGCGCCGAGCAGTGGGTGCGCGCCGGACGCGTCAGCGTTGACGGCGAAGTCGTGCGCGATCCCGAGCGGCGCACCGGTCCGGATGCCGCCATCGCGATAGATGGCGTTCCGTTCAAACCCGGCGAGCGCGTGTACATCGTCCTGAACAAGCCGCGCGGCACGGTGGTCAGCGCCAGCGACGAGCGCGGGCGCGCCACGGTGTACGACCTTCTGGGGGATGCCGGCCTGCCCTGGCTTGCGCCCGTGGGCCGGCTGGACAAGGCCAGCGAAGGCCTGCTGCTGATGGGCAACGATCCGGAGTGGGCGGCGCGCATCACCGATCCGGCATCGCACCTGGCCAAGACCTACCACGTGCAGGTGCGCGGCGTGCCCGATGCGAAGGCGCTCGAGCAGCTGCGCGCGGGGGTGACGGACAACGGCGAAAAACTTTCCGCGCGCGCGGCCTCGCTGCTGCGGAGGGGCGAGCGAAATGCGTGGCTGGAAATCGTGCTGGACCAGGGCCGCAACCGGCAGATCCGGCGCATGCTCGCGGCACTGGATTACGACGTGCTGCGCCTGGTCCGCGTGGCGATCGGGCCGCTCGCGCTGGGCGATCTCGCGAAGGGGGCATGGCGGCCATTGAGCAGGGACGAGATCAAGTCGCTCGCCCCGTGAGTGGCGGAAGGACTTCGGGAGCGGATTGCACCGGCGTCATGCCGGGTCCTGCCCCGGATGCCATCTGCGGCAGGTTCGAACCCGGTTGGCTTTTGGCTTGGGTGACGAGGATCGAAGGCACAGGGTCCCGGCTTGCGCCGGGATGACGGAACGAATGTCGCTCACCCACCAATCCTCGGTGCGATGCCCGCCTTACCGCTTCAACAGCCCCAGCTCGCGGCCCACGGTGGTGAATGCGGCGATCGCGCGATCCAGGTGCTCGCGCGTGTGCGCCGCCGACATCTGGGTGCGGATGCGAGCCTGGCCTTGCGCCACCACCGGGAAGAAGAAGCCGATCGCGTAGATGCCGTGTTCCAGCAGCTTGGACGCGAAGCTTTGCGCCAGCTTCGCATCGTGGATCATCACCGGCACGATCGGATGCGTGCCCGGCTTGATGTCGAAACCCGCCGCGGCCATCTTCTCGCGGAAGTAGCGGGTGTTTTCCATGAGTTTTTCGCGCAGGTCGCCGGCCTCGCCCAGCATGTCGAAGACCTCGATCGCGGCGGCGACCACGTGCGGCGGCAGCGAGTTGGAGAACAGGTACGGTCGCGAGCGCTGGCGCAGCATCTCGATGATCTCGCCGCGGCCGGTGGTGAAGCCGCCGACCGCGCCGCCCAGCGCCTTGCCCAGCGTGCCGGTGAACACGTCTATCTTGTCCATCACGCCGTGCACTTCCGCCGACCCGCGGCCGGTGGCGCCGAGGAAGCCGGTGGCGTGGCATTCGTCAATGTGCACCAGCGCGTCGTACTTCTTCGCCAGCGCGGTGATCCGGTCGAGCGGCGCGATGAAGCCGTCCATCGAGAACACGCCGTCGGAGGAGATCATCTTGCTGCGCGCGCCGGCCGCGTCGGCAGCCTGCAACTGCTTCTCCAGGTCCGCCGTGTCGCAGTTCGCGTAGCGGAAGCGCCTGGCCTTGCACAGGCGGATGCCGTCAATGATGGATGCGTGGTTGAGCGCGTCGGAGATGATCGCGTCCTGTTCGCCCAGCAGCGGTTCGAACAGTCCGCCGTTGGCGTCGAAGCAGGCGGCGTACAGGATGGCGTCATCGGTACCGAAGAA
>DASVDY010000272.1:0-15106 GCA_036380855.1 Rhodanobacteraceae bacterium
AGCATGGTTACGCCGGTCGCGGCCAGCGCCGACACCATGCGCGACAATGCCTCGCGGAACGTATCGCGAAACGTTGGCGCCAGCAGCACCTCGAAACCCGAGAGCGAGTCGAGCACCACGCGGGTGGCGTTACTGCGTTTGATTTCCGTGATCAGCATCATCGAGATTTCGTCCACCGACAGCGTGGCGGCCTGGGTATCAATGACGCCGATCTTCCCGGTTTCGATCAAATCGGCCAGCAATTTTCCGCGTGATCGGTTCGGCCGCTGCTCGAAGGCAGCGATGATGCCGATTTCGCCGTTACGCGCGCCTTCGGCCAGAAAGGCGCCAGCCAGAATGCTCTTGCCTGAGCCGGTCGGGCCGGCGATGAGCAGCGAATAACCGCGCGGCAGGCCGCCACCCAACATCTCATCCAGTTTCGGGTTGCCCATCGCAACACGATCTTTTAGCGGTTCTTCCGGACCGCTGGCGCCGGGCGCGCTGAGCCGCGGCGGTGCGAACACATGGATGCCGGCGTTGGCAATCCGGAACGAGTGCAGCCCCGGCGAGATCGGCTGCCCGCGCATCTTCATGATCTCGATCTTTCGAACCACGGAGTTGCCCTGGACGCTCTGGCGCATCCAGATCAGTCCGTCGGCTACGGTGAAGATAGGGCTCGGTTCGCGCTCGTGGAAGTACTCGCCGACCAGAAAAGTGGTGGCTTGCCAACTGGTCATCAGCATTCCCAACTGCTGCACGAACTGTTGCAGGCTGATGAACGCATTGCCATTGCCTTGCGCTGCGAGAATCACCGACCGGAACGAGTCAACGAACACCAGCCCCGGTGCGTGCGCCTTCACCTCGGCGGCGATCCGCGCCAGCACCTTGCCAAGATCCCCGGTGGCGGTTTCGTCGGCCAGGTTGATGAAGCGGATGGCGTGATTGATCTTTTTGCTGTCGAAGAAGTCGAACTGCTGCTGATACCGAAGCATCTTCAGCGGCGGTTCGCCAAGCACGGTGAAATACAAGGCGGGGCGCTCGGGCGTCGCCAACGTGAACATCAGCTGGTGCGCGAGCGTGGTTTTGCCACTGCCCGGCGGCCCGGCAAGAATATTGAACGAGAGCTCGGGCAGACCGCCGCCAAGCACCTCGTCCAGCCCCGGCACGCCGGTTTGCAGGCGATTGATGGTTGCTTTGCTCATAACAAGATGTCCTGTACGGCTTCGCCGCCTGAGGGGGGAGCGCGGGCGGAGCGCAGCAACCGCTCGGTGAGCGCGGGACCGATGAGGTCGGTCAGCAGCCCGAGAAAAGTCTTGAGCAAGCCCGCCTGAATGGCCGCCGCGGCAGCCGCGCCGGGTTGTTGCGCCAGGATCTCGCGTAATAACGCGAAGTCGCCGGGTGCGATCTCGGCGTCCACCATCGGTGTCAGGGCGGGATGATCCACCCGCGCCAGATACAGGCTGCGCTTGAAAAGCGCGGCCATACCCGCGTGGCCGACGATCGGCCACAAGGCATCATCGATCCTGCGCCATGCGGCGACCGCACGGTCCACCGCCTGCGCAGCATCCTTTGCTTCCACGGTCGGTTCTCGGGTGAAGGATTCAGCGATGGAGGAGGGATCGGGGCTCGGCATCGGGTTCCGAAAGCTGCTGCCGTGGCCAATTCTCTCCATACTACTCCGCGCAGCTTTTATCGGTAAAAATACTTACGCCGGCAAGAGTGGTCCCTCGCAGGCGCTCCACGCGTGCGCTGACACTCCGGACTTGTGCGGCAATGCATATCTGCGTTGAGAACCGTCAGCACTCGTTCGCAGCGCGCATAGAGAACATCGCACCACACATTCTCGCGCGGCAGGGAACACCCTCACGCGGCAGGGAACACGCTGTATGAGGGTTGTTGAACAGGTGTGTTTCCGGAAAACGACGGCGGCAGATTGGAGGCCTGCACCACAGACGTTGCGGTATAGGACGGAACGGTTTGAATAGCACGCGAGTGGGGTTCCCAGCCGGTCGGGCTGCGTAGCATCCATCCATTGGCGATGCCGCGCTCCGCGAACGACGCATGCGAACGACCGTCCGCTATGGGTCGAAAGCGGCCATTCCCACCGACCACTACGCCCTCCGCCGGTGCGCCTCCGCATCCACGGCGATGAATCGCGGATCTTCTTCGTCCAGCCGCAGCGCGGTGAGCTTGCCGCCCCAGACCGCGCCGGTGTCTATCGCGTAGATGCCCAGGCCCGCGAAGCGGCCGAGCGCGGACCAGTGGCCGCACACGATGCGGGTGTCGCGCGGCTTCACGCCCGGCACTTCGAACCACGGGTAGAGGCCGGCGCGCTGGGCGCCGGGCGTGGCCTTGGCTTCGAAGTCAATGCGACCGTGCACGTCGCAATAGCGCATGCGGGTGAGGATGTTGATCGCCGCGCGCAGGCGGTCATGGCCCTGCAGCCGTGGCGACCAGCGCGCGGGCTTGTTGCCGAACATGCGCGAGAGCAGCGCGCGATGCGAAGGGCCGGCGAGCGCGCGTTCGACTTCGCGGCCGATGCGCAGCGCCTGCTTGAGCGTCCACGACGGCGCGAGGCCCGCGTGCACCAGCGTGAAGCGCAGCGCATCGTCGCAATGGATCAGCTTCTGCGCGCGCAGCCAGTCGAGCAGTACGGGTGCATCTTCGGCCTGCAGGATGCGGCGCAGGTCGGTATTGACGTGCGTGCGCGCCTCGCCACTGCGCTGCGCGACCGCGAGCAGGCTCAGGTCGTGGTTGCCGAGCACCACGATGCTGCGCTCGCGCAACCCGTGCACCAGCCGCAGCACTTCCAGCGACTCGCCGCCGCGGTTGACCAGGTCGCCGCAGAACCACAGCGTGTCGGATGCCGGATCGAACTTCAGCTTGTCGAGCAGCCGGCGCAGTTCCGGGTAGCAGCCTTGCACGTCGCCGATTGCATAGACGGCCATGCGGCTGCGCGCCCGTCAATGCAGGGTGCGGGGAACCGACAGCACGAATTCCGGAATCGGCGTTTCGAAATCGGTGCCGTCGTCGGCGTGCAGGGTGTAGGCGCCGCGCATGGTGCCCACGCTGGTCTCCAGCACCGCGCCGGAGGTGTAGCTGTAACCTTCGCCCGGCTTCAGCCGCGGCTGCTCGCCGACCACGCCGTTGCCGCGCACTTCCTCGACCTTGCCGTTGGCGTCGGTGATGATCCAGTGCCGCGACAGCAGGCGCGCGGGCACCTCGCCGACGTTGCGCAGGGTGACGGTGTAGGCGAACACGTAGCGGTCCGCTTCCGGTTGCGATTGCTCGCTCACGAAGCGCGTGTCCACCGACACCTGGATGGCGTAGGGCGCGTTGTCGTTGCGTTCGACCATGTCACGGATTGTCCGCGAGGACGCGTGAATGCCGCAAGTCCGCGTGCCGCGCCAGCTCGGCGTACTGCTGCGGAGAGACCGTCTCCGCGCGCGCCCTGGGATCAAGGCCCGCGGCGCGGATGGTTTCCGCATCGAGCAGGCCGGAGAGCGCATTGGAAAGGGTCTTGCGGCGCTGTCCGAAGGCGGCGCGCACGATGGCCTCGACACCGGCGTGATCCACCCCGGCATCCAGCGGCGTCGCGCGCGGCACCAGCCGCACCACCGCCGAATCCACCTGCGGCGGCGGCCGGAACGCACCGGGCGGCACGCGCAGCAGCGGCTCGACCTTGCACGCCAGTTGCAGCATCACCGACAGGCGGCCGTAGGTCTTGCTGCCGGGCGGCGCGGCCATGCGGTCCACCACTTCCTTCTGCAGCATGAACACCATGTCGGCGATCGCGCGCGCGTGCTCAAGACAATGGAACAGGATCGGCGAGGACACGTAATAGGGCAGGTTGCCGACCAGCCGCAACTTGCCGGCGCCGGCGAGCGCGGTGAAGTCCACCTCCAGTACGTCGGCGTGGACGATCGTGAGCTCGCCGCGCGCTTGCGCCGCCGCGCGCAGCGGTTCGATCAGTTCCGCATCCAGCTCGATCGCGGTGAGCGTGTGTGCGGCATCGAGCAGCGGCAAGGTGAGTGCGCCTTCGCCGGGACCGATCTCGACGATGCGGTCGCCCGGCTGCGGCGCGATGGCCGCCACGATGCGCTCGATGATCCCGCGCTCGTGCAGGAAGTGCTGGCCGTAGTGTTTTTTCGGTCGCGCCATGGGGAATTCAAAAAAGCCTTTTGACACGGATGGACGCGGACAAGGGCGGATAAAGCTCAAAGCAGTATCTTCAAGAAAGACGGGATGGTCGTGGACAACCGTTGATCAAAACAGAAGGCTTTTCGCTCTATCCGTGTTCATCCGCGTCCATCCGTGTCAAAGATTCTTTTGTTTTTCTGCGAGTGCCAGCGCCATTTCCGCCGCCGCGAACAGGCTGGACGGGTCGGCGCGGCCCGTTCCCGCGAGATCCAGCGCGGTGCCGTGGTCCACGGAGGTGCGGATGAACGGCAAGCCGAGCGTGACGTTGACGGTGCGGTCGAAGGCTTCGGACTTCAGCACCGGCAATGCCTGGTCGTGGTACATCGCCAGCACCGCGTCGTAGTGCGCGCGTTGCGCCGGCACGAACGCGGTGTCGGCCGGCAGCGGTCCGACCAGCGCGAAGCCCTCCGCGCGCAGCGCGTCCATCGCCGGGACGATCGTCCGGATTTCCTCGTCGCCCAGATGACCGCCTTCGCCGGCGTGCGGATTCAGGCCGAGCACGGCGATGCGCGGTTGCGCGATGCCGAATTTCGAGATCAGTTCCGCGCGCACGATCCGCAGCGAGCGCGTCAACGATTCGCGCGTGATCGCCGCAGGCACGGCCGAGAGCGGCAGGTGCGTGGTGGCGAGGCCGACCCGCAATTCGGGCGAGGCGAGCATCATCACCACGTCGCAACCGGCGCGGTGGGCGAAAAATTCGGTGTGGCCGCTGAAGGCTTCGCCCGCGTCGTTGATGACGGACTTTTGCACCGGCGCGGTCACGAGCGCGTCGAATTCGCCGCCCATGCAGCCGTCCGCGGCGCGTGCCAGCGCGTTCAATACCTGGAAGGCGTTGCGCGGAGCGGGCCGGCCCGGTGTTTCGTGTTCGCGCAACGGGATCTCGACCAGGCGCAGCGCGCCCTGCGCGCGCAGCGTGCGTCGGGTGCCGTCGAACGGCTCGATCTTCAACTCGAGGTTGCAGGCGCGGGCGGCGCGTTCGAGCAAACCCGCGTCGGAAATCGCGACCAGGTCGGCGGGGAATGGCGAGGCCGCCAGCCGCGCGACCAGTTCGGGACCGACGCCCGCCGGCTCGCCGGCGGTCAACGCGATGCGCGGCAGCGCCGCGGCGTTCACGGCGTGCCGGAGTTGCCCGAAGTGTCGGCGCTGGCGGTCTGGTCCGCCTGCATGCCCGGAAGGCGGATGTCAATGTAGGCATCCGAACGCATGTCGCGCAGGAATTGCTCGTAGGCATCCGCGCCCTTGCGCGCGGCGATGGCCTGGCGCGCCTGTTCGCGCTGGATGTCCTCGGTCTTGTCGGCCTGGCGCGTGCCCAGCAACTGGATCAGGTGCCAGGAACCGTCCTGGCTCTTGAACGGCTGCGACACCTGGCCCGGCTGCATGGAAGAGACGAGATTGCCGATGTCGGTACCCCAGTCGTCCTTCATGAACCAGCCCATGTCCCCGCCGATGTTGGCATTGGTGGCGTCGTCGGAATCCGCCTTGGCCAGCGCGCCGAAATCCTTGTGGCCGTCAACCACCTCATGGTAGATCGCGTTGATCTTGTCCTGCGCATCCTGCTCGCTCACCAGCGCGTTGGGTTTGATCATGATGTGGCGGGCGTGGAACTCGGTGACGATCTGCTTGGCGTCGGCGCCGCGCTTGTCCACGACCTTGACGATGGTGAAGCCGCCCGGCGTCCGGAGCGGCTGCGAAACCTCGCCCGGCTGCATCTGCTCGACCTGCGCGGCGAACGCGGCGGGCAGCTCGTCCACGCGGTGCCAGCCGAGGTCGCCGCCTTCCAGCGCGTCCGAGGCGTCCGAGGAACTGATCGCTTCGGCCGAGAAATCCTTGCCGCCCTTGAGGTCGGCCTCGATCTTGTCGGCCTTGGCCTGGCCCGCGGCGATCGCCTTGGCGTCGGCGCCGTCCGGCAGCGCGACGTCAATGTGCGCAAGGTGCACCTCGCCCGCCTTGAACGCCGGGTTTGCAAGCAGGTTGTCTATCTCCGCGTCCGACACCTGGGTGGATTGCTGCATCACCTGCTGGCGCAGGCGCTGGATCAGCAACTGGTCGCGCAGGTTCTCGCGGAACGCCGTGTAGTCCACGTGGTTCTGCGCCATCGCCTGCTGCAACTGCGGCACGGTCATGTTGTTCTGCTTGGCCACCGCGGCCACCGCGGCATCCAGCTCGTCGTCGGAAACACGCAGGCCGTTGTCATGCGCGCGCTGCACCTGCAGCTTGTTCATGATCAGCCGTTCCAGCACCTGCTTCTTCAGCACGTCGGGCGGCGGCAACTGCTCGGGATGCCCGGCGTACTGGTGCTGGACGGATGCCATCGCCTGGTCCAGTTCGCTCTGCAGGATCACGCTGTCGTTCACCACCGCGACGATGCGGTCGAGCGTCGCGTCCTGCTGCGGCGCGGGGGGGCTGTCGGCGCTCAGCAGCTGCGCCGAGGCGGTGGTGGCGGCGCCGGCGGCCAGCAGGAGGACGGAACTGAGGATCAGGATCTTTTTCATGTAGGGAGGCTGCGAAGCAGCGAACAGGAGGGCGAAGTGTACCGGAACCGCGCCGGCTTGCCCTTAACGGGAAGCCGGCCGACGGCGGTTGGATAGGGTCGGGGCCGGAAAGTTCAAGCCGTGGCTACTGGTAGCCCATGATCGAATGCTGGAGGAAGCTTTCGGTCTTCTGGCCGTATTCGCCCAGCCCCTTGAATTCGATCTCGAAGAAGATCGCGTTGTTCTCGTTGCCCTTGTAGTCGCGCACGTAATGGCGGAACAGCACGCGCGCGGCCGTGCAGCAGCCGTCCCACTCCAGCCCGGCGAAGGTGTCCACCACCTTGGCGTCGCGCAGCGAGTAGTCGTAGCGGCCGACCAGCTTCCAGTTGTCGTTGATCGGCAGCTCGCTGGAGACGTCCACTTGCTCGATCAGGTTCTTGCGATAGCGATACGAAAGGTTCAGCACGCCGTCGGTGCCGATCCGCCGCTGGAAGCCCACAGTGGAAACGTCGGTGGCGCCGGTGTGCTCGTTCCACAGGTGCGACGCGGTGAGTCGCCAGTTGTCCGACAGCGAGAGGTCCAGGTTGGCGACGTAGTCCGAGCCGGTGAAATGGGTCGGCTGCACCAGCCGCGACAACTGAACGCGCTGCGGGTCGAAATAATGGATCTGGCCGACGCTGGCGGAAAGTTTCTCCACGCCGTTGTCGTCCAGCAGGCGCGTGGTCAATGCCAGCGACAGGTTGTTCGCGTCCTCCTGGCGGTCGGCGCCGGAGAAACGATTGGTGGTGAACAACTGCCAGAAGTCGAACGTCAGCGGCTGGGTATCGAACAGCGGCAGGTCGGTCTGGTCGCGATAGGGCACGCGCAGGTAATACAGGCGCGGTTCCAGCGTCTGTGTGTAGCTGTTGCCGAACAGGCTGGTGTCGCGCTCGAAGATCAACCCTGCGTCCAGGTCGAAGATCGGCATGCCGCGGCTCGGGGTGGTGGAGTCCCCGGCGGCCACCGGCCGCTCGAGGTTGTAGGTGGTGTAGCGGTAGCCGATTTCCGGCCGCACGAACCAGGCCGCGCCCTGCATCGGCCAGGCAAGGTACGGGAACGCGTC
Source organism: Rhodanobacteraceae bacterium (assembly GCA_036380855.1). Taxonomy (GTDB): domain Bacteria; phylum Pseudomonadota; class Gammaproteobacteria; order Xanthomonadales; family Rhodanobacteraceae; genus 66-474. Next base: position 7,753 of record DASVDY010000272.1, read on the forward strand.
GAAGCGCTCGCCGTTCAGCCGGAACGGGCTTTCGAAGCGCACCGCCTCCGAACGGATGCCCCATTCCGGACCACCCAGCGGCCCGATCGGCTTGTCGGCATTGAAGTAGATGCGCGGCAGGCGCTTGTAGGGCTCGGAACTGTCGGGGATGTCGGGGTTGGAGATCTGCCAGGTGTCCACGCCCAGTCCCGCGTCCCACCAGTCGCCGCTGCCCCTGATGTAGGCGGAAGAACCGATCAGCGAGGTCACGGCGGTGGTCAGGTTGTTGCCGAAGTCCTGGAAATAGCTCTTGTCGCTGACGCGGTTGATGTTGGCGGCGAAGCTCCAGTCGGGCGCCAGGTAGGTCGAATCGGCGAAGTGCAGGAACCCGCGATCGCGGCCGGCCTCCCGGTCGTGCGGCATGTAGTTGGCCTGGAAGATGCCGGCGCTGCCGCCGATCAGATACCGGAATTCCGTGCCCAGCATCAGTCCGCGATCGGAATAGATGCGCGGCGTCAGCGTGGCATCGTAGTTGGGCGCGAGGTTGAAGTAGTACGGGATCCCGAAATAGAGGCCGGAATGGCTGTTGTAGCCGATCTGCGGATACAGGAATCCCGACTGCCGCTGGTGGTTGATCGGGAACCGCATGTACGGCAGCCACAGGATCGGCACGCCCTTCAGGCGCAAGGTCACGTCGTGCGCGCGGCCGATGCCGGTGGTCTGGTCGGCGGTCATCTGCGAGGAACGGATCTCCCACACATGATTGCTCGGGTCGCAGGTGGAGAAGCTGCCCTGCGTGTACATCGCGTGGTCCTGGTCGAGCACGGTCACCTGCTTCGCATCGCCGTTGCCGCGCGAGGTGAGCATCTGGAAGCGCACGTCGTCGGCTACGCCGTGCTCGGGAGTGGTGGTGCCTTGCATGCGGCTGGCGGCAAACAACTGGCTGCGGTCCTGGTAGCGGACGTTGCCTTCCGCGAGGTAGGCCGTGGTGTCCTTGGTGTAATCAATGCGGTCTGCGCGCAGCAACTGGTCGAGCCGTTGCAGGCGCACGTCGCCGTAGAGATGGAACACGTTGCTGTCCGGGCTTTCCAGCCGGTCGGCCTGCACGTCGGAAACCGCCTGCGAGGCATCGCCCGTGGTCGGCAACCCCGGAACGTAGAAATCCAGCAGGTCGTTCTTCTTGCACAGGCTGAAGTCGTTTTTCTGGTGCGGGCAGGTGAAGGCGCCGAGGGGACAAACGTATTGCGTCGTGGTCTGCGCCACCGCCGCGGCGGCCGGCAGCACCGCAAGGGCAATGGCGAACGCGAGCGCGCGCGGCGTCAGCGGTGAGGGTTGGCGCGGCACGGAGTTTCCTCGTCGGGGAACCACGTTAAATTAACAGAAAGCGGGCAGCGCGCGGAATTCGCCGGCGAGTCGGGGTGCTTTTCCCATGGTTCGCGCGGGCGGAGTCTGGCGCCTCTCATCCGCCCGGATCCGCGCTCAGGTCGAGGCCGTTTTCATCAGCTCCGCCACGTGCGCCGCGACGGATTCGCGCAAGGCTTCGAGGCTGTAGCCCCCTTCCAGCACGGAAACCACGCGGCCTTGCGCGTGGGCATCGGCGAGATCGCAAAGCCGGCGCGAGATCCATGCGTAGTCCTCGGCGCCCACCTGCAATTGCGCCAGCGGATCGAGCCGGTGCGCGTCGAAGCCGGCCGAAACCAGCAGCAATTGCGGGCGGAAATCCTCCAGCGCGGGAAACAGGATCTCGTCCCAGGCCGCGCGGAATTCGCGCGAACCGGCGAGCGGCGGCAGTGGCGCGTTCACCACGTTGCCCAGCCCGCGTTCGTTGCGCGCGCCGGTGCCCGGATACAGCGGCATCTGGTGGCTGGAGAGGTACAGCACGCGCGGTTCGCGCCGGAAGATGTCCTGCGTGCCGTTGCCGTGGTGCACGTCCGGATCCAGGATCGCGACGCGCCCGAGCCCATGCGTTTCCAGCGCGTGCGCCGCGCCCGTCGCGATGCCGTTGAAGATGCAGAAGCCCATCGCCGCATCCGGCGTGGCGTGGTGGCCGGGCGGGCGCACCGCGCAGAACGCGCGCGCAGTCCGATCCGCCAGCACCGCATCCACCGCCGCGCAGACCGCGCCCGCCGCACGCTCGGCCGCCTCCAGCGAAGCGGGCGACATCACCGTGTCGGGATCGAGTCGCAGCGAGCCGGTTTCCGGCGCGTTGTTGTAGATGCTTTCCACGTAGGCCGGTTCGTGCACGCGCAGCAGCTGTTCGCGCGTGGCGCGCGGCGCCTCGACGCGCTCGAGTTGCGCGAAGCGCGGATCGTCCAGCGCCTCCAGCACGGCGCGCAGGCGAGCGGGCGATTCGGGATGGCCCAGGCCCGGGTCGTGTTGCAGGCAGGCGGGGTGGGTGTAGAGGCGCATCGCAAGATTATCCGCCTCCGTCGGGCACTTCGGCGGGACGGACTGCGCTCGCGAAGCGAGCGGAATCGAAGTGTGGGCCCTTCGACTCCGGCACCGGCTTTATTCCAGGCGGGTGGCTGCGGCCACGGCGAACGCAGTCAGGAACCGCCTCGGGGCCGCCTTTCGTGCTGCCAAAGCACCTCACCGTGACCGCTCGCTCGCGCCAGCACGCGCGCCAGCACGAACAGCAGGTCGGAGAGGCGATTGAGATAGTGCAGCGCCTGCGGGCGCACGGTTTCCTCGCGCGCCAGCGTGACCACGCAACGCTCCGCGCGCCGGCACACGGTGCGCGCGACATGGCATTGCGCCGCGGCCACGCCGCCGCCGGGCAGGATGAATTCCTTCAGTGGCGGCAGGTCGGCGTTGAAATCGTCCAGCGTGGCTTCCAGGCGCTCGACGTCCGCGTCGTCAACCATCGCCATGCCGGGAATGCACAGCTCGCCGCCGAGGTCGAACAGATCGTGCTGGATCTGCGTCAGCGTTTCGACGATCGCCGGCGGAAGATCGGGCTGCGCCAGCAGCAGGCCGATCGTGCAATTCAATTCATCGGTGGTGCCGTAGGCCGCGACGCGCGCGGAATCCTTGCGCACGCGGGTGCCGTCGCCGAGGCCGGTGGAACCATCGTCGCCGGTGCGGGTGTAGATCTTCGAAAGCCGGTTGCCCACGGCGGGCGGTCACGCTGCGGCGAGGCGCAAGCCTGCATAGCGCCTGCTCAGCATCGCGAAACCGCCGAACAGCAGCGCGCTCCACAGCACCGTGCCGGGCAGCGAACCGTACTGATAGAACGGCCAGCCGGCGACGTAGCACTCGACCAGGCCGGCGAAGCTGTGGGCGTACATCGTGCCGGTGAGCCACACGAAGAAGTTGGTGACGAGATAGAAACCGGTTGCGCTGGCGATCGAGGCGAGCGCCACGTTCGGGATGCGCCCGCGCCCGCGCAGGCCGAAACCGGCGAACGCGGTCGCCGCGATGCAGCCGTACACCACCAGCGACATCACGCCATCGAAACCGATCACGACGTCGGAAAACGCCATCGCCGCGAGCGGCACCAGCATCGCCAGCCGCTTGTCGGCGAAATACGCGCCACCGAACAGCGCCATCGCCTCCACCGGGGTGAAGTTCCAGGGCAGCGCGCCGGCGGAAAAATGCACCAGCAGCCGGTAGCCGACCGCGAACGCGATCATCGCGCACAACACCAGGTTGCGCGGGGTGAGCAGGGAGGATTCGTGGGTGCGCGGCATGGGAAGCATCCTCGGTAGCGATTCCGATAGCTTAGCGCAAAGCGTGCGGCGGATGACTTGACGCCACTCAAGGCTGGCCGCCGCGCCGGCAGGCAGGCTGGTGCAGGGCGCAGCGGAGCAACCCCGGATGGAACGCCGGTATCATCACGCGATGCGCGAGCACACGGACATCCTCATCGTCGGCGGCGGGCTGGTGGGTGCAAGTCTTGCCATCGCACTCGATGCCGCGGGCCGCAGCGCCATGCTGGTCGAGGCCGCATCGCCGCGCACGCCGGCGCAACCCAGCTACGACGAACGCAACCTGGCGCTGGCGCGCGCCACCGTGAATGCGCTGACGAATCTTGGCGTGTGGAAGCACGCGCAGGGCGGGACGCCGATTTCGCGCCTGCATGTCAGCCGCGCCGGCGAGTTCGGCGCGGCGCGCGTGTCCGCGCAGGAAGTCGGCGTGGATGCGCTCGGCGCCACGCTGCCCGCGCGCGAACTCGGCAATGCGCTGGAACGGCGCCTGCACGAGTGCAGGCACCTGACGCGGCTGATGCCGGCGAAGCTGGAGAAGCTCGAAACGCCGGGGAATGAGGATGCAAAGTCGCTGGATCCCGGCGTCCGACGGGACGACGGCCAAAGCCAAGGCTTGCGCCCGGGCGACGGCAAAAGTGGTGGCTGGCGCGCCACGCTCCGCCTTGGCGACGACATCCGCGAAATCGAAACGAAATTGCTGGTCGGCGCCGACGGCACCCACTCGTTCGTGCGCGCGCAAGCCGGCATCGCCGCGAACGAACACGATTACGCGCAGAGCCTGGTCGTCTGCACGATCACGCCCGAGCGCGATCCGGACGGCTGCGCGTACGAGCGCTTTTCCGACGAGGGTCCGGTCGCGCTGCTGCCGCTCGGCGGCAGGCGCTGCGGGCTGGTGTTGACGGTCGATTCGGACGAAGCGGAAGCGGTCATTGCGATGAGCGACGACGCGTTCGCGGCATTGGCGCAGCGTCGTTTCGGCTGGAAGCTCGGGCGCCTCGCGCGCCCCGGCAAGCGCCAGGCGCATCCCGTGCGGCGCGTGCTGGCGCAATCGCTGGTCGCGCCGCGCGCGGTGGTCATCGGCAACGCCGCGCAAACCATCCATCCGATCGGCGCCCAGGGCTTCAATCTCGGCCTGCGCGATGCGCTGACGCTGGCGGAGTTGATCGCCGGCGCCGACGACCCGGGTACGAGCGAATTGCTGCGCGGCTACGCTGCGCGTCGCGCCCCGGATCGCGAGGGCGTGCTCGCCTTCAGCCACGGACTGATTTCACTGGCGTGCCTGCCACAAGCCGCGTTCGCGCCGCTGCGTTCGCTGGCGCTGGTCGCCTTCGACAGCGTGCCGCCGCTGAAACGCGCATTGGCGAGACGCGGCATGGGCTGGCGCGGCGAGGCTCCCCCGATGGCCACCCTGGAGCGTTCGCCATGAACACGCGTCGCGCCATTCCGGACGTTGCGATCGCCGGCGGCGGCATGATCGGCGCGGCCTGCGCGTTGGCGCTGGCGCGCAAGGGTTTCGAGGTCGTGCTGATCGAGGCACGCGAGCCTTCGCCGTGGCGCGCCGGGGATCGCGAGGACTTGCGCGTGATCGCGCTGGCGCCGTCGTCCGCAAGGCTGCTGGATGGGCTCGGCGTCTGGAGCACGGTGCGCGACGCGCGCGTGTCGCCTTATGCCCGCATGCATGTGTGGGATGCGGAAACCGGCGCGGAACTGCATTTCGATGCGACGCCGGAAGGCCGCGCGGAGCTGGGCTGGATCGTCGAGAACAAGCTGCTGCAGTGGACGCTGTGGCAGGCGCTGGAGGGCGCCGGCGTGCGCCGCGTGTGTCCCGGCGAGCTGCGCGGTTTCGCAGCGCGTGGCGATCGCGTGTCGCTGGAGTTGAACGAAGGCGAGCCGCTCTCCGCGCGGGTGCTGGTGATCGCGGATGGCGCGAAATCCACGCTGCGCGAGAAAGCCGGGATCGCCACGCGCGGTCGCGATTACGCGCAGCGCGCGGTGGTGGCGCACGTCGCAACCGAAAAGCCGCACGAGGCGACCGCGTGGCAACGTTTTCTCCCGGAGGGGCCGATCGCGCTGCTGCCGCTGCGGGACGGGCGCAGTTCGATCGTATGGACCCTGCCGGATGCGCAGGCGCGGCGCGTGTTGTCGCTCGACGACCCGGCCTTTTGCGAAGCGGTCGGATTGGCCACCGATTTTCGATTGGGCCGGGTGACGGAAGCCACGCCGCGCGCGTCGTTCCCGCTGCGCCTGCAACTGGCGCAGACCTATGCCGGCGAAGGCTGCGTGCTGCTGGGCGACGCCGCGCACGCGGTGCATCCGCTGGCGGGGCAGGGCGCGAACCTGGGCCTGCGCGACGTCGTCGAACTGGCTTCCGTATTGGGCGAAGCGCGCGAGGCGAACCGCGATTTCGCATCGCCGCACGTGCTGCAACGTTACGCGCGCCGCCGCCGCTCGGCCGACGCGCTGGATGCGCTTTCGTTCGATGCGCTTGCACGGACATTCGCCTGGCGCGCGCCGCCGCTGGTGGCGTTGCGTGGGCTTGGCATGCGCGCACTGGATGCGCTCGGACCGGTCAAGCGCAAGCTGGTGGAGCATGCGGCGGGGCGTTGAGGAAACCCCGTCGTCATTCCGGGGCCGTTCGCGGCTCTTTGCGAACGGAACCCGGAATCTGCTCCAGGCAGGGCAGGAAAGCAGATTCCGGGTTCCGCGCTGCGCGCGGCCCCGGAATGACGTCGAAGAAAATGGATGCCCCGATTCCCGATTCCCGATTCCCCAGCCCCCAGTCCCCAGTCCCCAGTCCCCAGTCCCCTAGCCAAGGAGACGATCATGCATACCCGACTGCTGTTGATCGCTGCATTGCTGTTCGGCTTCTCGTCGTTCGCCCACGCGGCGATGCAGACGAGGACGATTGACTACGCCGTGCACGGCAAGGCCATGCGCGGCGTGCTGGTCTGGGACGACGCGGTGAAAGCGCCGCGCCCCGGCCTGCTGCTGATCCCCAACTGGCGCGGCATCAACGACGCCAACATCACCAAGGCGAAGACCATCGCCGGCCGCGACTACGTGATCTTCATTGGCGACATGTACGGCAGGGACCTGCGCCCGAAGAGTGATGCCGAGGCGCAGGCTGCGGTGAAGCCGCTGTACGGTGACCGGGCGGAAATGCGCGCGCGTGCCGTGGCTGCCTTCGATGAACTGAAGGAACTCGCACAATCGCATGCCGCACCGATTGACGCTTCGAAACTCGCCGCGATCGGCTTCTGTTTCGGCGGTTCATCGGTGCTGGACCTCGCCCGCAGCGGCGCGGACGTGGCCGCAGTGGTGAGCTTCCATGGCGGGCTGTCCACCGACGATCCCTCGCTGGCGAAAAACATCAAGGCGCGCGTGCTGGCGATGAACGGCGCCGACGACAAGGGCACGATGCCGGATGCCGGCAAGTTCATGGACGAGATGCGGATGAGCCCGGCGGAATGGCAGTTCGTGGTGTTCGGGCACACGGTGCACTGCTTCGCCGAACCGGACGCGAATTCACCACCGGGCTGTGTCTACAATCCCAAGGTGGCGAAGCGTGCGTTCAAGCTGATGCACGACTGGCTGGATGAGGCGTGGGCGGAAGGACATTGATGCAAGCCTGTCGCGCGCGGCGCGCTGCTACGGATAGCCGCTTTGTA
>DASVDY010000273.1:0-8512 GCA_036380855.1 Rhodanobacteraceae bacterium
GCCGTCGCGGTCGAACGGCGCGCCCGTCTGCAATGCGCACCAGGCGTCCAGCAGCCCATTCGCCGGACCGATATCGAAACCGGTCACCGAGCCGTCCGCGTGCAGCACGGTGAGGTTGGAAATGCCGCCGAGGTTCAGCACGCCGCGCACCTCGCCGGGACGCGCGAACAGTGCGGCATGGAAGATCGGCAGTAGCGGCGCGCCGTGGCCGCCGGCGGCGAAATCGGCGCGCCGGAAATCCGCGACCGTGGTGATGCCGGTGCGCTCGGCGATCAGGCTCGGATCTCCGAGCTGCATGGTGAAGCGCGGCCTCGCGTTCGGGCGATGCCGCAGGGTCTGTCCATGCGAACCGAGTGCGCGCACGTCCTTCGACGATACGTTAGCTCGCTCCAGCAATGCCAGCGCGGCCTGTGCGAAGCATTCGGCGATCCGCACATCCAGCGCGCCGATCTCGTCCAGCGTGGTCGCGCCGTCGCCCTGCGCCAGTTCCAGCAGGCGTTCGCGCAGATCGTCGGGATACGGGTGCGTCAGCGCGGCGTGCAATCGCGGGGACGGCTCGAACGACGCCAACGCAGCGTCAATGCCATCCACGCTGGTGCCGGAAATCAGCCCTAGGTACAGCGTGGGGCGTTCGGCCTGCGCCACGTGGGTGGTCAGTCGAGCTTGCGGTTGCCGTCGCCCTTGCTGTTGGCGACCGCGAAGCGGCGCGCGTCAATCATCTGGATGCGTGCCATCAGCGGCGCGTACTGCTCGCGGAACTGCGCCATCAGCTTGCCCGAGAGCGGCTCGGGTTTCGGCAGGGTCACGGTGAGCGGGTTGCGCTGCACGCCGTCCACGCGGAATTCGTAATGCAGGTGCGGGCCGGTCGCAAGGCCGGTCATGCCCACGTAACCGATGACCTGGCCCTGGCGCACGTGATCGCCCACGTGCTCGCCGGCGGCGAAGCGCGACATGTGGCCGTAGGCGGTGCTGATGTCCTTGTTGTGCTGGATGATCACGAAATTGCCGTAACCGTGTTTCACCCCGCGGAACTTGATCACGCCATCGCCCGCGGCATAGATCGGCGTGCCCTTCGGCGCGGCGTAATCCACGCCCTTGTGCATGCGGATGCGATCCAGGATCGGGTGCTCGCGCATGCCGAAGGTCGAGGAGATGCGGGTGAAGTCCACCGGCGTGCGCAGGAAGGATTTCTTAAGCGGGCGACCGTCGGCGCTGTAGTAGGACACATCGCCCGTTTCCGGATTCTCGAAGCGCACCGCGGTGTAGCGCTTGCCATCGTTGATGAACTCGGCGGCGATGATGTCGCCTTCGTGCAGGTATTCGCCGTCGCGGTAGACGTCGTCGTAGATCGCCGTGAAGCTGTCGCCGGGCTGGATGTCCTGGGCGAAGTCAATGTCGTAGCCGAACACCTTGGCGAGCTTGAGGATCATCGCATTGCTCATGCCGGCCTTGCTGCCGGCGGCGAACAGCGAACCCTGGATCACGCCGTGCACGATGTGCTCGCGGTGTTCCACGTCGCGCGGGGTGATTTCCTCGACCAGCGGGCCGGAGGCCTTCTCGAAATGCAGGGTGACGCGGGTGGTGGCGTCGCGGTCGAAACGCAGCGCGCGCAGTTCGCCGGACGACCCGAGCAGGAACGCGATCTCGTCGCCCGGATGGATGCGCTTGAGCGCGTCCACGTCCTTGCCGCTACCGAGCACGCGCGCCAGATCGGCGGGCGACAGGTTGTGGTCGTGGAAGATGTCGGCGAGCGTCTGCCCGGCCTGCACGCGCGTGACCTGCCAGTCCTCCACCGCCGGTACCGATGGCTGCATCGGCAGCGGTGGCAGTTGCAGCGCGACGGTGGTGCGCGCGACCGGCGCAGCCGGCTGGCGCATCGCATGCGCCCACGCCGGTAGCCCGACCAGTGTCAGCAGCGCAAGCAGCAGGCCGCCCCCGGACAACACCCAGCGCTCGCGGCCCCAGCGGATCGGCGCCGCGATAGCATTGCGGTAGAAGGACCAATGCGCGCAGCGCGCGTAGAAATGGGAATGACGTTGCTGCGCCTTGCGGCAGATCGCCTTGCGACGGACATGGTGCAATGTGGCGTGACGCAGGCGAGGGTTCATGGTCTTTCCAGGGGGACAGCCGCAACGGCGGGGGGTACCATAGCCATCCTGTCAAGGTCGCGTCAATGCTTTGTTGGACAAACATTTGCGAGATATTCCTCGTTTAACGCACAATTAACTTCTACCGCACTTTCACGCTGCGAAGCGACACGCAATTCGGCAATTTCACCCTGCGCCTGCCTTCGGCGGCCAGGGCCATGGGCATCGCGACGTAGCAGCGGCAACCGCTCTTGCTTCAAGGGAAACGCATGGCAACCGACGAACGCGCCCTGGCGCTGATCCACCGTGGCGCGGAGGAAATCCTGAAGGAAGACGAGCTGCGCGCGCGGCTGGTCCTTGGACGCCCGCTGCGGATCAAGGCCGGCTTCGATCCGACCGCGCCGGACCTGCACCTGGGCCACACCGTGCTGCTCAACAAGATGCGCCAGTTCCAGGACCTCGGCCATCAGGTGATCTTCCTGATCGGCGACTTCACCGGGATGATCGGTGATCCGACCGGCAAGAACGCCACCCGCAAGCCGCTGACGCGCGAAGAGGTGCAGGCCAACGCGGAAACCTACGCCGCGCAGGTCTACAAGGTGCTGGATCGCGAGCGCACGGAAGTGCGCTTCAATTCCGAATGGTTCGGCAAGATGGACGCGGCCGGCATGATCAGGCTCGCCGCCTCGCACACGGTCGCGCGCATGCTCGAGCGCGACGATTTCGCCAAGCGCTACGCGGCGCAGCAGCCGATCGCGATCCACGAGTTCCTGTATCCGCTGGTGCAGGGCTACGACTCGGTGGCGCTGCAAGCCGACGTGGAGCTCGGCGGCACCGACCAGAAGTTCAACCTGTTGATGGGTCGCGCGCTGCAGGAGCAGCACGGCCAGCCGCCGCAGATCGTGCTGACGATGCCGCTGCTGGAAGGCCTGGACGGCGTCAACAAGATGTCCAAGTCGCTCGGGAACTACATCGGCATCAACGAGCCGGCCATCGAAATCGTCACAAAGACGATGAAGATCGGCGACGCGCTGATGTGGCGCTGGTTCGAGCTGCTGTCCTTCGAGAAGTCGCTGGACGATATCGCGCGCATGAAGCGCGAGGCGGAAAGCGGTGCCGTCAATCCGCGCGATTTCAAGCTGGAGCTGGCGCGCGAACTGGCCACGCGCTTCCACGATGCCGCCGAAGCCGAGCGCGCGATCGCCGGCTGGCATGCGGTGGTGCGCGGAGAAGGCGATACCGCGCTGCTTCCGGTCAATGAAATCCCGGTTGCGGCGGAGGGCTTGCGCCTGCCCGCGCTGCTCACCGCCGCCGGACTGACGGCGAGCAATTCGGAAGCCAACCGCAAGATCAGGGAGCGCGCGGTGCGCGTGGATTCGCAAGTCCTGGAAGATGCGCAGCGCGTGTTCGCGCCGGGGTTTGAAGGCGTCCTGCAGGTCGGCAAGCGGAATTTCGCGCGCGTGCTTTTGAAGAAGAACCAAGGGTAGGTGCGAACGCGGACAGGGCCGACAAAAACAGCCAAGGGGTTGTTGCCGATTCTGCTGCCTGCTCCGCTTTTATCCGCGCAAATCCGCGCCGAAAATGCCATCGGTCCAAAGCGGCGAAACCGGAGCCATGTTCGTCTACGTACCCGCCCGCCAACGCCGCGTCTTCCGCTGGGCCACGCCGCTGCTGGTGATCGCGTGCGTGGCGGTGTTCTGCTGGCTGGCTCTGGCGGCGCCGGAAGCGCGTTACGCGGTGCTGGCGCACTGGGGCACGGTGCCGTCGCATCTGTTCGACAGGCACCACCCGTTCTCGGGCTGGCCGTGGCTGCGACTGTTCACGGCGCTGTTCATGCACGCCGACTGGCTGCATCTGGTCGGCAACATCCTGTTCCTGGTGATCTTCGGTTTTTCCGCCGAGCGTGCGCTCGGGGGACAACGCTTCCTGCTGCTGTTCCTGCTGGGCGGTGCGTTCGCCAACGTGATCGGCGCGCTCACGCTTTCCGGCACGAACGCACCGATCGTCGGATGCAGCGGTGCGGTGTCGGCGGTGGTGGGGGCGTACCTGGCGCTGTTTCCGCGCGCGCACCTTGGGCTGGTCTTGCCGCTGGGGCTCTATTTCGAATTCGTGCGCGTGCCGGCGTGGCTGATGATCGGCACCTGGGCGCTGCTGCAACTGCTGTTCACGCTGGCCGGGCCGAGCTTCGGCACCGTGGTGTGGTGGGCGCACGTGGCCGGATTCGGGTTCGGGATCGTGTTTGCGTTCCTGTCGCGCGGCTCGGTGATGCGACGGATGCGGACGTAGGGCGGGCCTTGGCCCGCCACCGCGCGCAACGGCGGGTCAAGACCCGCCCTACAGCGATGCGCTCACATTCGTTTCAGTGCCGCTCGTGCGAACCGTCGCAACAGGCCGCGCGCCTCCGGCGTTGCCTGCACCTCGCCGTGGAGCGAGGACACGTCGAAACCCTCCTCGATCAGGGCCGCTTCGCGATTGCGCAGGTAGGCGCGCATGAAGCGCGTGCTGAATTCCGGATGGAACTGGGTGGAGATCGCGTTGTCGCCGTAGCGCAGGATCTGGTGCGGATCGGCCGCCGAGCGCGCCAGCACGCGCGCACCGCGCGGCGCCTCCAGCACGCTTTGCCGGTGCGTGGTGTGCGCGGGGAAATCCACGGGCATCCCGTCGAGCAGCGCGTCATCTTGTCCATTGCGCCGGATCGGCTGCGTGCCGATTTCGCGTCCGCCCGGCAGCCAGCCGACCGTGCCGCCGAGCGCGTGCGCCATCAGTTGGTGGCCATAGCACACGCCGAACAGCGGCAGCTCGACATCCATCGCATTGCGCAGCCAGGCGGCGGTGTTCTCGCTCCAAGCAGCGCGGTCGGTGACCATCGCCCCGGAACCGGTGATGACCGCGCCGGCGATAGCCTTCGGCGCCGGCAACTTTTCGCCCGTGTCCACGCGCACCGCGCGCACTTGCTCGGGCTGCGCGCGCATCGCGAGCCGGAACCACTCGGCGAAACCACCGAGGCGTACAAGGATGGACTCCGGCGCTTCGCCGGTCTGGATGATCAGGAGAGGTTTCATTGCGACTGCGGGAGCGCGCTTGCGCGCGACAGTGGGATGGATGTCATGCGTCGGCCGCCGCGTCACTCCGATGCCGGCAGCACATTCAAGACCTCTGCCACCGTGGTGATCCCGCGCGCCACCTGCGCCGCGGCGGAAATGCGCAGCGGCTGCATGCCTTCGGCCAGCGCCACGGCGGAGAAGCCGCCGAGATCCAGTTGCGGCGAAATCATCTCGCGCAGCCTGGCGCTTATCAGCATCATCTCGTAGATGCCGGTGCGGCCCAGGAAGCCGGTGTTGCGGCATTCCAGGCAACCCTTGGGTGCAAAGACGCGTTCCGGAACGGGCAGGTCCCAGCCGTGCGTCAGCACGCGCCACGCCGTTTCATCCTGCGCGGCCTCGACCTTGCAATGCGGGCACAGCGTGCGCACCAGGCGTTGCGCGACCACGCCGGCGAGCGTGGACTGGATCAGGTAATGCGGCGCACCCAGGTCCAGCATGCGGGTGACCGCGCTGGGGGCATCGTTGGTGTGCAAAGTGGAAAGAACCAGATGTCCGGTGAGCGAGGCCTGGATCGCCATCTGCGCGGTTTCCAGATCGCGGATCTCGCCGACCATGATGATGTCGGGGTCCTGCCGGAGCAGCGTGCGCACGCCGGCGGCGAAATCGAAATCAATCGCCGGCTGCACCTGCGACTGGTTGAATTCCGGCGCCACCATCTCGATCGGATCCTCGACCGTGCACACGTTCAGTTCCGGCGTGGCGAGGTGCTTCAGCGTGGAATAGAGCGTGGTGGTCTTGCCCGAACCGGTCGGGCCGGTGACCAGCACGATGCCGTTCGGGCGTTCGACCATCCGCTTCCAGGCCGTCTCCTCGTCGGCGGAGAAGCCCAGTTGCGAGAACGCCTTGACCACGATGTCGGGATCGAAGATGCGCAGCACCAGCTTTTCGCCGAACGCGGTCGGCATGTCGGAGATGCGCAGCTCCACCTCGCGCCCGGCGGCCGAACGCGTCTTGATGCGGCCGTCCTGGGGGCGGCGTTTCTCGGCCACGTCCAGCCGGGCCAGGATCTTGATGCGCGCGGTCACGGCGGTCATCACCGGCGGCGGCAATTCGAACACCTTGTGCATCACGCCATCGATGCGGAAGCGGATCTGCCCCGCTTCGCGACGCGGTTCCAGGTGGATGTCGGAGGCGCGCTGCTCGAAGGCGTACTGCAGCAGCCAGTCCACGATGTGCACGACGTGGCGGTCGTCGGCGCCCAGCTCCCCGCCCTTGCCCAGCTCCAGCAGCTGTTCGAAGTTGAGGATCTTGGAGGCGTCGTAATCCTCCTGCTTGGCTTCCTTGGCGAGCGCGATCGAGCGCTGCACGCCGTAGAACTCCAGCAGGTAGCGACTGACATCCAGCGGGTTGGCGACAACGCGCTTCACCTCGCGTCGGATCATGTGCGAAAGGTCCGCCGCCCAGCGGGTGTCGAACGGCTCGGCGGTGGCGAAGGTCACCGAATCCGCTTCCACCTCCACCGGCAGGATGCGATGGCGCTGCGCGTAGGCATGGCTGACCGCCTGCGTCACCGCGCCGGCATCAATCTTCATCGGATCGATGCGCAGGTACGGCAGGCCGGACTTTTCGGCCAGCCAGACGGTGAGGCTCTCGATCGAGAGCGGCTTGCCCGGTTCGGCCCGGTTGGGCAGCTTGGCATTGCCGATCAGCACCAGCGGATGCAGTTCCAGCGCGTTCTTGCCGCTGCTGCGTGCGCCGGTGCGCACGCGCTTGGCGTCCTCGGATGAAAGCAGGCCGTCCACGACCAGCGCGGCCAGCACTTCATCCAGTTCCAGCCGCCCGCGCCGGCCCAGCCCGGACGCGGCGTTGCGCGGGTGCGGATTCACGGCCATGCTGCGGGCGCCTCCATCGTCGCCGGTATACTAGCGCGCTTTGGAAAACTCTGAATAAGCTGCTGCGCTCGGCATCTTGCGCGCCGGCGGTGCTCGGAATGCTCATGTACTGACGTGTACACTCCGCTTCCTGCGCTCCGGCGTCACGCAATCTGCCTTCGCTCGCGACGCTTCTTCAGAGTTTTCTTTTACTCGAGCGCATATGGCCGTTCTCACTTTCCAGCAGATCATCCAGACCTTGAACCGCTACTGGGCGGACCAGGGGTGCGTGCTGCTGCAGCCGCTGGACATCGAGATCGGCGCGGGCACCTTCCACCCGGCGACGTTCCTGCGTTCGCTCGGTCCGAATCCGTGGGCGGCCGCGTACGTGCAGCCGTGCCGGCGTCCGACCGACGGCCGCTACGGCGAGAACCCGAACCGCCTGCAGCATTACTACCAATACCAGGTGGTGATGAAACCCAACCCCGACGACATCGTCGAGCGCTATTTCGGTTCGCTGAAGGACCTGGGCATCGACCCGCTGGCGCATGACCTGCGCCTGGTCGAGGACAACTGGGAATCGCCCACGCTCGGCGCCTGGGGCCTGGGCTGGGAGGTGTGGCTGGACGGCATGGAAATCACCCAGTTCACCTACTTCCAGCAGGCCGGTGGCCTGGAGTGCAAGCCGGTGACCGGCGAGATCACCTACGGCCTCGAGCGGCTGGCGATGTACCTGCAGAACGTGGACAGCGTGTTCGACCTCGTCTGGACGCACGCGCCGCACGGCGTGGTCACCTATGGCGACGTGTTCCACCGCAACGAAGTCGAGCAGAGCGCCTACAACTTCGAGCACGCCGACGTCGCCGAGATGTTCCACCGCTTCGACGCCTGCGAGGCGGAAGCCAACAAGCTGGTCGCACTGAATCTTCCGCTGCCGGCCTACGAGCAGGTCTGCAAGGCGAGCCACGCCTTCAATCTGCTGGACGCACGGCGCGCGATCAGCGTCACCGAACGCCAGCGCTACATCCTGCGCGTGCGCGCACTGGCGCGCGCGGTGGCGGAAAGCTACGTCGGCAGGAACGCCGGCGCGGAAGCCGCGGAGGCCGCGCATGGCTGACCCGAGTTCCCTGCTGGTCGAGATCGGCTGCGAGGATCGAAGCCGGCGCGCTTACGCGATGCGTCGGATCGCATCGCGTGCGCCGGATGAGGGTGAGGCAGGATGCCGAACAGAGGAACGCACCAGGGAGGGTTTGAAGTGAGCGAGCCCAAATCCTTGCTGATCGAGATCGGTTGCGAAGAGCTGCCGATTCGCACTATTGATGAACTCGCGCGAGCATTCGCCGAAGGCGTGATGAACGGGCTTGCTCAACGCGGCATTCCGTTCCAGTCCGGAACGAGAGCCTTCTGCACGCCGCGCCGGCTGGCCGTGCACGTGCCGGCCGTCGGCGATTCGCAACCCGAACAGCACAGCGAAGCGCTGGGCCCTTACGTCAATGCGGCGCTGGACGCG
>DASVDY010000274.1:0-18933 GCA_036380855.1 Rhodanobacteraceae bacterium
TGGCGCTCCATCCAGTGCGCCATCTCCTCGACGTGGCCCGCCGGAAAGCTGCAAGGATCGGTGAGCGATTCCAGCTCCTTCAGATAGGAATCCAGGTTGATCGTCACCACGAAGCTGCCGCCCTGTGCCAGACCCTGTGCATAGGTGCGGCTGGCCGCGTCCACGCCGCCGCGGTCGGAAAACAGCAACACGCTGCGCCGCGGCGTGCCTGCCGGCTGCGTCAGCGTGACCGTGTCGAACAGGCCGTATTGCAGGGACGTGGCTTGTGGCGCCGGACTCGAGGCGGTCGCTGTCGCAGCGACGAGAGCGAGTGCGGCAGGCCATCCTTTCGCGCAGATGCGCCGGCGCCAGCCGTTCCGGAGCGGAAACGATTTGTCGATCATGCCGCGCACAGCGCCTCCAGTTCCGCCGGGTCTTTCGGCACCGCGGCGGTCAGCACATCGGGACCGCTCGCGCTGACCGCGACGTCGTCTTCGATGCGGATGCCGATGCCGCGCCAGCGTTCCGGTACGGATGTGTCGTGCGGCGACACGTAGATGCCGGGTTCGACCGTCAGCACCATGCCCGGCTCCAGCAGGCGCGCCTCGCCGTCCACCTGGTAATCGCCCACGTCGTGCACGTCCAGCCCGATCCAGTGCCCGGTCTTGTGCGGGAAGAAGCGTTTGTAGGCGCCGGACTGCAGCGCCGCGCGCGCGCTGCCGCGCAGCAGCTTCAGCGCACACAGGCCCTCGGTGATGACCAGCACGGCGGCTTCGTGCGCGGCGTCGTAGGGGCGGCCGGTGCGCACTTCGTCTATGGCCGCGCATTGCGCTTCCAGCACGATCTCGTATAGCGCGCGCTGCTCGCGGGAGAACTTCGCTCCCACAGGCCAGGTGCGGGTGACGTCGGAGGCGTAGCACTCCACTTCGGCGCCGGCGTCCACCAGCAGCAGGTCGCCGCGCTGCAATTTCGCGCGGTTTTCAAGGTAGTGCATCACGCAGGCGTTGGCGCCGCCCGCCACGATCGGAGGATACGAAGGGACCGCGCCGCGCGCGCGCATCGCGTGCAGTAGTGCGGCTTCCACTTCGTACTCGCCCCGGCCCGGCTGCGCCGCCTGCATCGCCGCGCGCTGCGCATCGGCTGCGATGGAGGCGGCCTGGCGCATCAGCTTCAATTCCGCCGCCGACTTGTACAGGCGCAGGTCGTGCAGCAGGTGACCGAGTGCGGTGAATTCCTTCGGCACCAGGCCGCCACCGCGCGCCGAGCGCAGGCGCCGCATCCAGCGCAGCAGGCGCGCGTCGAATTCCGGTTCGGCGCCGAAGTGGCAATACAGCCGCTCGCGGCCTTCCAGCATGCCGGGCAGGATGTCGTCCATGTCCTCGTAGGGAAACGCATCCTGCATGCCGAAGCGTTCCACCGCGCCTTCGGGTCCGATGCGCGGGCCGTGCAGGCGCTCGGCTTCCGGGTCGCGCTCGCGGCAGAACAGCACCATCTCGCCCGCGCGGCGACCGGGCAGCAGCGCGAGCACCGCGTCGGGTTCGGGAAAACCGGTGAGGTAATGGAAGTCCGAATCCTGCCGGTAGGGCCAGGCCGAGTCGGCGTTGCGCATGCGTTCGGGTGCGGCGGCCACGATGATCGCCGCCGAATCGCCGGCCATGCGCATCAGGTCGCGCCGGCGGCGGGCGAATTCAGCGGGAGAGATCATGCGGCGAAATGAAAAGCCGAAAAAAGCGTCTTGACGCGGATGAACGCGGATGGACACGGATCAAAAGCACCGGTCATGTGCATGTGAGTTCGCTGGATCCTGCTCAATCGGCTCTTGTCCGTGTCGATCCGTGTCAGCAATATTCTTGATGCGGGTCAGTGCAGCCGCCGGCCCGGATCCGCGCGCAGTTCGGCATAGAGCAAAAGCACGCCGATGCGCACGAACTCGAACACCTCCATCAGCGAGTTCTCGTCGTCGGCGTCCTCATACGAGAAGCGCGAGGCGGCGATGGCATCCAGGTCGTGCAGGATTTCCGAGCCTTCCTCCGACAATCCGCGCCGACTCGCCTGGCCGCTCAACCCTAGCCCCCCCAGGAAGCCGCGGCACCAGTCCACCAGCGCATCGCCGCGTTCGGCGAGCGGACGCGCGGCGTCCGGCAGCAGCGGCTCGAAACCGAGCTCCGGATCGTCCAGTTGCACGCGCGTCTCCGCGTACAGTTCGCCGAGCAGGCGCTGGCCGGCCTCATTCGGTTGCGCATCGTCGCTTTCCAGTTGCAGCGCGGACAGCAGTACGGGTACGCCGGCACTGCCGCCGCCGCACAGATAGCCGCTGAGCGATCCATGCAATTCGGAAGCGCCGACGCCCAGGTTCAACGAGGAAAGTGCGGCGGCAAGATCGGCGTGTGTAATCGGCGCGTGTTCCTGCATACTGTTCCGGTCCCTTTGCGCCATGATTCTATCAGCGGAGAAGCAACCACTCGGCTACACTCGCCTGGTGGGGAATCCTGTTTACTGACATGCATCTCACGCGTCCAAATCCGCGCCTGGAATCCTGCTCAGCCGCGCGCAGGGCGCTGCGCCTGTTGGTGGGGTTCGCATTGCTGTTGTGGACCGTGGCCGCGCAGGCATACCAGCGCGATTTCTTCTTCCAGCGCCTGGACAGCAGCGCCGGCCTGGCCCAGAACAGTGTTGGCGTCATCGCGCAGGACTCCCGCGGCTACATCTGGGTGGCGACGGAAGGCGGCCTGCATCGCTACGACGGCTACACGTTGCGGCGATTCCAGCACGATCCGGACCGTGCCGACAGCCTCCCCGACAATCTGATCACCGCGCTGGCCGATGCCGGCGACGGCAAGTTGTGGGTAGGCAGCAACAGCGGCGGGCTGGTGCTGTTCGATCCGGATCACGATCGCGTGGTGCCGCTGCCGCACCTGGGGGTCGCGCCCGATTCGCACGTTTATGCGTTGCAGGTCCTCGGGGATGGCGCGTTGCTGGTGGCCGGCACGCATGGGATCGAACGCCTGGTCGCGCCGTATACCTACTCGCGCCAGCTCTGGAAGAATCCGGACGGCAGCGACACCGCGATGACCATGTTCGCCCGCTGCCCGGATGGCGCGGTGTATGCCGCGAGCGTGCGCAAGGTGATTGCCCTGGCGGATACCGCCACGCACACGCACGTGCTGGCCGAGGCAACCGATCCGGTCAACGGCCTGTATTGCGACCATGCCGGCCGCCTGCTGCTGGGCGACCGCGACGGCCTCGCGCAAATGGACCGCCGCAGCGGGGCGGTGACGCGCATTGCCCTGCCGGGCGTTGACACGCCCACGCGCGTCAACGGGATCGTCGAGGATCGCGCAGGCAGGCTGTGGGTAAGCCTCGGCGGCGCCGGCCTGCTGCGACTGGATCCGGACCGCAAGTCGGTGCGCGTCGTGGCGCCGGAAACCGACATGGCGGGGAGCTTGCCGTCGGGCGTGATAGACGATTTGTTCGTGGACCGCTCCGGCCTGCTTTGGGTGGGCACCGATTCGCACGGGGCGGCGTGGACCGATCCGGATGGCTCGGCCTTCCACACCGTCGTGAATCTCGCGCCGGGCGCATACGCCTCGGGGGCGAACCACTTGCGCGCGTTTTACGAGGCGCCCGACGGCAGCCTCTGGCTCGGCGCGGTAGGCAACGCGCTGGCGCATTACGAGCCTGCGACCGGCGCCTTCGACAGTTTTGGCGTGGTACTGGCCGACGCGGTCGCGCCGACCGACCCGAGCGGCGAGCCGGAGCAACCGGGCTCACTGGCGGCCGATGCGCGGTCGCCGTTGCGCGTGTATGCCATCCTGCCTGCCGACGCCGGCAGGCTGCTGATCGCGACCAGCCGCGGCCTGCTCGAGCTCGACCCGCGCACGCGCAAGGCCACGCGCGTGAGGTTGCCCGGTGACGGCAGCTCGATCCGGTACCTGCCGGACGTGCGCGCGATGATACGTGCGCGCAACGGCGACCTTTGGCTGGCGCAGTTCGACGACGGCGTGTTGCAGTACCGCGACGGCAAGCTGCTGCATCACTACCGCATGCGCGGCGGCGCCGACGATGCGCTCGCCAGCGACATCGTGCTGGCCCTGGCGGAAGACCACCGCGGGCGCATCTGGGCCGGCACGGTGGATGGCCTGTCGGTGATCGATCCTTCCACCACGCAGGTGCGCAGCTTCCACGAGCGGCCCGGGCGGGCGGATTCCCTGAGCGGCCACACCGTCGCCGACGTGATGGTCGGCCGCGATGCGACCGTGTGGGTCGGCACGCTCTCGGGGCTGGACCGGCTGTTGTGGATTGACGATGCCGGGGCGCACTTCCGGCGCTACGGCCAGCGCCAGGGCCTGCCCGACGGCACCGTGTACTGCGCGCTCGAGGATGCGCGCGGGAACATCTGGTTCAGCACCAATCTCGGCATCGGCCGGCTGAACCCGCGCGCCGGCAGCGTGCAGAAATTCCAGGCCAGCGACGGATTGCAGGGCGACGAATACGACGCCGGCGCATGTCTTTCGCTGCGCGACGGGCGCCTGGTATTCGGCGGGATGCACGGATTCGACGTGCTCGACACCGCGGCGCTGAAGCCCAGCGCTTTCAGGCCGCCGGCGGTGATCACCGCGCTGCGCGTCGGCGGGGAGGCGATGCCCGCGCCGGCGGAGGAAGCGCCGGCGCTCAGCCTGCCGCCGGACATGCGCAGCCTGCATGTGGATTTCGCCGCGCTGGATTACACCGCGCCGGAGCGCAATCATTTCCGTTACCGGCTGGCCGGATACGACGACAACTGGGTGGACATCGGCACGCGCCACAGCGCCACCTGGACCAATCTCGCGCCCGGGAATTACCGCCTCGCCGTGCAGGGCCGCAGCCGCAATGGCCAGTTCGGCGCCGCGGCGGTGCTGCCGTTCAAGGTGCAGGCGTACTGGTGGTCAAGCCCGGCCATGCGCGTGCTGTACGCGGCGGTTGCGGCGCTGGCACTGCTGGTGCTGGTGCTGGGCTGGCGCGGCAAGCGGCTGGAGGAATTGCGCCATCAGAAGCAGTTGCGCCTGCGCGAAGACCGGCTGCGCCTGGCGCTGTGGGGCTCGGGCGACGAATTCTGGGACTGGGACCTTAACGCCGGAATGATGTTCCGGCTCGGCGCGGACGGTCTGCCCGGCGGGCATCGCGAGGAAAGCATCGCGATCGACGACTGGCGCAACTTCGCGGTGCATCCCGACGACCTGGAGCGCGTCGAACAGGCTCTGGCCGAACACGTGGCCGGGAACAGCGACCACTTCGAGGCCGAGCACCGCCTGATGAACGCGCGCGGCGACTGGGTGTGGGTGATCTCGCGCGGCAAGATCGTCGAACGCGACGAGGCCGGCAAGCCGTTGCGCATCTGCGGCACCGCGCGCGACATCAACGCACTGCGCGCGGCCGAACGCGATCGCCGCATCGCCGCGGAGGTGATCCGCAGCATGACCGAGGCGGTCACCGTCACCGATCTCAATTACCACTTCATCTCGATCAATCCCGCGTTCGCCCGTATGACCGGCTATTCGGAAGACGAAGTGATCGGGCACGACGCCGCGATGCTCAACTGCCGGCAGCACTCGCCCGAAACCTATCGCCACGTGCGCCAGTTGCTGGCCGAATCCGGGCACTGGCGCGGAGAGATGTGGCAACGGCGCAAGGACGGCGAGGAGTTCCTGTGCTGGGTGGAATTGAACCAGGTGCGCGACGCCAGCGGGCAACCCACGCACATCGTTGGCGTGCTCACCGACATCACCGATCGCAAGCGCGTGGAACAGGAGCTGCGCTACCTCGCCAATTACGACACGCTCACCGGATTGCCGAACCGCACCCTGCTGGGCGAGCGCCTGGGCCACGCGATCATCAACGCGCGTCGCGGCAACCACAAGGTCGCGGTGCTGTTCCTGGACCTGGACCGCTTCAAGCACGTCAACGACTCGATGGGCCACGCCGCCGGCGACCGCATGCTGAAGGCCGCCGGCGCGCGCCTGCGCCAGGCGGTGCGCGAGCGCGACACCGTGGCGCGGCTGGGCGGCGACGAGTTCACCGTGATCCTGGAGGAAGTGGCGAGCGTGCGCGAGGCCGAGGACATGTCGCAGCGGCTGATCGAGGCGTTCACCATGCCGCTGGGTGTCGGCGCCGCGCAGGAGGTGGTGATTTCGCCCTCGATCGGAATCGCGATGTACCCCGACCACGGCCAGGTGCCGACCGACCTGCTGAAATACGCCGATACCGCGATGTACCAGGCCAAGGAGCGCGGCCGCAACACTTATGCCGTGTACCACGCGCGCATGGACACGCAGGCGCGCGACCGCGCGCGCATGATCGCTGCCCTGCGGCGGGCGCTGGAGCGCAACGAATTCACGCTGGTGTACCAGCCCAAGATGGAAATCGCCAGCGGCCGCATCACCGGCATGGAAGCGCTGCTGCGCTGGAACAGCGGCGAGCTGGGCGCGATCCCGCCGACGGTGTTCATCCCGCTGGCCGAGGAAGTCGGCCTGATCAACGAGATCGGCGAGTTCGTGCTGGTGAGCGCTTGCGCCGCCCTGAAGGATTTCCGCGAAGCCGGCCTGCGCGGATTGTCCATGGCGGTGAACGTCTCCGCCGCGCAACTGGAACGGCCGGAGCTGACCCTGCGCATGTGCGAGATCATGGCCGAGTACGACATCGCGCCCGACCAGATCGAGCTGGAGCTCACCGAGAGCATGGTGATGGCCAATGCCGAGCAGTCGGTGCGCATCCTGGGCGAGCTCAAGTCAATCGGCGTGCGCGTGGCGATTGACGATTTCGGCACCGGCTATTCCTCGCTCGCCTACCTCAAGCGTCTGCCGATTGACACGCTGAAGATCGACCAGGAGTTCGTCGGCGACATCACCATTGACCCCGACGACGCGGCGATCACCTCCACCATCATCACCATGGCGCATTCGCTGCAACTCGAAGTGGTCGCCGAGGGCGTGGAGACGCCCGAGCAACTGGAGTTCCTGCGCGGCCAGGGTTGCGACCTGATCCAGGGGCACTGGCTTTCGAAGCCTTTGCCGGCGGATGCCTGCCTGAAGTTCATCGTCGAGCGCAGCGAGCTGGCGCGCGCGGGGACATGAAAAGCTCGAAAGGACGTCCAGCCGCGGAAGACGCAAGGAACGCTGGAACGCGGAAAAGCGTTCCGTCTGCTTGCGCTCTCCGCGGCCGCCCGGGGGACCCCGCTTCGGACTAGGCGTAGCCGTATGTCGCCAGGCTCTCGCCCAGCACCGATTGCAGGATGGCCTGCTGGTCGGTCGTGAGGTCCTTGCGCCACTTGTCGTTGGTGCTGCGAAGCTTGTATTTGCCGATGGCCTTCTCGAAGCGGGGCGACCAGTCGAGCCCGCAGAACTGCGTCACGTCGCGGAAGTGGCGCATCGGATCGAGGACGAAATCCTCGTAGCGCAGTTGCATGAACTGCCCGCTCGGGATGCGCGCGGCCGCTTGTGCAGTGGCATCCATCAGCAACTTCCATTGCAGGGCCGCCAGCGCGACGAAGGATCTGCCATGCCGTTCCCATTCGGCGCGCTGCGCATCGTCCAGTTCGCCCCAGCGCCAGCCCTGCGGGCCGCGCCAGCCGTGCCAGAAATCCACCTCCAGCAGCGAATTGGCCACCGCCCGGCCGTCCCGGAAGATGTGGATGAACAGCGCGTCGGGAAACAGTTCGTGCAGAAAGCCGATCCGGGGCCAGCCGGTGATCTTGAACAGCAGCCGCTGCCTGCGGGGGGTGAGCAGTTCGGCAAGGGCCGGCGGAATCCGGGCCTTGTTCAACTCCGTCACGTCCGAGGCGAGCAGGTCGCGAAACGGTTGCGCAAATCCGTTGCAGTGGTGATCCCAGAACTTGTAGCACTCGCCGGGTTCGTAATGCCGTTTGAGCGGCAGGTTCAGGACCGGCCAGTCGATCATGCGTTGCAGGGCGCGGCTCAGCGCCGGTCGCGACGGATGGCGGTCGCACAGACCCGACACCCAGGTCACGTTCGGGTGATCGGAAAACATCCGGTGAAAAATGGTCGAGCCGCTGCGGCCGATCCCGACGATGAAAATGGGACGGCGGATCCTCGCGTCCGGCGGCGCAGGGCCGCGCCGGACCGAGCGGCCTCGGCTCGGCGATTTCTTCTCGCCAAGCGACGGGGCGGCGCTTTCGCCGGGGCTGCCCGGGGTGGTGCGCAGCAGCACCGATTGCTTGTCTTCCATGACGCTCCCTCGTTCCTGGCTGTGCGTGTGCAGCCTGCCTGCACCGGCGCGGGGGCCACGCCTCCATGCTCCTCGCCTCGGAATGCAGCAATTCACATTGTTCGGCGGACGAAGTAGACGACTTGTGACGGGGGCGCCGATGCGTCCCCGTCGGGCCGGCGCGTCATCGCCCGCCGTCGCGCCTGCGGCATATCAGCAGGGCCTCGTCCACCCCGCGTGCGTCCAGCATTCCGTCGGTCCAATCCAGCGGCTTCTGCATCCGCAAACCGAGCGGCATGAATACGCGGTTGTACCAGCGCATCGCGGTACGCGGATGGCGGCGCAGGAACCACATGCCGAGATCGAGCAGCGCCGAGGATTTCGGCTGCATGCCGTAGATCGCGCTGCGCTCCAGGGTGAAGCCGTGCCTCGCGAGCTTGGCGAGGATGGCCTGCGGTTCGTAACGCCGGCAGTGGCCGACGAAATCGTCGAAGGCATTCCACGCGCTCGGGTGCAGCGGCACCGACAGCAGCAGGACTGCATCGGGCGCGGCCACGCGCGCAAGCTCCGCGAGCGCCGCCTCGTCGTCGGCCACGTGTTCGACGATGTCCATCGCACAGACCACGTCGAACGAGTGGTCGCGAAAGGGCAGTGCGCCGATCACGCCGTTCGTCGTTTTCGCATCGCGGGCGTGCAGTGCACGCAATGCCGGTGCGCTGAGGTCGAGGAATACCGTGCCCTGCAGCGGCAGGCGCGGGCGCAGGCCCGGCGCGATTTCCAGTCGGCGCGCGCGCCCGGCGCAGAGCTCCGACACCAGCGGCCAGGTGTTGAAGCGTTGCGGCTCGACCAGTCGCGCGCGCGACCACAGGCCGTCGTAGAAGCGCCGATTGCTTTCGGTCAGGCCGGTTTCGTTGCGCATTTGCGAAGCTGCGTTCATGCAGTTGCCCGGCGGTGCGACAGAAAAGCTTCGACACGGATCAACACGGATGATCACGGATCAAAAAAGCCCGGATGGTCACCGAATACTGCGGTACACGCCTTGTATCCGTGTTTATCCGCGTCAATCCGTGTCCGGCCTGTTCTTGTAGCGTGCGCTCCGCGCACGATCGTTCGCTACCCCACGAACACGCGCGCGTTCCGGAACATCCGCATCCACGGCGAGTCTTCACCCCAGCCCAGCGGCTTCCAGCTCATCTGCACGGTGCGGAACACGCGCTCGGGATGCGGCATCAGGATGGTCACGCGGCCATCGCCGGACGTGAAGCCGGTCAGCCCGTCCGGCGAACCATTGGGATTGAGCGGAAAAGCTTCGGTCGGCTTGCCGCGATTGTCCACGAAGCGCAGGCATGCATTCGCCCTGCCTGGCCTTGCGTCGTGCTCGAACACCGCGCGCCCCTCGCCGTGTGCGGTCACGATCGGAATGCGCGAGCCGGCCATGCCGCGGAAAAAGATCGAGGGCGATTCCATCACCTCGACGGTGACGAAGCGCGCCTCGTACTGCTCCGAAGCATTGCGGTGGAAATCCGGCCAATGCTCGGCGCCGGGGATGATGACTTTCAGGTGCGAGAGCATCTGGCAGCCGTTGCACAGCCCCAGCGCGAAGGTCCTCGGGTCGGCGAAGAAGGCCGCGAACTGGTCGCGCAGTCGTTCGTGGTAGAGGATGGACGCCGCCCAGCCACGGCCGGCGCCCAGCACGTCGCCGTAGGAGAATCCGCCGCAGGCGGCGAGCCCGTGGAAGTCGGCCAGCTTGCGCCGGTCGGAGGCGAGGTCGCTCATGTGCACGTCCACCGCCTCGAAGCCCGCGCGGGTAAAGGCCGCGGCCATCTCGACCTGTCCATTGACGCCCTGTTCGCGCAGCACCGCCACGCGCGGGCGCGCGCCGCGCGCGATGTAGGGTGCCGCGACATCCTCGCCCGGCTCGAAAGTCAGTCTCGGCGAAATGCCCGGGTCGTCGTCGCTGATGCGCCAGGCGCGTTCCGCATCGGCGCTCGCCGGGTTGTCGCGCAGGCGTTGCATCGCATGGCTGGTCTCGTGCCAGGCGGTGAACAACTGCGTCCAGTTCCACTTCGCCAGCTTCTCGTCGCCGGCCAGCAGCTTGATGCCGAGCTTGGGTTTGGGCCGGCCGATTGCGTGGCACATCGAGGCGAGTCCGTGCCGCGCGACCAGCGCCATGAACGCGTCGCGATCGGCCGTGCGCACCTGCACAACCGCGCCCAGTTCCTCGTTGAACAAGCCGCGCAACGGATTGTCGGCCCAGCCGTCCAGGCGGATTTCCAGCCCGCAATGCCCCGCGAAGGCCATCTCCAGCAAGGTCACGATGGCGCCGCCGTCGGAGCGGTCGTGGTAGGCGAGCAGCAAGCCTGCGCTCTCGGCTTCGCGGACCAGTGCGAACAGCGATTTCAGGCGCTGCGGGTTGTCGAGATCCGGTGGCACGCCGCCACCCCGGTTGAACGCTTGCGTCAGCGAGGAACCGGCCAGGCGATCGCGGCCCGCGCCCAGGTCGAGCAGCCACAATTCGGAATCGCCGCGGTCGAGCTTGATGCGCGGCGTCAGCGTGCGGCGGGCATCTGCCACGCGCGCGAAGGCGGTGACGACAAGCGACACCGGCGCGACGGTGCGTTGCTCGCGCTCGCCGTCGTTCCACACGGTCTGCATCGAGAGCGAATCCTTGCCGACCGGGATCGAGATGTTCAGCGCCGGGCACAGCTCTTCGCCGATCGCGCGCACGGCGTCGAACAGCGCGGCATCTTCGCCGGGCTTGCCGCTGGCGGCCATCCAGTTCGCCGACAGGCGGATTTCATCCAGCACCACGGGCGCGGCGAGCAGGTTGGTGATCGCCTCGCCGACCGCGAGCCGAGCGGCGGCGGCCGAATCCAGCAGCGCAACCGGTGCGCGCTCGGCCATCGCCATCGCTTCGCCGGCGTAGCCTTCGAAATCGGCCAGCGTCACCGCGCAATCGGCCACCGGCACCTGCCAGGGGCCGACCATCGGGTCGCGCGAGCAGAGGCCGCCCACGCTGCGGTCGCCGATGGTGATCAGGAAACTCTTGCTGCCCACGCCGGGCATGCGCAGCACGCGCTGCACCGCGTCTTCCAGGCCGATGCCGGAGACATCCGCCACCACTTCCACGCGCGGTTTGCAGCGCGAGGCCTCGCGCTGCATGCGCGGCGGCTTGCCGAGCAGCATGTCCAGGGGCAGGTCAATTACCGGGGACCGGGGACCCGGGACCGGGGACTGCCCGCCCGCCGCACTTTTCTGGTCCCTGGTCCCTTGTCCCTGGTCCCGCTGATCCGAAGTGACCAGCAGCCGCTGCTCCTCCGTCGCCGTACCCACCACCGCGAACGGGCAGCGCTCGCGCGCGCAAATCTTTTCGAACGCGGGCAGGTCGGCGGGGCGTACGCCCAGCACGTAGCGCTCCTGCGATTCGTTGCACCACACCTGCATCGGCGTGAGTTGCGGGTCGTCGCGCGGCACCTTGTCGAGGTCAATCTCGCCGCCGACGCCGGAATCGTGCAGCAGTTCCGGAATCGCGTTCGACAACCCGCCGGCACCCACATCGTGGATCGCCACGATCGGATTGGCGTCGCCCAGCGCCGCGCAGGCGTCAACCACTTCCTGGCAGCGACGCTCCATCTCGGGGTTGTCGCGCTGCACGGACGCGAAATCCAGCTCCGCGCTGGAAGCGCCGCCGGCCATGGACGAGGCCGCGCCGCCGCCCAGCCCGATCAGCATCGCGGGGCCGCCGAGCACGATCACCGCATCGTCCGGCGCGAGCCTGTTCTTGTTGACGTGCATCGGTCGGACGTTCGCCACGCCGCCGGCGATCATGATCGGCTTGTCGTAGCCGCGGCGCTTGCCGGGTTCGCCGGTTTCCTGTTCGAACGCGCGGAAGTAGCCGCCGAGGCACGGACGCCCGAATTCGTTGTTGAACGCCGCCGAGCCCAGCGGGCCGTCGCGCATGATCTCGAACGCGGTGGCGAAGCGCGCCGGCAGCGGACGTTCGGTTTCCCACGGACGCGGCAGATTGGGGATGCGCAGGTGCGACACCGAGAAGCCGGTCAGCCCGGCCTTGGGCTTGCCGCCGCGACCGACCGCGCCTTCGTCGCGGATCTCGCCGCCGGCGCCGGTGGCCGCGCCCGGCCACGGCGCGATCGCGGTCGGATGATTGTGCGTTTCCACCTTGATCGCGTACGGTATCGCTTCCTGGTGCGCGCGCCATACGCCATCCGGATCGGCGAAGAAGCGCGCGCCGTGCGAACCCTCGATCACCGCGGCGTTGTCGCTGTACGCCGACAGCGTGTACGCCGGCGACATCTTGTGCGTGTGGCGGATCATGCCGAACAGCGTGGCCGCCTGCGGCTCGCCATCCACCGTGAACTGCGCGTTGAAGATCTTGTGCCGGCAGTGCTCGGAGTTGGCCTGCGCGAACATCACCAGCTCGGCGTCGGTCGGATCGCGCTGCAGGCGCGCGTAGTGTTCGATCAGGTAGTCAATCTCGTCCGCGGCCAGCGCGAGGCCGAGCTCCGAGTTCGCCGCTTGCAGCGCCGCGCGCGGGTCGTTGCCCAGCGCGACCGTGTGCAGCGCGCCGGGCTGGCCGGCGAGGAACAAGCCGGTCGCCTGGTCCAGCGTGGTCAGCACCGACTGCGTCATCGGGTCGTGCAGCGCATGGGCCACCGCATCGAACGCGGCGGTGTCTTCCGGCCTCAGGCCTTCGATCAGGAATGCCGTGCCGCGCTCGACCCGCCGCACCGGCAGGCCGATGTCGTGCAGGATGTCGCTGGCCTTGGACGACCATGGCGACAGCGTGCCCAGCCGCGGCACGATCCACAGGGTGGCATCCAGTGGCGCGCCTTCGCCGGCATCCAGCACTTCGGCCAGGCGCCGGTGTTGTTCCGGATCGAGGGCATGCGCCACGTCGGCGAAGTAGACGAAGCGCGCGCCGCGCACGCGCGCGCCGGGCGCGACATTCGCGAGTCGTTCGTTCAGGCGATCCAGACGAAACGGCGACAGGGCTGAGCGCCCGTCGAGGACGATCATGGGAGTCGGAAGGCTGCCGGGGACAAGGCCGCCTATTGTAGCAGCGCCGACAGGACGCTCCGTTCGCCGTAGGGCGGGTCTTGACCCGCCATCGCTCGCCACGGCGGGTTGAAACCCGCCCTACGGGTACGAATCCGTCGCCAGCGCCTCAGCCTCCGTCCCGGGGCCCCGGCACCTGGTTCAGCCACTGCAGCAGCTGCATGGGGTCGGCATAGCCGTTCAGCGCCGCGCCGTTGCTGGCGATGATCGTGGGCGTGCCGTTGACGCCCAGGTCAATGCCGAGCTGGTAATCGCGGGCGACCGGATTGTCGCAATGCGCGGGCTTGGGATCCACGCCGTGCTTGGCTTCGGTGAAGGCGCGCTTGCGGTCGGCCGCGCACCACACCGCCACGGCCTTCTCGGCCGACGGCGTGTTCAGGCCCGTCCGCGGCCAGAACAGGTAATCGACGGCGATGCCGAGTTTGTTGTACTCGGCGATCTTCGAATGGAACACCCGGCAGTACGGGCAATCCACGTCGGTGAACACCGTCACGGTGTATTTGGGATGTGCCGGCGCGAAGCGGATCATGCGCGATTGCGGAATCGTCGCCAGCGCCTCGCGGCGCAGCGCGTCCAGCCGCGCATCGGCCAGCCCGCGCTGGGTCTTCAGGTCCCAGGCATCGCCCTGCAGCATGTAGCGGCCGTCCGCGCTGACGTACACCGCCTGACCCTGCACGATCACCTGCCAAAGGTCCGGCAGCGGAGTCTTGTCCACGGCCTGGATCTGCGCCTTGGGCGCGAGCCGGTGGACCGCATCCAGCACGGCCTTGGGTGCGTGGGCGATTTGCGCCTGCGCGGCCGGAGTGGCCGCCGTCGCAGAAAGCGCGGACCTGGCGGACCTGGCCGTCGGTGCAGCGGCGTCGCCGGCAGGCGGTGCGTTGGTATTTTCGCCCGCGGAGCAGGCGCTGGCGATCAGCGCGATCGCGAGAAGGGCAGGGAGCAACTTGGACATGATTGACTCTGGAACCGCATGCGGTCGCGGCGCCGGGATGCTAGCACGCGAGGCCCCCGGTCCCTTGTGGGACATCTCATAAAACGGGCGACCTTTCTCGCTGTTAAGTACGACGTCCATGTCTTTTTCCGCTCGCCTCCCGGGCGAGCGGGTTACTCCTGTTTCGGTGCAGGTGCGCGCTGCGCGCGACAGAGAGCCGCAAGCGGCAAGCAACCGTCCAGGGTGCGTGGCGCCGGCCCGCACATCCATGTCCGTGCGCTCGTCGGCGTTGCGATGCTCGGCGCCATGCGACGTCGCCGAAAGCTCACTTCGACACGGCCATGCATGGCCTGCTCTGTCGCTAGCCGCGTGGATGATGCTCCGCGTGCAGGCGCTTCAGGTTTTCCTTTGCGATGAGTGTGTAGATCTGCGTGGTGGAAAGCGTGCTGTGGCCGAGCAGCATCTGCAACGCGCGCAGGTCGGCGCCGTGGTTGAGCAGATGCGTCGCGAACGAGTGCCGCAGCACGTGCGGTGAAATCTTTTTCGCCGGAATGCCGGCCGCCATCGCATGCTTCTTGATCAGCGTCCACGCCATCTGCCGGGTCATGCCGGCGGCGCGGTTGGTGAGGAACAGCACGTCCGGAGTGCGGCCCTTGGCCAGCGCGGGTCGCGCTTCCTTCAGGTAACGGCCGATCCAGTCCAGCGCGTTCTCGCCGACCGGAACCAGGCGATCCTTGCCGCCCTTGCCGGTGACGCGCAGCACGCCTTGCCGCAGGTTGAAGGCGCCGATCTGCAGCGTGGTGAGTTCGGACACGCGCAAGCCGGATGCGTACATCAGCTCCAGCATCGCGCGATCGCGCAGGCCCAAAGGCGTCTCGATTTTCGGCGCGGCGATCAGCGCTTCGATCTCGCGCTCGGAAAGCGCCTTCGGCAGGCTGCGCGGCAATTTCGGCGCATCCAGCAGCAGGGTCGGGTCCTCGAAGCCTGAGCGCGTGCGCGCGTAATCGGCGTAGAAGCGCCGCAGCACGGTGAGCAGCCGCGCATTGCTGCGTGCCTTGATCCGGGCCTTGCCGCGTTCGCCGAGGTAGCGCGCGAGATTCTCGTAAGTTGCGCCGGTCAGCGACGTGCCACGCTTGCGCAGCCACGCCGCGCACAGTTCGAGATCGCTGCGATACGCGGTCAGGGTGAGGTCGGCCACGCCGTCCTGCGACCAGATGCGCTCCAGGAAGGATTCGATCGCGGTGCGATCGGTGTCGGCGATTTCACGGGCGCTTTCGGCAACGGCGGCTTGCATCGTGCGATGCTTGCGCGTTGATAAGCTGCGCGCAAGGGCAATACCGGAACCTCCATGACGAATGCTGCTTCAGACCCGGACCTCCCCGATCATCGGAGCGGCGATTCCGGTGCAGGCACGGCGCGGGGCCCGCGGCTGGCCTGTCCCGCGCCGCTTTGGCGCCGCGTCGCCGCGCTGGTCTACGACGTGTTCCCGCTGGTCGGGCTCTGGATGATCACGGCTTCCACGTGCCTGTTCGCCTTCGGCCGGCACTACGACCCGGCGCATCCGGCGTGGGCGACGCGCCTGGGCCTGCAACTCGCGTTGCTTGCTGTCACCGTTGCGTACTTCGTGATCTCGTGGACACGGATCGGCCAGACCATCGGCATGCGCGCGTGGAAGCTGAAACTCTTGCGCAAGGATGGCGGCACCGTCGGGCTCCTGCCGGCGCTGGCGCGTTTCTTCCTCGCGCTGCTGTCGCTGGGCGCGGCGGGAGCCGGATTCTGGTGGGCGCTGTTCGATGCGCGGCATCGCACGCTGCACGATCGCGTGTGCGGAACGGTGATGGTGCGGCTGAATTGAGCGAATCGGGAGCGGGTTCCATCACTCGTCATTCCGGAGCGCCATCACGGCTCCATCGGCGATGGAATCTGGAATCTGCTTTTGAACATCGAAGAAGAGAAGATTCCGGGTTCCGCGCTGCGCGCGGCCCCGGAATGACGAAGCTTGTTGCTTCCCGAGCCCCCAGTCCCGAGCCCCGAGTCCCGAGCCCGGCTCCTACACCCTCCGGAAATACCACACCGCTGCCGCGATCAACAGCAGCGCGGGCGTGAGATTCGCGGCCAGTGCCGGGACGCCGAATACCGTTCCCAGCCCGACCACGGCGCGTTGCAGGAAGAACCAGCCGATCGCGAGCAGCAGGCCGATGAACAGGCGCCGGCCGAGTCCGCCGGATCGCAGCGCCCCGAACGCGAACGGCAGCGCGCACAGCACCAGCACCAGCGTGTTGAGCGGATACAGCGCGCGTCCCCAGAACGCATTGAGATAGGTGCCGGGGTTCTGCTGGTTGCTGCGGTAGTAAGCGATGTCGCGCTGCAGGTCCGCGAGCGAGAGATATTCCGGATGCACCACCGACAATTGCAGCACTTCCGGGTCGAGCCCCGATTTCCACGACCGCTGCTTCGCGAACGTGCTGTGCGCGCCTTGCGGCGAGATCGTGGTGCTGCGCACCGCGTGCATGATCCAGCTTCCGCCCTTTTGCGTGGCGGTCTTCGCCCACTGGAACGAGGTGAGCTCGCCGGCCGGGTCGAAGCCGAACACGCGCACGTCGGCGAGTTCGACGCCGGGGCGTCCGTCCACGTTGCGCGCCAGCGCGGCCTTGGCATTGATGATGGTGTCGCCGTCCTTGGCCCACAGTCCGCTGCTGGTGTTGCCGAGGTGCCCCGAGCGCATCTGCAACTGGATGTTCTCCGCGCGCTGCTGGCCCGCCGGCGCGGCGGTTTCGCCCAGCACGAACACGAGCGCCATCAGGACCAGCACCAGCGCGGCGGCGGAGAGGCAGATGCGCAGCTTGGACATTCCGGCCGCGCGAAGCGCGGTCAGCTCGCCGCTGGCGCCGAGCCCGCCCAGTCCCATCAGGCTGCCGATCAGCGCGGCGAACACGAACCAGTCGTACACGCGGCGCGGCACCGTCAGCGCGATATAGGCGACCGCCGCACCCAGCGTGTAGCCGTTGCGGCCGATGTCGCCGACCTCCTTGGCGAAATTGATGAACGTGTCCAGGCCGACGAGTACCAGCCAGGCGATCAGGACGCTGGCCAGCACCGCACCCCAGATCAGCCGGTCCGCGCGCTTGATGCGAACCCTGCGCCAGGCTGCCCCGATCATGGCCGCGCTTCCTTCGGCAGTCGCCGCGTGGCGTACTGGCGCGCGAACAGCCACGCGGCGAACACGAACACCGGAACCAGTACCCACCACAGCCCGACCGCTGCCGGCACCTTGCCTTGCGCGATGAAGGTGCGCGCCAGCACCAGCATGTTGGCGAACACCAGGTAAGCCAGCACCGCGATCACCAGTTTGCCGAGCGTGGACGAGCGCGTGTTCTGGCGCGACATCGGCAGCGCCAGCAGGCCCAGCACGAGTGCCGCGAACGGGGCGGCGATGCGCCACTGCAGTTCGGCGCGCGCGACCGGATCCTTGTCGCCGATCAGCAGTGAAGTGGCGCGCGAGTGTTCGGAATCGTCGTCGTCGCCGCTGTTGTCCGGCGGCGACAGCGCGAGGTCGTTGCGCGCGAATTTCATCAGGCGCCAGTTGTCGTGGCCGAGATGGCCGTCGAAACGGTGTCCGTCGAACAGCGCGATGAAGCGGTTGTCCTCGGTGCCCTCGTGGTACAGCTCGCCGTGCGTGGCGGTGATCACGTCAATCTGCGTCACCGGCTTGCCGTCCTGGGTGCCGGCGCGCTCGCTTTCCACGAACAACTTGCCGAGCT
This sequence comes from Rhodanobacteraceae bacterium, assembly GCA_036380855.1. Taxonomy (GTDB): domain Bacteria; phylum Pseudomonadota; class Gammaproteobacteria; order Xanthomonadales; family Rhodanobacteraceae; genus 66-474. The sequence continues at coordinate 17,947 of DASVDY010000274.1, forward strand.
TCGTGCCGTCGGGGCTCAGCGTGTCCACGAAAATGATCCCGCCCTTGCCGGGCAGCTCGGTGAACCGCCCGGCCTCCAGGCCTGCCGCGATCACCGAACGGTTGGCCTGCTCCACTTCCGCGTCCGCCGTGCGCGTGGCCAGCGGCCCCAGCCACAGCGAGATCAGCGCGATCAGGATCGCCGCGCCGAGGCTCAGCATCGCGGCCGGGCGCAACATGCCGCGCGGGCCGAAGCCGGAGGTGAACAGCACGTGCATCTCGCTGTCGCGGTACATGCGGCCCAGCGCCAGCAGCATGCCGAGGAACATCGCCATCGGCAGCAGCGCCGACAACGTGTCCACCAGGTGCAGGCCCAGGACCTCGAACATGATGTCGCCGGGCAGCCGGCCCGACGCCACCTTGTTCAGGATGTCCGCGAACGTGCCGCCGGTGAAGATCACCAGCAGCACGGCAACCGCGGCGAGCGTGCCGAACAGCAGCTCGCGCAACAAGTAGCGGTCGAGGATGGTGAGGCGGAACATGCAGTAAACTTGAATGCTTTGCGGGCCGGCAAACGCGGCAGTTTAGCGGCTCCGCTCCTTCGGATTGTTTTCAAACGGAAGATTGTCATGCTCGAGTTCAGTTCTGCCCAGGCCGCCGCCGACCAGACCGATGCCCCCTGCGTGGTGGTCGGCGTGTTCGACCAGCCCTTCGCGGGCGCCGCCGCGGCGCTCGACCAGGCAAGTGGTGGCGCCTTGACGCGCCTGCGCGAGGCCGGCGACCTGAGCTGCAAGGCCGGTACCACGTTGCTGGTGCATGCGCCCGCCGGCGTGCGCGCTGCGCGCGTGCTGCTGGTCGGCCTGGGCGCGCAAGTGGATTTCGACGGACTGGCCTACCAGCGCGCCTGCATCGAGGCCGGCAAGGCGCTGAAGAATTTGCCGGTCGAGGGCGCGGCGGTGTTCCTGCCGGAACTGGAAGTGCGCGGGCGCGATGCGGCCTGGCGCGTGCG
>DASVDY010000275.1:0-14720 GCA_036380855.1 Rhodanobacteraceae bacterium
CTCGGGGCTTGCGAAAAACATCATTCCTCGTCATTCCGGGGCTGCGGCGGACGAAGTCCGGCGCGGAACCCGGAACCCGGTGACCCCTCTCCTTCTGTTTCAAAATAAAAGGCACTGGGTCCCGGCTTTCGCCGGGATGACGGAGATGAGAGGCTTTCGTCGCGACCCGCACCCGCGACCCGGGACTCGGGGGCTTGCGAAAAACATCATTCCTCGTCATTCCGGGGCTGCGGCGGACGAAGTCCGGCGCGGAACCCGGAACCCAGTGACTCCGCTCCTTTCTGTTCAACATAAAAGGCACTGGGTCCCGGCGTTCGCCGGGATGACGAGAATGAGAGGCTTTCGTTGCGACCCGCACCGCGACTCGGAAGCGGGCTGAGTATATTCAAGGTCGAAAACTGACGAGGCGGGAAATGCTCGAAACCATCGAACACCAAGGCGGCATCCGTGAACTGCGACTCGCGCGCCCACCGGTCAACGCATTGAATCCGGAACTCGTGCACGCCTTGCGCGAATCGGTGGAAGCCGCACCGCGCGAAGGCGTGGATGCGCTGGTCATCTCGGGTGCAACCGGCATCTTCTCGGCGGGCCTCGACGTGCCGTTCCTGCTGACGCTGGACCGCGCCGGCATGCGCGCCTTCTGGAGCGATTTCCTGGGCATGTGCGCCGCGCTGGCGCGCTCGCCCATTCCGGTGGTGGCGGCGGTCACCGGCCACAGCCCGGCCGGCGGCGCGGTGATCGCGCTGTTCTGCGATTTTCGGGTGATGGCCCACGGCGCGTACCGCATCGGCCTGAACGAGGTGCAGGTGGGACTGACGGTGCCCGCGGTCATCCAGGTGGCGCTGGGCCGGCTGCTCGGGCCCTATCGCGCGGAACGCCTGCTGGTCCAGGGCGCGATGCTGGATGCGCAAGCCGCGCTGGCCGCCGGATTCGTGGACGAACTGGCCGATGTGGACTTCGTCGCCGCGCGCGCCATCGGCTGGCTCGAGGAACTGCTCAAGCTGCCGCGCCAGGCAATGCTCTCCACGCGCGCCCTGGCCCGCGCGGACCTGGCGGCGCTGTTCGGCGATTCCGCCTCGCTTTCGGTGGATGCCCTTCTCGATACCTGGTTCGCGCCGGAAGCGCAGGAGACCCTGCGCGCGATGGTGGCGAGATTGAAAGCCAAGACTGCCTAGTTCGGGACGATCCCAAATCCTCGATCTATGCCATCGTGCGCGGAGCGCACTTACGGGCCTTTCGCCACCGGCCGGTCCGGATCGGAGACCCATCCGCTCCAGCTCGGCGCGAACAGCCGCGAGCCGTGCAGGCCCGCGATTTCCATCGCCAGCAGGTTGTGCGCGGCGGTCACACCCGAGCCGCACATGTGGACCACCCCGCGCGGAACGCGATGGCCCACGACCGCTGCGAATTCTTCGCGCAATCGAGCGGCCGGCTTGAAGCGGCCGTTCGCATCGAGGTTGTCGCCGAAGGGTCGGTTCAAGGCTCCCGGCACATGCCCCGCGACCGGATCGATCGGCTCGGCCTCGCCCCGGTAACGCACGGCGCCGCGCGCGTCCAGCAGCAGCGTGGACGGCTCGTCGCGCAGGCGTTCGAGCTCTTCGTGATACACGACCTGGGCCGGATCGAAATGCACCTCGACTTGCGTGGGCTCGCGCGGCCGCGATGGGCCGTGCTCGAGCGGCAGGCCGGCTTCGCGCCACGCGCGCAGGCCGCCGTCCAGCACGGCGGCATCGATCCCGCAAATGCGCAACATCCACCACAACCGCGCGGCGGCCAGCGCGCCGCCATTGTCGTCATAGGCAAGCACGCGCGAGCGCGGCGTCCAGCCCCAGCGCGAAAGCGTCTGCGAGAACGCAGGCGCGTCCGGCAGCGGATGCCGGCCGAGTCCCTTCTTCGAAAGATCCGAGAGATCGCGATCCAGACTGGCGTACACCGCGCCCGGGATATGCGCTTCGAGGAATTCGCGCTCGCCCTTGCCCGGGTCCGACAGTTCGAAACGGCAATCCACGATCAATGCGTCGGAAGCCGGCAATGCGGCGAGATCGCGGGCGGAAATCAGCACGTCGGTTCCGTTCATGGCAGCTCCGCAGGGCGGGTCTTGATCCGCCGGCCAAAATGGCGGGTTGAAACCCGCCCTACATCAATCCCATGCGCCGCATCAGGTTCACCAGCATGAGCGCGGTCGCACCCCAGATCAACGGGTCGGTGTCGGCGTACTCGTACACGCGCCGGCTCCGACCCCGGGAGATGAAATCGCGCTCGCGCAGGTTGGCCGGATCGAGCAGGAATTCGAGCGGCATCTCGAACACCGACTCCACTTCCTGCGATCGCGGCGACAACGGCACAGCGTCGCCGATGCAGGCCACCACCGGCGTCACGCAGTAGCCGCTGACCGTCTCCAGGCAATCCAGGAACCCGAGCGGCCGGGCATCGCGCGGATCGAGTCCGATTTCCTCGCGCGCCTCGCGCAGTGCGGTGGCGATCGCATTCGCGTCATCGGGATCGGCGCGTCCGCCCGGAAAGGCGACCTGGCCCGCATGCGTGCGCAATCCGCTGTGGCGCACGGTGAAGATCACGGTCGGTTGCGGCAGATCGCGGATACCGAGCAGCACGGCCGCTTTCGTGCGCGGCGCTTCGCCAATCAGGTCCAGCAATTCGGCCCGGTTCCAGCCCGGTGCTTCCGGCGGGAGGTGGACCGGATGCAGCGAACGCGCGATCGCCGCGATCGAATCATGCGCGTGGCTCGCTGCCGCCGTCATGTCGTCGGTGCCTGATCGTTCCGCGACGACCCGGATCATCCCGCCGGAGGACGGCCGGGCAGCACTTCGCGCATGCAGCGCAGGCGCTCGGCGTCGCTCATCGTGCCCCAGCGCGCGATTTCGTCCAGCGTGCGCCGACAGCCGATGCAGAAGCCCTGCGGATCCAGCCTGCACACGCCAATGCACGGCGTAGGCGGCGACGGGAGGGGGCGTGCAAGGGAATCCATCGGCGGAAGCGTAACACCGACGACGCTCAGGGTTTGGTATCCAGCAGGCGGATGTCGAACACCAGCGCCTCGTTAGGGCCGATCCGCGGCGGCTGGCCGCGTTCGCCATAGGCCATCTTCGGGGGGATGAACACCTGCCAGTGATCGCCGGTGTGCATGCGCGTGATCACCTGTTGCCAGCCGCGGATCATCTGGTCCACCGGAAAGGTCACCGGCTGTCCACGGTCGTAGGTGTTGTCGAACACCGTGCCGTCCAGGAAGGCGCCGCGGTATTGCAGGGTGACTTCGCTGCCGAGCGTGGGGCTCTTCTCGCCGCGTCCGTCTTCCAGCACCTTGTACTGCACGCCGGAGGGCAGCGTGACCACCCCTTTCTGCTGCTTGTTCTGGGCGAAGAACCTCTGCGCCCGCGCCAGGTTGTCGGCCGCCAGCTTGGCGTAGGCGGCGCGGGCCTGTGCGACCATCTTCTGCTGCATGGCCGCGATCACCCGCTGCATGTCCTGCGGCGAGTACACGGGCTTCTTCTGCCCGTAACCGTCCTGCACCCCGCGCAACACGGCGGCGATGTCTATCGAGAGCCCGTGCTGGCCGAGATCGCGCCCGGCCTCGTAACCCAGCGCATAGGAAAGCTTGCGATCCCCGGACGGCGGCGCGGTCTGCGCACGCGCACACGGCGGCAACATTGCTGCCGCTGTCATGACCAACAGGCCGATGATGCCGGCGCTGCCGCTCCTCATGCACACTCTCCGAAGGACTCGATGGGCGGACGATGCTCGCGAGATGCTAGATCATGCCGCCGGTTGTTGGAACACGTTGACCGGCAAAGGTTCCCTGTCCTGTGCGATCGTCCATGATCGCTGCCCGACAACCGACATTGCGAGCCTGTGATTCGCGAGCCTTGGTGAAGACTACAAGCGGCCATCCTTGGCCGCACTGTCAAATGAAAGCACGGCCCCGATCAGGCCCTCGATCCCCTGTACTTTTTCTCGCCTGCGGTCACGCGCAGGTCCAGCCGGTTTTCCGGCGGCGCGAGTGGGCAGGTGGCGAAAGCAGTGAAGGCGCACGGCGGGTTGTAGGCCTTGTTGAAGTCCAGCACGATCCTGCCGTCGCGCGGCGGATCGGCATAGAGGAACCGCGCCGCGCCATAGGTCTCGCGGCCCGAAGTGCCGTCGGCGAAGATCAGGAACAGTTGCGTGTCCCCCGGCACCTCGATGACGGGCAGCAGCTCGTGCCGGCGACCGTCGCGTTCGAAGACCGCCTTGCCCGGCACCGGGTAGCGCTCCATCTGGCCGATCACGTTGGCCGTTTCCAGCGTGTGCGGCGGATCGAAGGGAACCCAGTCGGCGACGATGCGCCAGGAGGGATCCGGCCTAAACGATTCGATGCCGGCGAACTGCGTGCGAGTCGCCGCTTCGCCGTCGCGCACGCGCAGCGCCTTGCGACCGCCGCGGTCAATCACGACGAAATTGACGCTGCCGAACGACACGCGCGTGGGATTCGACTCGCGGTCGTCCCGCACCGTCGTCTCCGACGTGGTTTCGCCATCCACCAGCACGCCGCCATCGGACGCCAGTCGCAGAATCATCGTGTCGTCGTCGCGCCACTCGATCGTGCCCAGATGCGCCGGCGCCTTCGCCAGCACGATGGCGTTGTCGGCGGCGCTGCCGAGCGTGTTGGGCCCGGGCTCCAGCCAGTGCAGCCCGGTGAGGCTCAGCCAACCATCCGGCGCGGTCAGCCGCGCGATGCGCTGCGCGCGCCAGTGTTCGATTTCCCGGGAGTAATCATCCATTCGCTTGTCCATCGCATCTGCCGCGCGCAGGCGCGCTCACCTTCCACGAAGAAACAGCTTGTCCAGTTCGCCCATGCTCAACTGCGTCCAGGTCGGCCGGCCGTGGTTGCACTGTCCGGAGCGTTCGGTCGCTTCCATCTCGCGCAGGAGCGCGTTCATTTCGGGCAAGGTCAAGCGGCGATGCGCGCGCACCGAGCCGTGGCAGGCCATGGTCGCCAGCAATTCGTTGTGCAGTTCCTCCAGCCGCCGCGAACTTCCGTGCTGCGCCAGCTCGCCGAGCACGTCGCGCGCGAGCTGCGCCACGTCAGCTCCCTCGAGCAGCGAAGGAATGCGCCGCACGGTCACTTGCGATGGACCGCTGCGATCCAGTTCCAGCCCGAAGCCGGCGAGCGCGGAGGCATGTTCTTCCGCAGCGGTGGCCTCGCGCTCGGTCACGGCGACCACCAACGGCACCAGCAGCAATTGCGAACGCACGCCGTCGCAATCGCGTGCCGATTTCAGTTTCTCGTAGGTCACGCGCTCGTGCGCGGCGTGCATGTCCACCAGCACCAGGCCGTGCGCGTTCTCGGCCAGGATGTACACGCCGGCCAGTTGCGCCAGCGCATAACCGAGCGGCGGCGGCACCTCGTCGCGTAAGTCCGGCAACGGCGACGAAACCGCGGGCGCGGTTTCCAGCAGGCGCGCATAGGCGTCCACCGGAGCTTCGCGAACCGCCAGGCCGAGGCCTGGCTGCGCGCGCCATGCGGGATAGGGCCGATCTTCTCCCGAAAAGGGGGCAGGTTCATTTTCCTCGCGCGAGCGCGGGAGGGAATGATCTTCCGCGGAAATCGGACCCGTCCTCTTTTCGCCGGCTCGCGTTTCAGCGATCGCCTCGTGCAAGGTTCGGAACAGGAAGTCGTGCACCAGCCGCGCTTCGCGGAAGCGCACTTCCGACTTTGCCGGGTGCACGTTCACGTCCACGCCCTGCGGGTCCACGCCCAGGAACAGCACGAACGCCGGATGCCGGCCATGGAACAGCACGTCCGCGTAAGCCTGTCGCACCGCGTGCGCGACCACGCGATCGCGCACCAGCCTGCCATTCACGAAGAAATACTGCTGGTCGGCCTGGGCGCGCGAAGCGGTCGGCAAGCCGACCCAGCCGCGCAGTTCCATGCCGGCCGCAGCGTGCTCGATGCGCAGGCAGTTGTCCGCGAAGGTCGAGCCCAGAAGTTCCGCAGCGCGCGCGAGTTGCGCCGATTCGTCCCGTGCGGGTTTCAGCAGGCGCACCGGCTTGCCGTTGTGGCTGAGCCGGAACTCGACATCGTGGCGCGCCAGCGCCAGCGACTTCACCAGTTCCTCGATGTGGCCGAATTCGGTGCGCTCGGCGCGCAGGAACTTGCGTCGCGCCGGCACGGAATGGAACAGATCGTGCACTTCGATCGTGGTACCGACCGCGCCGGAGGCGGGCTGCGGCTCGCCGACGCGCGCGCCGGCCGCCTCGATGCGCCAGGCGTGTTCGTCATCGCGCGTGCGCGAAACCAGTTGCAGGCGCGACACGGACGCGATGGACGCCAGCGCCTCGCCGCGAAAACCCATGCTGGCGACGCGTTCCAGGTCGGCAAAACTCGCGATCTTGCTGGTCGCATGCGCGGCCAGCGCGAGCGGCAGCTCTTCGCGCGGGATGCCGCCGCCATCGTCGCGCACGCGGATCAGCCGCGCCCCGCCCTGCGCGACATCAACCTCGACGCGGGTGGCGCCGGCATCGAGGCTGTTCTCCACCAGTTCCTTGACCACCGAAGCCGGGCGCTCGATCACCTCGCCGGCGGCGATCTGGTTGACGAGTTCGGGGGACAGCGGACGGATCGGCGGCATCGGTCTTCACGCAAGCAGGCGCGAAGGATACCAAGAGCCGAACCGGAAATCGGGAAGCCGGTTTGGAGCGTGCTGTTATTCAGGAGTGCGGCCACGGACGGCCACTTTTGATCCTGATGGTTTGGAACGGCAACAGATTCGCGAATCGGCCCGTCGGGCAGCAATCAGGGACGATTGCACAACTAAGAACTGGGGATCAACAGCACCTGCCCCGCCTGCACGCTGCCGTCGTCGGGAATCTTGCTGTTGAGCATCCGCAGCGCATTGATCGTGACGCCATATTGTTGCGCGATGCCGGACAGCGTTTCGCCGCGCATCACGCGATGCATGTCGCGGATGCGCGCATCGAGCGCGGAGGGCTTGTCAGGCTGCGGCGCGGGCGGAATCGCACTCGCCACCTGGATGTCCGCATCGGATGCCGGCGGCCGCACGCGCGGCCTGTCGTCGTTGCGCGCGATCTGCTTGCGGGCGGCGGCCGGCCTGTTCGCCGTGGTGCCGGCGGCGGCGCTGTCGCCGGATTTCGCGCGCCCGTCGTCCTGTACAGCCGCCAGCAAGGTGCCCGAATCGGTTTCGCCCGGATGGATGCGCCCGCTCTTCACCGCTGCGAACCAGGTGCCCGGCGGCGGCGTGTCCTCGAAATAACCCTGCACGCCTTTCAGGATCGCGGATGCGAGTTCCTGGCGATGGCCCGGATCGCGCAGCTTGCGCTCTTCAGCGGGGTTGGTGATGAACGCGGTCTCGACCAGGATGGAGGGTACGTCCGGCGAACGCAGCACGACGAAGTTGGCGCGTTCGACGTAGCCGCGATGGGTCGGCCCGAGCGCGCCCAAGGCCTTGAGCACGCGCTTGGCGACGGCCTCGCTGGCCTCGATGGATGCGCCCTGCGACAGGTCCAGCAGCACGGAAGCGAGCGTATCGTCCTTGTCGTCCAGCGACACGCCGCCGATCAGGTCGGCGTGGTTTTCGCTGTCGGCCAGCCAGCGCGCGGCCTCCGACACCTTGCCGTGTTTCGACAACACCCACACCGACGACCCGCGCGCGTCGGCGCTGGTGTAGGCGTCGGCATGGATGGAAACGAACAGGTCGGCCTTGTTCTGGCGCGCAATTTCGTAGCGCTTCTTCAGCGGCACGAAATAATCGCCGTCGCGGGTCAGCACCGCGCGCATGCCCGGCTGTGCATTGATCAGCTTTGCCAGATCGCGTGCGACCGAAAGCGTGACGTTCTTTTCCTGCGTGCCGTCGGGACCGTGCGCGCCGGGATCGTCGCCGCCGTGCCCCGCGTCCACCGCGACCACCACCGGCCTGGGCTTGCCGCGCGCAATGTCGTCCTCGACGGTGCGCACGACCTCGTCCTTCTTGGCCGCGCGTTGCGGATACAGATCCACCACCAGGCGGTAGCCGTACTGGCCGGCGGGCTTGAGCAGGAAACTTTTCGGATGCGCCTGCGCGCTGAGGTCCAGCACCACGCGCGCGGCCTTGGCGTTCTTGCCGCTGCGGATGTCCTTCAGCAAGCCACCGACCGATGGCACGTGGAAACCGTCGGCGAAGCCGCTGTCCTCGACGTCCAGGACGATCCGCGCCGGGTTGTCCAATTCGAAAAGCTTGTAGTCGGAAGGCTGCCCGGAGAGATCCAGCACCACCCGGGTGGAATCCGGCCCGCCCCACACGCGTAGCGCCTTGACCTGCGCGGCACCGGCGGTTGCCGCGAGCAGCAGGCCACTCACGGCGACGAAAACCGGCAGCAACGGGCGCGAGATCCCCCTCATGGGCCGAAATTCAACCCCAAGCCGCCCGGAATTGCAAGCACTTTTCCCTTATTTGTCCGCAGTATGCGGTAGATTTATCGAAGGCGGTTCAGGAAAGCGCGGCAAATGGGTGCAGGGATGCACCCATCCCGGCCAGCACAGGGACGTGCGATGAGCCGGGATCCATTTGTGCAGGATGCAGCCGGGATCCATTTGCGCAGGATGCACCCATCTTGGCCAGCACAGGGACGTGCGATCAGCCGGGATCCATTTGTGCAGGATGCACCCATCCCGGCAGGACGTGGGACGGGCCGGGATCCATTGCTCGGGATGCCCACGACACGAGACCCGGCTTGTCATGGCCACCAGCCAGATGCCCGCTGCGACCGGGGCCACAGGCTCGCGGTACGACCCGGTCCGGCGTGCTCCAAACGTATTTCCATATCAGAAACAGGCAAGGCGCCTTCGCCGCGCTCCGGCCACTCCACCAGCACGATCGCACGCGGATCGCGCAGCTCGTCCAGGCCCAGGTATTCGAGTTCGTCGGCGGCGGCGATGCGGTACAGGTCGAGATGGAACGCATCATGCCCGCTCGCGCGGTAGCGCTCGAGCAGGCTGTAGGTCGGACTCTTGATCCGCTCGCCCGCGCCCAGCGCCTGCAGCAGCGCGCGCGCGAAGGTGGTCTTGCCGGCGCCGAGTTCGCCGTGCAGGTATAGCACGCCGCCTTCGCGCAGGGCGGGCGCGAGTTTCCGCGCGAAGCAGATGGTCGCGGCTTCGTCCGGCAGGTCGATCCTCGAGCCTGGATGCATGGCTTCCGAAATCCAAAAAGATCTTTTTGACGCGGATCGACGCGGATGAACACGGATTTCCGATCTGTTCTTTCCGCGTCCACCCGCATCGAAGTCTTTGCTGATTCCTACCCGGAACTGCCAACCCGGCCATTGACGAGCGCGCGCAGATACGGGAACAGATCGCTGGCGAGCAATCCGCGTTCGCCGGCGCGCGCGGCAAGGTCGCCCGCACGGGCGTGCGCGCCGGTGCCGAGGCAGGCCGCTTCCCAGGCATCCAGGCCTTGCGCCAGCAGCCCGGCGATCACCCCGGTCTGCGCATCGCCCATGCCACCGCTGGCCATACCCGGATTGCCCCACGGACAAACCGCGACCTCGCCTTCCGCCGAGGCAATCACGCTGCCCGCGCCTTTCAGCACCACCACGGCGCGATGGGCGTGCGCCAGCGTGCGCGCCGCGGCGAAACGATCCGCCTGCACCTGCGCCGTGGTGCATTGGAGCAACCGCGCCGCCTCGCCCGGATGCGGCGTGAGCACGACCTGATCCGGCAACGCGCGCGGGAGTTCCGCGAGCAGGTTCAGGCCATCCGCGTCCAGCACGGTCGGTTTGTCCGCTTCCAGCGCAGTCTGCCACAGGCCTCGGCCCCATTCTTCGCGACCGAGCCCCGGCCCCAGCGCAAGCACCGTCGCGCGCTCCAGCAGAGGCCCGAGGTTGCGCGGCACGTGCACGCCCTGCGGCATCAACTCGGGACAAGCCGACAGCAGCGCGGCCACGTGTGCTTCGCGCGTTGCCACGCTCACCAGCCCGGCGCCGACGCGCAACGCCGCTTCGGCGGCGAGGCGGATCGCCCCGCCGGCGCCGTGGTCGCCGCCGATCGCCAGTACGTGCCCGTAGCGGCCCTTGTGGCTGTCGCGCGCGCGTTTGGGCAAGCCGCGTGCAACCAGCAGGTGCGCATCCGGCGCATGCTGCGCGTACAGCGAGGCAGGCAGATCCAGGGCCACCAGATCGCGTTCGCCGCAGTGGTCGAACGCCTGCGCCGTGAACAGACCGCGTTTCCACGCGACGAAGCAGACCGTCGCCGACGCGCGTACGCAGGGTTCGAATGCGACGCCGGTGTCGGAAGACAATCCGGAAGGCACGTCCAGCGCCAGCACCGGCTTGGTTTGCGCATTCAGCGCCCGGATCAGCGCCGCGGCCTCGCCCCCGGGCGCCCGGTTGAGGCCGGAGCCGAACAGCGCATCCACGTATACGTCGGCTTGGGGCAAGACGGTACCGTGCGCGATCGGCACGCCCGCGCTGCTGCAAAGCACCCGCGCTTGGGCGGCGTCCCCCACCGACGCGTCGGTGAGCGCGATCACCCTCGCTTGCATTCCGGCCTGGTGTGCCAGCATGGCGACCAGGAATCCGTCTCCGCCATTGTTGCCGGGGCCGCACAGCACGCACACGCTGCGCGCCTGCGGCCAGCGCCGACGCAACGAGGCGAACGCAGCCGCGGCGGCACGTTGCATCAGTTCGCCGCCGGGAATGCCCAGGTCGAGCGACGCGGCGCGGTCCAGCGCGCGGCTTTGTTCCGTGGTGTAAAGCGCGGTGTTCGCGTCAATCGCTGCCATGGGGCGATTATAGGTATTCGCCTGCGCAATCGAAGGCATCCGGCACGGGGCCGAAAAGGTCGGCGCCCTACAATATGCGGATGGAATCCCGCACCGACATTGATTTCGCAGCTCTTGCCGCACGCATCAAGGCGTGGGGCATGGAGCTCGGGTTCGCAAGGCTAGGCATCGCCGGAGTCGAACTGGATCGGGACGAGGCACACCTGTTGAACTGGCTTCGCGAAGGCCGCCACGGCGCGATGGACTACATGCAGCGCCACGGCGTGAAGCGCAGCCGTCCGCAGGAATTGCAGCCCGGCACGGTGCGGGTGATCTCCGCGCGCATGGATTATTACCCGCGCGAGTCGCGCGACCCCTGGAGCATCCTGCGCGATCCGGAACGCGGTTACGTCGCGCGCTACGCGCTGGGCCGCGACTACCACAAGCTGATGCGCGCTCGCCTGCAGAAACTGGCCGACCGCATCGAGGGCGAGGTCGGGCCGTTCGGCTACCGCGCCTTCTCCGATTCGGCACCGGTGCTGGAAAAGGCGCTGGCGCGCAACGCGGGTCTGGGCTGGATCGGCAAGCACACGCTGCTGCTGGATCGCGACGCGGGCTCCTGGTTCTTCCTCGGAGAGCTCTACACCGACCTGCCGCTGCCGGTGGATGCACCCTCGACCGAACACTGCGGCACCTGCACGCGCTGTATCGAGGTCTGCCCGACCCAGGCGATCACCGGGCCGCGGCAACTCGATGCGCGCCGCTGCATTTCCTATCTCACCATCGAATTGAAGGAAGCGATTCCGGAAGATCTGCGCCCGCTGATCGGCAATCGCGTGTTCGGCTGCGACGATTGCCAGCTGGTGTGTCCCTGGAACAAGTTCGCCAGGCCCACGCGCGAGGAAGACTTCGCGCCGCGACACGGGCTGGACGGCGCCAGGCTGGCCGAACTGTTCGGCTGGAGCGAAGAAGAATTCCTGGCCAGGACCGAGGGCATGCCGATCCGGCGCGCCGGCTACGAAGGCTGGTTGCGCAACGTGGCGGTGGCACTGGGCAACGCACCGCATTCGGACGAGATCATCGGCGCGCTGCGCGCGCGCGCGCATCATCCGTCCGCGCTGGTGCGCGAACACGTGGCGTGGGCGCTCGCCGAACAGTCGCGCAAACGGTCCGGGTGCGAGGCACAGGCGGGCAATGCCGATCCCGACCCACGCCCGCAGCGACCGGAAAAACCGTTACCCGGCGATTGCTGCGACAGCGGTTGCGAACACTGCGTGCTGGACGTGTACGCCCGGGAATTGGATGCCTATCGCGAGCGGCTGGCGGCCTGGCGGCAACGCCACCCGGATGCCGGGGAGGACGGGCGCGCCTAGCGGCCCGGCGTGCGCTCCATGCGCAAGCGTGCGCGAAGCAGGCTGGCCTGGCGGCAGCGTCCGTCCATGCATCTTCTTTCGATCCGCATCCGTACCTCGCCCTCATGCGAGCGGCGGGATGCGCTACTCCGGATCACGCGGCAACGTCGCGTTCGGCCATCTGCTTCGGAATCGAATGGTTGGTATGCGTGATGCGGTTCTGCGCGTCCACGTACACCAGGGTCGGCTTGAACACCGCCGCTTCGGCTTCGCTCAAACCGACGAACGCGGCGATGATGACGAGGTCGCCCGGCTGGGCGCGGTGCGCGGCGCTGCCGTTCACCGAGATGATCCCGGAACCTTCCTCGGCGCGCAGCGCGTAGGTGACGAAGCGCTCGCCATTGTTGACGTTCCAGGCGTGGATCTGCTCGTACTCGCGGATGCCGGCGGCATCCAGCAGGGTGCCGTCAATCGCGATCGAACCCTCGTAGTGCAGCTCCGCGTGGGTCACGGTGGCGCGATGGATCTTGGCCTTGAGCATGTTCAGGTGCATGGCGTCTTCGAGTCGTCCGGCGATGCCGTCGCGCCCATTATACCGCCAAGCCGGGGCCTTTTGGTGCAATGCAGCACGGAGTTGTCCTTGCGATCGTTCCTGATCGCGGCTCAATGTCTTCAAAGGCGAATCGTTGGCCCTTTGCCAGACACAGACCAGAAGCGGCCAGCAATGGCCGCAGTCCTCAACAAAATCATTCAAACCGCAGGTTGTCTATCAGCCGAGTGCCGCCCAATCGCGCGGCGATCAGCACGATCAGCCCTTCGCGCTCGCCGTCTTCCGGCGCCGACAAGTCGTCGGCCCGTCGGACCGCGGCGTAATCGGGCGCGAAGCCGGCGCGTTCCAGCCGACGCGCCGCGACGGTTTCCACCACCTCGCGACGATGCCCTTCCAGGACGGCTTCCCGCATCCATTCCAGGGTGGCGTGGATCTGCGGCGCAATCGCGCGCTCTTCCGGACGCAGGTACTGGTTGCGCGACGACAGCGCCAGCCCGTCCGCCTCGCGCACGGTCGGCGCCGCCAGGATTTCCACCGGCAATGCCAGGTCGCGCACCATTCGGCGCACCACCAGCAGCTGTTGCCAATCCTTCTGCCCGAACACCGCGATATCCGGCGCGACCATCGCCAGCAGTTTCGCCACCACGGTCGCCACGCCATCGAAATGGCCGGGGCGGTGCGCGCCTTCCAGCGTCTGCGTGACGTGCGGTACGTGGATGCTGACCGAATTGTGCGGCCCGAACGGATACATCACCTCGACGTCCGGCGCGAACAACAGGTCGCAATGATGTTCCGCCAGACCCGCGCTGTCGGCCGCGAGCGTGCGCGGGTACTTTTCGAAATCCTCGCCGGCGGCGAACTGGGTCGGATTGACGAACACGCTCACCACCACGCGGTCGGCACGCTTGCGGGCCAGATCAATCAGCGAGTAGTGCCCGGCATGCAGGTTGCCCAGCGTCGGCACGAAACCGACGTGCTTGCCCTCCTGTTTCCAGGCACGAACGGCGGCGCGCAGGCCGGGCAGGTCGGTTGCGGTACGCATTCTGGAAAAGTCCCTGCCGTGGCGGATTTCAGCCGAGGATGTTTTCGTCGGCGGGGAAAGCACCGGCGCGCACGTCGGCAACATAGGCCGCGATGGCCGCGGGGATCGAGTCGCGGCCGCTCAGGAAATCTTTCGAGAACTTCGGCCGCCGGCCCGGCGTGATTCCCAGCATGTCGTAGAGCACCAGCACCTGCCCGTCGCATCCGCGGCCGGCGCCGATGCCGATGGTCGGGATGGGAATCTCTTTGGTGACCTGCGCGGCCAACGCATGCGGCACGGATTCCAGCACCAGCAGTTCCGCGCCGGCCTGCGCAACCGCATGCGCCTGCTCGCGCAGGTGCGTGGCGGCATCGGCGCTCTTGCCCTGCATGCGGTAGCCGCCGAGCTTGTGCACCGATTGCGGCGTCAGCCCCAGGTGCGCGCACACCGGCACGTCGCGCGCGCTGAGCGCGGCAATCGCCTCGCAGGCCCAGTCCGCGCCGCCTTCCAGCTTCACCATCGCCGCACCGCCTTCGGCAACCAGGCGCGCGCCGGACGCGAGCGCGTGCGACACGTCGCGGTAGCTCATGAACGGCAGGTCGGCAACCAGCAGCGTCGCCGAAAGGCCGCGCGCGACCAGCGCGGTGTGATAGACCATGTCGTCCAGGGTGACGGGCAATGTGCTGGCACGGCCCTGCACCACCATGCCCAGCGAATCGCCGACCAGCACCAGGTCCACGCCGGCCGCATCCAGCACCGCGGCCAGGCTGGACTCGTATGCGGTGAGGGCCACGATCGGCCGGCCCTCGTCGCGCATGCGCGCCAGCGCGGGAACGGTGACGGGGCTGCGCTCCGGATCGGCTGCGGCGTGTGCGCTCATCGACCTAGCCTAGCGCCTCGATGCCGGCGGTATCCACCGCCGCCAGCAAGGACGCGACCGTGCCCTGGCCGGGCACCACCAGGTCCGGCGCCAGCTCCGCCAGCGGCACCAGCACGAAGGCGCGCAGCTGCAGCTGCGGATGCGGCACTTGCAGCCCGGGCCGGTCCAGCAC
>DASVDY010000276.1:0-9706 GCA_036380855.1 Rhodanobacteraceae bacterium
GCGCGCGTATTCGTCCGGGGCCAGGATGCGCTCTTGCGTGTCGGCGCCGCCGTTGCCGAACGTCTCGTACAGCCGGCTGATGCCGTTGTGCATCGCCGCGATGAACATGAGATACCCGGGGCTCCAGGTGTCGAAGTCGCCGTGGGTGAACACGCCCGGCATGCCGAACTTGCCCAGTTGCTCGACGTTGTTCCAGCCGATCTGCTGCCATTCACCGGTCAGTATCGGGTCTATCCAGGCGTTGTAGGGGCCGTCGCCAACCGTGTTGTCGTACAGGAACGGCACCGACTCGTGCAGGTCGTGCAGCACCTGCGCGTGCCAGTCCACGTAGGTGTCGAGCACGTTCCTGGTCAGGTCCAGCGTCACGCCCATCGCATCGCGATTGTTGTCGTGCGCGACGTAATGGCCCCAGTAAACGAGGTGCGGATACTGCTCGTCCGGATGCGCGCGATGCCAGCGATACAGGTCCACCATGCGGTCGCGGCCGTCCACTTCCACCACCGGCGTGATCAGCGTGATCACGTGCTTGCGGATGTACCGGATGTACGGCGCATCATCCACCGCCAGGCGGTAGGCCAGCTCCATCAGCGCGGTCGGCGCGCCGGTTTCGGTGGAATGGATCGTGCCGGTGATGTAGTAGACCGGCGTGGTCTGCCCGATCAGCGCCGCGGCCTTCGCGTCGTCCATGCCGAGCTTGCGCGGGTCTGCGAGCTGCGCAAGCCGCGCCTCGTTGGCGTCGAGGTCCTTCATCAGCGATTCGTCGGCAATTGCCACCGCGATCATCTCGCGGCCTTCCTCGGTCCTGCCGATGCTGAACACCTTCACCCGCGGCGAGGCGGCGGCGAGCATGCGGAAGTAGCGGTACACGTCCTCCGCATAGGGCAGCATGTTCGGCGCGCCGGCGATGTCGCCCAGCACCTTTTCCGGGGTGGGCACCGTGGACGACCCCGGCAGGTAATCGGTCAGCGGTGAATTGAACGAGGGATCGGTCGTGTATTTCGCGATCTTGGCCGTGTAGGCCTGGTCCACCGGCTGCTGCGGATCGCGCGCGTAAGTGTTGTCCGTCTGCGCCGACGCCGCCCCGCACACGGCCAGCAATGCCGCCGCGATGATCCATCGTGCCTGCATGATGTGTTTCCCCGAGACTGGTTGCCCCGCCCATCCGCGGCGGGAATTCCCTGTTCGCGGAAGCCTAGCCAAAAACGGGGGTGTGGTGGAGGTGCCGGAATGCATGGAGCCGACATCCATGGCGGACTCGGTTGCCGGAATACGCGGCCACCGCATTCGAACCCGCGGTCATGGGCCGATCGGGTGGATAACCGCCCTACACCCCGTATCTCAACCACAGTTCCGCTTCGCGTTCGCTGCCGAACACGCGCAAGGTGAACCCCGCTTCCCGGAACGCCAGCTCGCCGTGCTCCACCAGCCGCAGATTGGAGCTGACGGGCTCGTGGAAGGCGATCCGTACGCGCTCCAACCCGCTTCCCCGCAGACCGGCGGAGATCAGCGCGAAATCCTGCGGGCTGGCAGGTTCGCCTTGCAGATCGTCGAATACCAACAACCGAGTGGCGCCCCGACGCGCGCATTCGGCCGCGATCTCGCGCCAGTACGCCAACGTGATTTCGGCGGAGTCCTCGTCGCCCTTCACCGAAGCGAACAGATAATCGCCACGATCCGTGAAGCGCAGATCGTAGGGCCGCGATGGTTCTTCAGGGCTCATGCCGGATTCCGGGATGCAGGGTGGGACGGCGCCGATGCGGCAGGCACTTCAGATCAGGACTCGCCATAACGCAACCACAGCTCCGCTTCGTGCTCGTCGGGGAAGACGCGCACGGTGAATCCCGCCTCGCGCGCGGTCAGCTCGCCGTATTCGGCCTGGGGAACCGCTGCGCTGTTCGACTCGCAATAAGCCACGCGCACGCGGCGCATGTAGCTGTCCCGCATCGCTGCGATCACCTGGTCCACTTCCGCCGGCTCGAGCGGATCGTTTTCGAACAGGTCAATCACCAGCAGCGCGCGGGCCCCGCGGCGTTCGCATTCGTCCGCGATCTCCCGCCAGTAGGCGAGGCTGACCTCGAGCGAATCGCCCGGTCCGGACACCTCCACCCGCAGGTAATCGCCGCGGCTCTCGAAGCGCAGATCATGGGATCTGTCGGCTTTCGAGCTGTCGGGGGGCGAATCCATCGCGGCGATTGTACGCATGCGTATGGTTTTGCCTAGCCCCTCCCGTATCAATGGCGGGCGTTGCTCTCCAACCATTGCAGGCCGAACCGCGACTGCGGATCGGTCCAGACGCGGACTACGCGCAATCCGGCGCGCGCCGCCAGGCGTGCGAATTCTTCGGGCGAATACTTGCAACTGTACTCGACCAGCATCGCTTCCCCGGCGCCGAAACGAAATGCCTCGCCGCCGACCCGCACCTCCTGCCGGCGCGTGCTCAACAGGTGCGTCTCGATGCGCCCGGCCAGCGCATTCCAGTGCGCGCGATGTCGGAACGCCGCCAGATCGAAATCGGCGCCGAGCTCGCGGTTGCAGCGAACGAGCAGGTTCAGGGTGAACTCGGCGGTCACGCCGGCAGCGTCGTTGTAGGCCGCCTCCAGCTCCGCGGGATCCTTCTTCAGGTCCACGCCGATCAGCGCGGCTCCGTCGGGACCGACCTGCGCGCGCATCCGCCGCAGCAGCTCCACGGCTTCCTCGGTCTCGAAGTTGCCGATGGTGGACCCCGGGAAAAACACGACACGGCGGCGAGCGCGTTGCGGCGGCCGCGGCAGTACGAGGGGTCGGGAGAAATCCGCGCATACCGGCAGCATCTCGACTTGCGCGAATTCCCCGGCGAGGCCGCGGATGCTTTCGAGCAGTGCGGTGCGCGCGATTTCCACCGGCATGTACGCCACCGGACGGTCAAGGTGGCGCAACAGGAAGCGCGTCTTCAGGCCGCTGCCGGAACCGTATTCCACCAGCAGCGCACCAGGGCCGATCGCCTGCGCGATTTCGCCGATGTGCTCGCGCAGGATCGCAAGCTCCACGCGCGTGAGGTAATACTCGGGCTGCTCGCAGATCCGCTCGAACAACTCCGAACCGCGCGCATCGTAGAAATACTTGCTCGGAAGCCTTTTCGGGTTGCGGCGCAGGCCGCGCAGCACGTCCTCGCGCATGCGATCGCTGACGGGCTGGCGATCGTGCAGGCGGATCGCGCGTTGCGGGCTGGCGCTCATGCGTCTTTCGCCAGCCGGATCCCGGAAAACTGCCAGCGCGCCTCCGGGTGGAAAAAATTGCGGTAGCTCGCGCGCACGTGACCGGCGGGCGTGGCGCAGGAACCGCCGCGCAACACCCATTGCCCGCACATGAACTTGCCGTTGTACTCGCCGATCGCGCCCGCCGCGGGCTTGAACCCCGGATAGGCGACGTACGGGCTGGACGTCCATTCCCAGACGTCCCCGAACATCTGCAGCAACGCTTCGGCATCGCCGCGCGCGGGTGCCGGATGCAAGAGTCGCGCATCCGCGAAATGGCCTTCGGCGGGAACACCCTGCGCCGCGCATTCCCACTCGCTTTCCAACGGCAGGCGCGCGCCGGCCCAGCGCGCGAACGCGTCGGCTTCGAAAAAGCCGACGTGGCACACCGGCGCGTGCGGATCCAGCGGCAGCGCGCCGGCCAGCGTGAATTCGCTCTCGAGGTCCTCGTTCCAGTACAGCGGCCGCGACCAGCCTTCACGCTGCACCGCGTCCCAGCCATCCGACAGCCACAGCGTCGGCGTGCGGTAACCACCATCCTCGATGAAGGCGCGATATTCGGCGTTGGTGATTGCGCGGTTCGCCAGCGCGTGGGCATGCAGCAGCACGCGATGACGCGGCGATTCGTTGTCGAAGGCGAAGCCCTCGCCATCGTGGCCGATGCGCGCGATACCCTCGCTGCCGCGCAGGAAACGCAACGGCACCGGTGACGTCGGGGCCGGAGCGCCTGCACGTTCGCGGAAAACGGGCCGCAGTGGATTGATCCAGAACAGGTGCTTGATGTCGGTCAGCAGCAATTCCTGGTGCTGTTGCTCGTGGTTGAGCCCGAGTTCGAGCAGGCCCTCCGTGTCGCCCTGCCCGCGCCTGATCAGCGCTTCCATGCGTTCGTCAACGCGCGCCCGATAGTCGAGGACTTCCGCGAGCGTCGGCCGCGACAGCAAGCCGCGCTGCGCGCGCGCGTGCATCGGCCCGACCGACTGGTAGTAGGAGTTGAACAGGTACTGCCAGCGCGGGTGCAGCGGCGCGTAGCCGGGCTGGCGCGCGAGCAGGAATTGTTCGAAGAACCAGGTGGTGTGCGCAAGGTGCCACTTCGCCGGACTGGCGTCCGGCATGGATTGCACGACCGTGTCTTCCGGCTGCAATGCCGCGCACAGCGCGAGCGTCGCTGCGCGCACGCGCAGGTAGCGCTCGACCGGCGCGGCCGATTCCGATTCCATTGAAGGCGCGCCAACGGCGGATCGGGATGCGTTCATCGGCTTTCCTCGCCCAGTGGCGCCATCCGTGGCGCGTGGCTTCGTCCCTGGCGTGGAGTGTGGCGCATCCTGCGCATCGAACGGCGTTCCGTGACCGCCCGATCATTCGAGCAGGGCTCGCGTTCACCCGACGTGAGGAATGCGTGCCCGGTTTCCAGCAGACAGGCTCTCGACCATACTGCCCGCACGCGAAGGGAACAACATGCCGGAATCAGACGACGAAATCGCCGCGCAACCCTTGCAGCGCGCGCACGCCCTGCCCGCGCGCTTCTACACGGGCGCGCAGAGCCACGAACTCGACTGCCGCGCCGTGTTCGCAACAAGCTGGCAATTGCTGGCGCACGCATCGCAATTGACCCGGGCCGGCGACCACGTGGTCGGCGACATCGCCGGCGTACCGTTGCTGATCGTGCGCGGCGAAGACGGCGAGCTGCGCGCGCTCCACAACGTCTGCCGCCATCGTGCGGGCCCGCTCGCGCTGTGCGACGGCCGCGGTGCCAAGCGTCTGCGCTGCCATTACCACGGCTGGGCCTACTCGCTCGACGGGCAGTTGCTGAGCGCGCCGGAAATGCAGGGCGCGAAGGACTTCGACGTCGCATCCGTCCGGCTGCCGCAGGCTCGCGCGGCCGTCTGGCGCGGGCTGGTGTTCGCGTCGCTCGATGCATGCGCGCCGCCCCTCGGCGAACTGCTCGACGGCATGGATGCGCGCCTCGGCAAGCATGCCATCGAGAGCTATGCGTTCCACGCACGCGAGAGCTACGACATCGCCTGCAACTGGAAGACCTACCTGGACAATTACCTCGAGGGCTACCACGTCCCGCACATCCATCCGGAATTGAACCGGAT
This sequence comes from Rhodanobacteraceae bacterium, assembly GCA_036380855.1. Classification (GTDB taxonomy): domain Bacteria; phylum Pseudomonadota; class Gammaproteobacteria; order Xanthomonadales; family Rhodanobacteraceae; genus 66-474. The sequence goes on from DASVDY010000276.1 coordinate 5,333, forward strand.
GCTCGACTACCGCAGCTACGTGGTGGAGACCTCGCGCTGGCATTCACTGCAGCACAGTCCGCTGGAGAGCGGCGACACGCTGTACGGCAGCGGCGAGGCGCTGTACTGGTTCGTCTGGCCCAACACGATGTTGAACGTGATGCCGGGACGGATGCAGACCAATCGCGTGCTGCCGATCGCGCCCGGGCGCTGCCGCGTGGTGTTCGACTATTACTATCAGGCGGAACAAGAGGATGCCGGCGGCCGCCACGCGCGCGACCGCGAATTCAGCGACCTGGTCCAGCGCGAGGACGTGGACATGTGCGAGCGCGTGCAGCGCGGGCTGGCTTCCGGGTCCTATGTCGCCGGACGGCTGAATCCGCTGCGCGAAAACGGCGTGCACCACTTTCACGAGCTGCTGCGCGAGGCCTACCGTCGCGCAAAAAAACAGCCCGGCATCGAGCCGGGCTGGGTGTTGCGGAACCGCTGCGACGATCAATAGCCGTCGTAGTAGCCGGATCCGTAGTAGGTCGGCTGCGGGTTCCTGTAATACCCGTCGTAATACGACCCGTTGTAGTACCCGCTGTTGCCGTACGTGCCGTAACCGCCGTCGTAGTAGCCGGACGGCTGACTGTAGTAATAGGTCGGCTGCGAATAGTACGAAGGACCGTAATACGGCGCCGAGTAATACGTGCGCGAGTAATCGTGCGAATGATCCAGCGCATTCACGATCACGCCGCCGATGATCGCGCCGGCAAGCAACGCCCCCACGTTGTTGTCGTGGTCGCGGTGATGCCAGCCGTGGCGGTCGTAATGTCTGGAATACCCGTCGTAGTGATCGCGGGCGAACGCACCCGGCGCGGCGATCAGGCCGGCCGTGAGCAGGCCGCAGGCCAGCATCAGCTTGTTGCGGAAACGCGGACGTTGGTTGGTCATGGTCATCATCCTCCTCGGACGATTTGCAGTCTCGCACGACGCCGCTAAATCTAAACTGAAGAGTTTAGTTTCTTAGTTTTCGCTTAGGGCCCGGGCGATTCAGCGCTCCGTGGCGCCGCGGTCATGCGGCACGTCGTGCGCGTACGTCGCTTCGGGGCTGGGTTCCGAGGTTTTCTCCGCGTGGGTCGGCTCGTCGCGATGCGGCGTGCCGTGCGGCGGGTGCACCGGCCAGGTCGGCCCTTCGCGCTCGCGACGTTTCTTGGCTTCCAGCAGGGCCTGCAGGTTGGCGACCGCCTGCTCGTGGCTGATCGCCTTGGGCTTGGGCGCGCGCGGTTTCGGCGGCTTGCGCACCGGCGCATGCGCCTTGGGCGCGGGCTGGCGCGGCAACTCCGCCGGCGGGGCGGGCACCTTCCAGCTCGGCCGCGCGGGCTCGCGCAACAGGCGCGACACCGGGGCGCCATCCGCCCGCCGTGCCGGCTCCGGAGCCGCCTTGCGCGCGGGCCTGGCAGCGGCGCGGCTCGCCGGCTTGCCGGAAACGGGTTTTGCGGACTTCTTTGCCGCGGGTTTCTTTGCCAACGCCTTCTTCGCGACGGCTTTCTTCGCGGTCTTGCGCGGCGCAGTCTTGCGGACCGCCTTCTTCGCGCCCGCCTTGGTTGCCGCCTTGCGCGGAGCGACTCGCTTTGTCGCGCCAGCCTTCCGGGCCGGCTTCTTCGGCGCAACAACCTTCTTCTTGGCGGCGCGCTTGCCGGATGCGGATTTCCTGCCGGCTGGCTTGGTGGATTTGCGGGCTCGGCTCGTTGCCATTCCTCGATCTCCTTGATTCATCCCCCATGCGCTGATCGCGCACGTACGCGATAGTGCGCCTGTTTGGCGCCGATGTCACATCGGACGCGCTGGAAACTGCGTCCGTCGAAGCGCCGGACTTCCAGATCGTCCGGGTCCATCTTTTGCGGGCAGCGCACGTTCACCGCCGCCATCGGCTTCCCGGCCAGCGCACCGTCGGCAAAAGGCGCAACACCGCATACCGGACAAAATGATGCGCGATGCGGTACGCGTCGAACGCCGTAGGTGGAGAGCTGCGACTCAAGCGTCGCAATGCAACTGCTCGCGCGGCACGAACCAGAGCAGGTAGCCTTTCGAATGGCAACAGGAACAATTGCGCTGGTTGACGTTGTCTGTCTCGCCCTCGACCTCGAAGACGATCCATCCGCAATGGCGTCCGCCCGTCTACCCATTCTCCGTGGGGCGAAGTATCCCCAAGCGCAGCCGGCGGGTCCAGTGCTGGAGCGCACGCCACAAATGAAAACGCCGGGCGGAAAACCCGCCCGGCGTCGTTCCTCAGACAGGTTCGCTCGGCTCAGGCCGGCTGGACCTGGTCGGCCTGCAGGCCCTTCGGGCCCTTGGTCACCACGAAGCTGACCTTCTGGCCTTCCTGCAGCGACTTGAAGCCGGTGCCCTGGATCGCGCGGAAATGCACGAACAGGTCGTCGCCACCTTCCTGGCTGATGAAGCCGAAGCCTTTGGCGTCGTTGAACCATTTGACGGTTCCGGTCTTGCGGTCTGACATGACAAACTCCTCATAACGTTTTGAATGTGCTACGGCAAGGGTCTTCCAAAGCCGGAACTGGTTGCGGGAAGTAAGCGGGGGCAGAACGATGAGCGGAACGCGCATCGGGCCACGTTACCGTGACCCGGCAAACACAGTGTCGCCGATGATACAGGTATGTAGCGGGAAACGCGAGTGACGGCAAAGGGTTGGAAAAACCCGGCCGCGTCTTGCCCGCCATCCAGCCGGGCGCGTACGGCAAACCCGGCGTCTATATGCCGAAATGCGGGTTGGTCAATTGCTGGACGAACAGCACCACCACACGCGGCTCCATGAACACCGTGAACAGCACGCCATACGCCGCGCCCCACATGTGCGCGCTGTGGTTCACCGGGCTGGTGCCGCGGTGCTCGCTGTAGATGGAGTACGCGACATACGCGATCGCGTAAAGGATCGCCGGGACCGGCAGGAAGAACACGAAGATCATCGCCCACGGCTGGAACAGGATGAAGGCGAACAGCACCGCCGACACTGCGCCGGAAGCGCCGAGGCTGCGGTAGTTGGCATCGTTGCGGTGACTCCACCAGCTCGGCAGGATCGAAACCAGCAGGCCGCCGGCATAGAACAGCACGAAGCCGAATTCGCCGAGGTAGCGCGCGTAGAACCCTTCCATCGCCCTGCCGAAGAAGAACAGCGTGATCATGTTGAACAGCAGGTGCTGGCCGTCCGCGTGCACCAGGCCGTAGCTCAGCAGGCGCCAGTATTCGTGGCGGCGCTTGATCGCCGGCGGCCACAGAATCAACGCGTCAATCACCTTCGAATTGCTGAATGCGATGAACGAAACGATGCAGGTCGCGGCGATCAGCAGGAGCGTCATCGGCATTGCGCGGGCATTCCTCGTCGGGCAAACGGCGCACAGTGTCGCATGCGCGGCCGCGCGCGTCGCGCGGTGCTATGCTGGAGCTTTCATTTTTGACGCGATACACCACCAGGACAGACTTCCATGCAACAGACCTTGCGCCGCGGCGCTCTCGTCACCGCCCTCACTCTCGCCTTCGCCCTGCCCGCGCTGGGCGCGGACGCGATCAGCTTCAGCCCCGGCAGCCCGTGGGCGCAGACCATCGGCACGGTCAGCAAGACCGACAATTTCCATGAGTATTCGGTCAGCGCCGATGCCGGCAAGACGCTGCAGATCAACCTGATCTCGCGCAATCCCAACCTGTTCTTCCGCGTGCTGCCGGCCGATTCGGGCAAACCGCTGGTGGACACGGCGAGCAACGGCGCGACCACCTGGACCACCAAGCCGGACGCGACCGCGACCTATACGGTGCGGGTGTACGAAGACCCGGCCACCGTGGCCAGCGGCGACATCACCAAGTACGCGCTGCAGGTCGGCGTCTACTGATCGCGCCTGGAGCCGACAGGCACGTCCTCGATCACGCGCCCGGTTCGCCCACCAGGGCCCAGCGCCCCAGCACGCGATGCTCGCCCCGGCCGATCAGGCTGTGGACAAGCGCGAATGCGCGCACGCTCCAGCCTACCGGCCCCACCGGTTCCGGCGCGAGCGTGCGCTCGTCGTACAACAAGGTGACGTGCGGCGTGAAGCGACGCTCGACGTAGCGCCCCAGGCCGGCGGCGCGCAACCGTTCGCCGAGCGCACCCTGGAACGCGACCAGCGGTGCGTTCGAAGGCTCTTCCGCGCTCCGCAGCACGCAGGGCCGCTTGCGCGCGCGGCCCGGAAAACTCGCCACGCAGTCGAAACTCACCTCGAAAGGTGCCGCCGACATCCGCGCCGCCACATCGCTCGCGTTCGCGATGAGTTTTTCCGGCAACCCGGCGTGATCGCCGAGGTGATGCAGCGTCACGTGCGCGCGATCGGCGTGCAGCGGATTGCCGCGCATGGCGTGCGCGGC
>DASVDY010000277.1:0-2787 GCA_036380855.1 Rhodanobacteraceae bacterium
GGCCTGACCAACGCGCTGCGCGAGTTCTGCGACCTGCGGAATCTCCTGCCGCGCGGCATCAAGCTGGCGCCGGAAGACGTCTGGGAGCGGCTCGCGTTCGTGCTGTCGGTGAAGATGCGCGACCCGCAATTCGCCGGACAAACGAAGGAACGCCTGAGTTCGCGCGATGCCGCCGGCATGGTCGAGAACGCCACGCACGATGCGTTTTCGCTGTGGCTGAACCAGAACGTCGCCGCCGGCGAGGCGATCGCGCAGCTTGCGATCGAGCGTGCGTCGGCGCGCCTGAAGGCGGCCAAGCAAGTCGTGCGAAAGAAGATCACGCAAGGCCCGGCCCTGCCCGGCAAGCTGGCCGACTGCGCGTCGTCCGATCCCGCGCGCACCGAGCTGTTCCTGGTCGAAGGCGATTCGGCCGGCGGCTCCGCCAAGCAGGCGCGCGACAAGGATTACCAGGCGATCCTGCCGCTGCGCGGCAAGATCCTGAACACTTGGGAAGTAGAGTCGGGTTCCGTACTGGCGTCGGAAGAAGTGCACAACCTCGCGATCGCGATCGGCTGCGATCCGGGCAAGGACGATCTGTCCGGCCTGCGCTACGACAAGGTGATCGTGCTGGCGGACGCCGACTCCGACGGGCTGCACATCGCGACGCTTTTGTCCGCGCTGTTCCTGCGCCACTTTCCCGCGCTGGTGCGCGAGGGCCACGTGTTCGTGGCGATGCCGCCGCTGTTCCGCGTGGACGTGGGCAAGCAGGTGTTCTATTGCCTCGACCAGTCCGAGCGCGACGCGCTGCTCGCCCGGATCGAGCGCGAGAAGATCAAGGGCCAGGTGTCGGTCACGCGCTTCAAGGGCCTGGGCGAGATGAATCCTTCGCAGTTGCGCGAGTCCACCATCCACCCCGATACGCGCCGGCTGGTGCAGCTCACCGTGGACGATGGCCCGGCCACCTCGCAATTGATGGACATGCTGCTCGCCAAGAAGCGCGCGTCCGACCGCAAGCAGTGGTTGGAAGAGAAAGGCGACCTGGCTTCGCTGGAAGTCTGATCGGGACCCGGGACTCGGGAAAAGCTAACATGCGGTTCTCAAGGCCAAGCCTCGAACCATGTCCCTCGTACCGCCCTTCAACCTGCAAAGCTGGATTGACCAACACCGGCACCTGCTGAAGCCGCCGGTCGGCAACAAGTGCATCGTGGACGGCGATTTCATCGTGATGATCGTCGGCGGCCCGAACGCGCGCAGCGACTATCACTGGGACGCAGGCCCGGAGTTCTTCTACCAGCTCGAAGGCGAGATGGTCCTGCGCGTGCAGGACGAGGGCGAACGCCGCGACCTGCCCATTCGCGCCGGCGAGGTCTTCTACCTGCCGCCGCGCGTGCCGCATTCGCCGCAGCGCATGCCCGATTCGATCGGGCTGGTGATCGAGCGCAAACGCCTGCCGCACGAGAAGGACGGCCTGCTGTGGTTCTGCGACAACTGCAACCACAAGCTCTACGAGGAGTACTTCGTGCTGGGCAGCATCGAGAAGGATTTCCCGCCGGTGTTCGAGCGCTACTACCGCTCGGCCGAGGCGCGCACCTGCACGCGGTGCGGGCACGTGGCTGCGGTTCCCGAGAAATACCGCTGAATGCGGACCCCGGCGCGCGCATCCCTTAGAATCGCGCAATGCTCTGGACCCGCCGCGCGATCGCAACGCTGGAAGCCGAGGCCGCGCGCTCGGCCGATACCCACCTGATCCGCCTCGACCTGCCGGCCTTCCCCGGCATCCCGCTCTATTTCAAGGACGAGTCGGTGCACCCCACAGGCAGCCTCAAGCACCGGCTGGGGCGCTCGCTGTTCCTGTACGCGATCTGCAACGGCTGGCTGGACGAGGGCCGGCCGGTGATCGAGGCTTCCAGCGGCAGCACCGCGATCTCCGAAGCGTATTTCGCACGCCTGCTCGGCTTGCCGTTCATCGCGGTGATGCCGCGCCGCACCTCGCGCGAGAAGATCGCGCAGATCGAATTCTTCGGCGGCCGCTGCCACCTCATTGATGGCACCGACGTGTACGGCGCGGCCGAGCGGCTCGCCGCCGAAGCCGGCGGGCATTACATGGACCAGTTCACCTATGCCGAGCGCGCCACCGACTGGCGCGGCAACAACAACATCGCCGAGTCCATCTTCCGGCAGATGGAGCGCGAGAGCGACCCGTGCCCGCGCTGGATAGTGGTGAGCGCCGGCACCGGTGGCACTTCCGCCACGCTCGGCCGCTACATCCGCTACGGCTGCACGCACCGGGGCGACACGCGGCTGGCGGTGGTGGATCCGGAAAACTCGGTGTTCCTCGATTACTTCCGCACCGGCGACGCCTCGCTCAAGCTCGCCTGCGGCTCACGCATCGAGGGCATCGGCCGCCCGCGCGTGGAACCGTCCTTCCTGCCGCGGGTGATCAACCGCATGCTGCGCGTGCGCGACGTGGATTCGATGGCAGCGCTGCGCCTGCTGGAAGCCCTGCTCGGCCGCCGCTGCGGCGGTTCAACCGGCACCAATTTCATCGGCGCGCTGCGGCTGATGGGCGAAATGCGCGCGGCCGGCGAAAGCGGGCCGGTGGTGACGCTGATCTGCGACGGCGGCGAGCGCTACCGCGAGACCTACTACACCGACGCCTGGCTGGCCCGCGAAGGCCTGGACGTGGAGCCGGCGCTTGCGAGCTTGCGCGAATTCGTCGAGAGCGGCGGCGCGTCGGGCTGGCCGGATCCGGATCGCTGACCGCCGCGCGCACGGAACAATGCACGGATGACCCTCGCCGCCCGGCTG
>DASVDY010000278.1:0-10486 GCA_036380855.1 Rhodanobacteraceae bacterium
TGCCGGTGAGCGTGACCGGCGGCGGCAGCGACAGGCGGATGTCGTTGTCGTTCTTGGGTGGCGGGGGCGGCGGCAGCGGCCCGCAACCCAGCGCGAGCACAAGCGGGGAAACCAGGCACTTCACCTTCATCCCGCCCGGCAGGCGGATCGTCTTTTCCTTGGTGGTAGCATCCACCGCCCGGCGGAACGCCTTCGCGCCCAGGCTCTCGTTGCTCGGCGCCCAATCCTTGTCGAATTGCGTGGACTTGTAGGGCAGCGGCGTGGAGTGCTTCATCAGCGAAGGCTCCTGCGGCTGCGGCGCCTTGTAATCGGGCGCGACTGCCACGCTCGACGGCGGCGGCAGCAGCACCTGGCCGCTTTTTCCGTAGACGTGCAGCGCCGGCGGCGGCGGGCCGATGGTGGCGGTCATCGCGTGCGGGCGATGCGGCTCGATGTGGCGAAGGCGCGGCGCGGCGAGCGGCGGCGGCGGCGCGATCTGCGGCGCGGCCGGTGCGGCAGCCGGAGGCGAAGGCGGCACGAAGAAGGTCACCTGGATCGCGTTCTCGCGCTCGCCCGAAGCCGGCTCGTGCTGCGGACGCATTTCCAGCCGCAGCAACACGATCAGCACGACCTGGAAGGCGACGGCGAAGAACAGCGCAAGCCCGAGTCGCAGGCGGTCGCGCGGCGGCGGGCGGTCGCGGATTTCGCGCAGCAACGCATGACCGAAGCGGTCGAACGGCGCGTCCGGATCGCGCCCGGGGGCGGGCGTCCAGACGTGGGGTTCCGCTGGCAGGTCGCGTTCGGGAAGCGCGGGCATGGGCTCGTTGGATGCGCGCGAAGCAAGGCGCCGCCGCAGTTTAGGCGCGCGGCGTTAAGACCGCATTGGAACCGGCGAGTTCCGGATGGGCCGCGTCGGCTTGACGCCCCGGCTGCTTGGGAGCAAGGTCGCTGGACTGCCTGCGCATCTTACGGAGGGACGGTTATGGCCTGGTCCACCGAAAACATCCGCAACGTGGCTCTCGCCGGCCACGCGGGCGCCGGCAAAACCACCCTCTTCGAAGCCCTGCTGCATGCCGGCGGCACGATCCAGACGGCAGGCAACATCGAGCGCGGCACCACGGTCTCCGACTTCGAGGACCAGGAAAAGGAGCGCAAGCATTCCATCCACACCGCGATCGCCTCGATCGACATAGGCGAGTGCCACATCAACCTGATTGATACCGCCGGCTACGCGGAATTCCGCGGGGAAACGCTTTCCGCACTCGGCGCGGTGGAAACCGTGGCGGTGGTGGTGAACGCCGCCAACGGCATCGAGCATGGCACGCGCCGGCTGATGCACTACGCCAGGCAGCGCGGCCTCGCGCGCATGCTGGTGGTCAACAGGATGGACGCAGAAGGCGCGGATCTCGCCACGCTCGTCGAGGAACTGCGCGGGGAATTCGGCCACGAGTGCCTGCCGGTGAACCTTCCGGCCGGAAACGGCAGCAAGGTGGTGGACTGCTTCTTCGAACCGGATGGCGAAAGCGATCTCGGCGCGGTGGCGGAGGCACACCAGCGCATCATTGACCAGGTGGTCGAGGTCAACGAGCGCGTGATGGGTCGCTATCTGGAAGACGGCGAAGCCGCGCTGTCGCCGCAGGAACTGCACGAGGCGTTCGAGCAATGCCTGCGCGAAGGCCACCTGGTGCCGATCTGCTTCACCTCCGCGCGCACCGGCGTGGGCGTGAAGGAACTTCTCGGCATCGCGCAGCGCCTGCTGCCCAATCCCGCCGAGGGCAATCCGCCGCCGTTCGTGAAGGGCGTGGGCGAAAAGGCGCAGCCGATCGAGGCGAAGCCGGACCCGAACGCGCACGTGATCGCCGACGTGTTCAAGATCATCAATGATCCGTTCGTCGGCAAGCTCGCCGTGTTCCGGGTCTGGCAGGGCACGGTCCGGCGCGACACGCAGTTGTTCATTGACGACGGCAAGAAGCCGTTCAAGGTCGGACACCTGTTCAAATTGCAGGGCAAGGACCACATCGAGATGGACCACGCCGTGCCCGGCGACATCGCCGGCGTGGCCAAGGTCGAAGAGATCCATTTCGACGCCGTGCTGCACGATTCGCACGACGAGGACCAGATCCACCTGAAGCCGCTGGATTTTCCGCAGCCGATGTTCGGGCTGGCGGTGGAACCGGCGCACAAGGGCCAGGAGCAGAAGCTCGCCACCGCCCTGCACAAACTGTCGGAGGAAGACCCCTGCCTGCGCGTGGAGCACAACAAGGAATTGAACGAGAGCGTGGTGCGCGGGCTGTCCGACCTGCACCTGAAGCTCACGCTCGAGCGCATGAAGGAGCGCTACGGCGTGGAAGTGACCACGCGCCCGCCGCGCATTGCCTATCGCGAAACCGTCGGCGGCAAGGCCGAGGGCCATCATCGCCACAAGAAGCAGACCGGCGGCGCCGGCCAGTTCGGCGAGGTGTTCCTGCGCGTGGAACCGCTGCCGCGCGGCGGTGGCTTCGAATTCCGCGACGACTCGAAGGGCGGCGTGATCCCCAACCAGTTCATCCCCGCGATCGAGAAAGGCGTGCGCCAGGTGCTCGAGCACGGCGCGATCGCGGGCTACCCGATGCAGGACGTGCGCGTGGTCGTCTACGACGGCAAATACCACCCTGTGGATTCCAAGGAGGTCGCGTTCGTGTCGGCCGGCAAGAAGGCGTTCCTGGACGCGGTGTCGAAGGCGAAGCCGATCGTGCTGGAGCCGATCGTCAACCTCGACGTCAACGTGCCCGAGCAGTACATGGGCGACGTGACCGGCGGGCTCGCATCCAAGCGCGCGCGCATCAACGGAACCGATTCATTGCGCGGCGGCGAACTGGTGATCAAGGCGCAGGTGCCGCTGGCGGAAGTGGTGGATTACCAGACCGAACTGCGCGCGATCACCGGCGGCCGCGGCCGCTACGCGATCGAACTGTCGCATTACGATCCCGTGCCCGCGCAAGTGCAGAAGCAGCTGGCGGAGGCGTACAAGCCGAGGGTGGAAGAAGACTGATCGGAAAAGTTGAAAGCCGCTGCGCTTTCGATCTGTTCCGATATTTGGCGGACTCGTCGCAGTTCTTGAGGAGAAGACGTCATGCTTGCCTCGCTGTGGTTGCCGATTGTCGTATCTGCCGTGTTCGTGTTCGTCGCGAGCGCCCTGATCAACATGCTGCTGAAGTTCTGGCACGCCCCGGACTATCGCGGGTTTTCCAACGAGGATGAAGTCCGTGCGGCGATCCGCAACGGCAGTCCGCAAGCACCGGGTCAGTACGCGCTGCCATGGTGCACGGCGGAGGCGATGAAGGATCCGGCCATGCAGGAGAAGTTCAAGCAGGGACCGGTCGGCATCGTGTACCTGCGTCGCGCCGGCACGATGAACATGGGCGCGTTGCTGCTGCAATGGTTCGTGTTCTGCCTGCTGGTCTCACTGGTCTGCGCGGCGATAGCCGCGTCCGCCATCGCGCCCGGCGCCGATCGTCACCTGGTGTTCCACGTCGTCGCGCTGTCCGCCCTGCTGGGCCATGCCTTTGGCTGTTTCACCGACGGAATCTGGCGCGGCTTCCCATGGAAAGCCGCTTTCAAGTACATCGTTGACGGGGTGATCTACGCCGTGATCACCGGCGCCACCTTCATGTGGTTGTGGCCGACTGCCTGATCGGTGGGGAGGGGCCGGTCAGGCCGCCTGCTGCGCGCGATGCTCGAGCGCATGGATCAGCGCGTTGACGAACACCGGGATGTCGTCGGGTTTGCGGCTGGTGATCAGGTTGCCGTCCTCGACCACCGGGTTGTCTTCCCACTGCGCGCCCGCGTTTTCGAGGTCCGCGCGCAACGATGGCCATGAGGTGACCTGCCTGCCGTCCACCAGGCCGGCGTTGATCAACGTCCACGGCCCGTGGCAGATCGCCGCCAGCGGGCGGCCGGTATCGCCGAAGTCGCGGATGAACTCGATCGCCTCTTCGTGCAGGCGCAGCTTGTCCGGGTTGATCACGCCACCCGGCAATACCAGCGCATCGTAATCGCCCGCGTGCGCCTTCGAGAGCGGCAGGTCCACCCTGACCTCCTGCCCCCAGTCGGTGTGGTTCCAGCCCTTGATGGATGCCTTGTCGCCCGGCGCGATCACCACCGTCGCGGCCCCGGCTTCCTCCAGCAATTGCTTGGGTTTCTGCAGCTCCGACTGCTCGAAACCGTTGGTGGCGAGAATGGCGACCTTGCGACCTTTCAGCGACTGCTTGCTCATGACCGGCTCCTGCGTGCAGAGCGCAGGATGATGCGCGGCGTGGCGTTAGCGCGGCGTGTGGGTTCCGTAGGAGCGAGCTTGCTTGCGACCGGATGAAAAGCGTTCAGACACGGATCAACACGGATAAAGGCGGACGGAGCCCAAGAAGCCGATGTGCTTCGGCCTGATCCGCGTTCATCCGCATTCATCCGCGTCAATCCGCGACAAAAAAGCTTGGTCGCCCGTGGGCAGGCTCCTACCGCTTCGGTTTCAGCATCGTGCCGATGCAGCCCTTCGCGCCACAGCGGCAGACCCAGATCTTCTTCATCTTCGCCGTGTGCGGCACGTCCAGGGTGATGCCGTAGTCGTAGGTGAGTTCCTCGCCCTTGCGGATCCTGCGCAGCGTTTCGATCATCACCCGGTCCTGTCTGCCGCCATCCACCTCTTCGATGTAGGCGCGGCAGTTGGGCGCGCAACTGTGGTTGATCCAGCGGGCGGAATTGCCGTCCACGTTCGCATCAATGATGTACTTGTCATTGAGCGTGAACAGGAAGGTGTGGCCGGAATCGGCGCCGTCGCCGTAGTCGCGATCGGCCTGCGCATGCGTGATCAGGCGGCCCTTGTACTGGATCAGCGTGGTGTCGGCGGGAAGGTCGGTGGCGGCGTAGACGCCGTTGCCGTGGATGGGCGAGCGGCGGACAACAAGTTTGCGTGTCATGTCTGGCTTTCTTGATGGGGTATGCGGTCCATGGCGATCAACCCCATGGCCGCATTTTGACTTTCAGCGATCAGGGCTGACCGCCGAACACCTGTGCAGCCGTGGATGGCCGGTTTGACGCGCAGGGATGCGCAAAAACGCACATAATGCCCTTTGCGTTGGCGAAAGCACAAGGAGTGCGCCATGCAACTGCGATTCAAGCGTGTCACCGAGGCGCCGTCGGAAGAGGACGGAGCGCGCGTGCTGGTGGACCGGCTGTGGCCGCGCGGCCAGTCGAAGGACAAGCTGCACCTGGATGCCTGGCTGAAGGACATCGCGCCCAGCGATGCGCTGCGCAAATGGTTCGATCACGAACCGGAAAAATGGACCGGGTTCCGCGAACGTTACGCGAAGGAGCTGGACGCCAATCCGGAAGCGGTGAAAAGCCTGCAGGAGATCCTGCGCGAGCACGGCACGGCGACGCTGCTGTTCGGCTCGCACGAGGCGCGCTACAACAATGCCGTGGCGTTGAGCGAATACATGAAGAAACACATGCCGCGCAAACGGAGCTCGAAATGAACCGTCCGCTCCTCTTCGCGCTGGCGATGCTCCCGGGCATGGCCACGGCCGCCGCCGCGTTCACGCTGACCAGCCCGGTGATCAAGCCCAACGGCACGGTGCCGCTGCAGCAGGTCTACACGCAATGCGGCGGCGGCAACGTCTCGCCGCAACTGGAGTGGCACGGCGTGCCGGCCGGCACCAAGAGCTTCGCCGTGAGCGTGTTCGACCCGGATGCTCCGGGCGGCGGCTTCTGGCACTGGATCGCGTTCGACATCGGCGCCGGTGCGCACGGGCTGAATCCCGGCGCCGGCACGCCGCACAGTGGCAACGCGCCGGGCGATACCGTGCAACTGGAGAACGGCTTCGGCAATACCGGTTACTCCGGCCCCTGCCCGCCGGCCGGCAAGCCGCACCGTTACATCTTCACTGCGTACGCGCTGGATGTGGCGGTGCTGCCGGTCAGTGCCTCCGCCAAGGCCGACAGCGTGATCAAGGCGATCCGCAAGCACGCGCTCGCGACGGCGACGCTGACGGCCACCTATGGCCGTTGAAAAGCGCCGCGCGTACGCGCTGCTGGTCCTGCTGCTGTGCGCGACGTGGCCCGTGGCCGGTTTCGCCGCTCCGCCCGCGATCTTCGCCGCCGCCAGCCTGAAACCCGCGCTGGACGACCTCACCGCACGCGGCGCGCTCGGCACGCCCGCGCCGCGGCGGGTCTATGCGGCGTCTTCCGCGCTGGCGCGACAGGTCGAACAAGGCGCGCCGGCGGACATTTTCATCTCCGCCGACGAAGCCTGGATGGATGACGCCGCCGCGCACGGCACGCTCGCACCGGGCACGCGTGCCGACCTGCTCGGCAACGCGCTGGTGCTGGTTGCGCCGAAATCGTCTGCCGTCACGATTGACCTGCACGACCCGGCATCGCTGTCGCGCGCGCTCGGCGGCGGCCGCCTCGCCATTGCCTTGCCGAAAGCGGTGCCGGCCGGCCGTTACGCGAGCGAAGCCCTGCATGCGCTCGGATGGTGGAGCGCGGCGCAACCGCAGCTCGCGATGAGCCGCGACGTGCGCGCGGCGCTGGAACTGGTGGTCATGGGCGAATGCCCGCTCGGGATCGTCTATCGCTCCGATGCCGTCTCCGAACCGCGCGTGCGGATCGTCGCCACGTTTCCGGCTTCGAGCCATGCGCCGATCGTGTATCCGGTCGCAATCGTGCGCGGGCATGACGACGCAGCCAGCCGCGAACTGCTGAAGGCGCTGCAGACGCCCGCCGCGAAAGCGGTGTTCGAGCACTACGGCTTCGATCTGCCGAGGGATTGACGTCCTGCGCTTCGACTCCGCCCGCTGCGCGAGCTACGCTCAGCGCGAACGGCTACCCGGAACCGCATGAGTTTCCTCTCTCCAGACGAAGCGCAGGCACTCGCGCTCAGCCTGAAAGTTGCCTCCGTCGCGGTAGTCTGCACCTTGCCGCCGGCGGTCGCGTGCGCCTGGCTGCTGGCGCGCAAACAGTTCTTCGGCAAGCCTGTGTTCGAAGCGGTCCTGCTGCTGCCGCTGATCTTGCCGCCGGTGGTGACCGGTTACGCGCTGCTGGCGCTGTTCGGCCACCAGGGCGCAATCGGTCGCGTGCTGGACGCGCTGCACCTCTCGATCGCGTTCCGCTGGACGGGCGCTGCGCTTGCCGCCGGCGTGATGGCGTTTCCGCTGCTTGTCGTGGCGCTGCGAGGCGCGTTCGAAGCGGTGGACCGCAAGCTGGAGCAGGCCGCCGCCACATTGGGCGCGGGCTCCTGGCGGATCTTCTTCGGCATCACCCTGCCCTTGTCGGTGCGCGGTCTCGTCGCGGGACTCGCGCTTGCTTTTGCGCGCGCCTTCGGCGAGTTCGGCGCGACCATCACCTTCGTCTCCTCGATCCCCGGACAAACCCGAACGCTGCCGATCGCACTCTATGAATTGCTGGAGACCCCGGGCGGCGAGAGCGGTGCGTTGCGGCTGACCTGGGTGGCGCTGGGCGTGGCGCTCGTCGCGACGCTCGGCGCGGCGTTGCTGTTGCGACGGGGACCGCGGACGGCAGGGCAGGACGCATGATCGAGCTCGACTTCGCCCTGGCGCGCGGCGAGTTCTCGCTGCAGCTTGCGTTGCAGTCGCAAGCGCGCGCGCTCGCGCTGTTCGGCGACTCCGGGTGCGGCAAGACCTCCACCCTGCTCGCGATCGCCGGATTGCTGAGGCCTGCGCGCGGCCGCATCGTGCTGGACGACCGCGTGCTGTTCGATTCGCGCGCCGGCGCGAACGTGCCGGTCGCGCAGCGGCATCTCGGGATGGTGTTCCAGGACGTGCGGCTGTTCCCGCATCTTTCGGTGCGCGACAACCTCGGCTACGGCGCGCCGCGATCGCGCGGGGCGGCGCGCCTCGACGCGGCCGTGCAACTGCTCGGGCTGGAAGGATTGCTCAGGCGCAAACCGGGCGAGCTCTCCGGGGGCCAGGCGAGACGGGTGGCGATCGGCCGCGCGCTGCTCAGCGAACCCGCGGCGCTGCTGCTGGACGAACCCTTGTCGAACCTGCATCGCGAGGCACGCGCGGAGGTGCTGGAACACCTGCGCGGATTGAAACGCGAACTCGCATTGACGACCATCCTGGTGAGCCACCAGGCCGACGAGGTGCTCGCACTGGCCGATGCGGTGGCGCTGCTGGACGACGGGCGCCTGCGCGCCGTCCTGACCACGGCGGAATTCGCGGAAGGCCAGGGCGTTTCAAACGCGCGCGCGAGCACCGCATCGCGGTAAAGTGACGGGCACGCTTGCTCGTCATCCCGGCCGGGTGCTGGCCGGGATCCGAACCGAGGGATGGAATGCAAGGTGACCACGATGAAGATCGCAATGCTGCGCTGGCCTTTTGTCTTGCTCGCACTTTTGCTGCTCTCCGCCTGCGGCCCCGGCACCAAGCTGCAACCGCCGGCCGCCAGCATCCAGCAGTTGCAGGTGCTGCCGAACGGGGCATGGCAGCTCACCCTCCGGATCGAGAACTACAGCTACGACACCGGCATGCACGTGTACGCGGTGGATGCGGATCTCGACCTTGACGGCAAACGCGCGGGGCACGTCAGCGTGTCGCCGGATCTGGACATTCCGGCCATGACCGCCGACGTCGCCACCGCCACCCTCACGCCCGAGGCGCAAGCGCGCTCGGCACTGGCCGACGCCAAGGGCAATGCCATCGCCTACGAGCTGAAAGGCAGCCTGTCGGCCGGCAAGGGCGAGAGCGGAAGTGCGCGGTCCTTCGACCTGGATGGCAAGGGCTACATTTCGCCGGTGCCGGGGATCGCGAATACCTGGCGTTAAAGCCCCTCTCCCACCGGGAGAGGGGTTGGGGTGAGGGTGCGGATCGTGCGCAACGGCTGGCGAAGAACCGAACCCTCACCCGGCGCTTCGCGCCACCGCGGAGCTCCTGGCCATGGATGGCAGCCTTCTCCGACGGGAGAGGGATTTTCAACCAACCCTCCGGATCATCATGACCACCCACTACACCGCTCCGCTCGCCGACGTCCGCTTCGCGCTCTACGACGTGCTCGAAGTCGAAAAGCTGTTCGCAAGGCTCCCGGGATGCGAAGCGCTCAGCCGCGAACTGGTGGATGCCGTACTGGAGGAGGCCGCGAAGTTTTCGCAGAGCGTGCTCGCACCCTTGAACCAGCCCGGCGACCAGCAGGGCTGCACGTTCGACAAGACCGATGCGAGCGTCACCACGCCCGATGGTTTCAGGCGCGCCTACGAGCAGTTCGTCGAGGGCGGCTGGGCCGGCCTGACCGCACCGGAAGCCTTCGGCGGCCAGGGGCTGCCCGAAACCATCGGGGCGCCGGTGAAGGAATTCATTGACTCGGCCAATCTCGCCTGGGGCACCTATCCATTGCTTTCGCATGGCGCGATCGAGGCGCTGCGGGTCATCGGCGAAGACTGGCAGCGCGAAGTCTTCCTGAAACCGATCGCGGCGGGGACGTGGACCGGCACGATGTGCCTGACCGAACCGCACTGCGGCTCCGACCTGGGTCTTTTGAAAACGCGCGCCGAGCCGAATGCCGACGGCTCGTATTCGATCAGCGGCACGAAGATTTTCATCACCGCCGGCGAACACGATTTCACCGACAACATCGTGCACCTGGTGCTCGCGCGCCTGCCCGACGCCCCCGCCGGCGTGAAGGGCATCTCCCTGTTCATCGTGCCGAAGTTCAAGGTGGGCCGCGACGGCAAGGTCGGCGAACGCAATGCCGTGCGTTGCGGCGCGATCGAACACAAGATGGGGCTGAAGGGCTCGGCCACCTGCGTGATGAACTTCGATGGCGCGCAGGGTTATTTGATCGGCGAGCCCAACCGCGGCCTGAACGCGATGTTCGTGATGATGAACACCGCGCGGCTGGCGGTGGGGCTGCAGGGACTGGCGCTTTCCGAACGCGCGTACCAGAACGCGCTGTCCTATGCGCGCGAACGCCTGCAGATGCGCGCGCTGTCCGGCGCGAAGTTTCCCGACAAGCCCGCCGATCCGCTGATCGTGCACGGCGACGTGCGCCGCATGCTGCTGACGCAGAAAGCGCTGATCGAGGGCGGCCGCGCGCTCGGCCTGTACGCGGCGACGCTCGTGGACATCCAGCACCGTGCGGCCGACGAGGCCGAACGCCAGCACGCCGAAGCGCTGGTTTCGTTCCTCACGCCCATCGTCAAGGCGCTGCTGACCGAGAACGCGATCGAGTGCACCAACCTCGCCCTGCAGATCTACGGCGGCCATGGCTACATCGCCGAGCACGGCATGGAGCAGTACGTGCGCGATGCGCGCATCACCACCATCTACGAGGGCACCACCCAGATCCAGGCGCTCGACCTGCTGGGCCGCAAGGTCATGCAGCAGCAGGGCGCCGGCCTGAAGCTGTTCCTGGAAGAGATCGCCGCGTTCTGCGCGCAACACGCGGGCAACGACTTGCTGAAGGAATTCATCGCGCCATTGGCGGCCGTCACCAAGGAATGGGCCGACCTGACCCAGGC
>DASVDY010000279.1:0-8335 GCA_036380855.1 Rhodanobacteraceae bacterium
CGAGCGTCCAGGCCGCACTCCTCAAGAGAAGCACGGCTTCGACAAGGGTCTCACAAACCTTGGCGCGGCTCCGATCAGCGATTCGTCAAGCCGCAGCACGACTTCGACAACCGCTTGGCCAGCGTAGCGTGCGCTCCCCGCTCCGTCCGACCTGACTTATCGGCGTGCGCGACGTGCACGCTACTTCATGCCTGGCCGACTTCCTTCCGCATCGCCGCGATGACCGCGGCGTAATCCTTTTCGCCGAAGATGGCCGAGCCGGCGACGAACGTGTCGGCGCCGGCGCGCGCGATCTCGCCGATGTTGTCCACCTTCACGCCGCCGTCCACCTGCAGGCGGATATCGCGGCCGCTCCCGTCGATGATTTTCCGCGCGCGGCGCAGCTTTTCCAGCGCGGAAGGAATGAAGCTCTGGCCGCCGAAGCCGGGGTTCACCGACATGATCAGCACGTGGTCGAGCTTGTCGAGCACGTAATCCAGCCAGTCCAGCGACGTGGCCGGATTGAAGACGAGGCCTGCGCGGCAACCATGGGAGCGGATCAATTGCAGCGTGCGGTCCACGTGTTCGGTCGCTTCCGGATGGAAGCTGATCAGGTTGGCGCCGGCCTCGGCGAAATCCGGCACGATCCGGTCCACCGGTTTCACCATCAGGTGCACGTCTATCGGCGCCTTGACGCCGTGCCTGCGCAGCGCCTTGCACACCATCGGGCCGATGGTGAGGTTCGGCACGTAGTGGTTGTCCATCACGTCGAAGTGGATCCAGTCCGCGCCGGCCGCGAGCACGGCATCCACTTCCTCCCCCAATTTTGCGAAATCGGCGGAGAGGATGGAGGGGCAGATGGTGCAGGATTGTTTGCTCATCGCGCGACTCCAACGAGAGGCGAGGGGCGAGTAGTGAGGGCGCACATCTCGCCCTCCGCCCGATTCGAAGGACAGTGATTTCTTGCGTGCTCGCTACTCACCTCTAATCCCCCGCTATTTGAATCCCCGATCCGACCTTATCCGTTCCCACGCCGCATTGATTTCGCTGGCGCGCTGCTCGGCGCGCTTGCGCATGTCTTCCGGCAGGCTGCCCAGGCGGTCCGGATGGTGTTCGCTGATCAGCTTGCGATAGGCACGCTTGACGGTGCGCTCGTCGGCATCGTGCGGCACGCCCAGCACCGCATACGGGTCGGGACCTCCGCGCGAGGGCGGCGGCGGCGACCCGCGGCCGTTGCCCGCGTGCGCGTAGGCGCCCGCGCCCGCACCGGCACCCGGCGCGTTCCACACGAATCCCTTCATCGCCAGCAGCGCCATCAACTGCAGCTCGCTCACGTGCAGGGACCACGCCAGCCGCCGCAGCAGCTTCATCTTCTCCGGCGAAGGCGGGCCGTCGGCCAGCGCGGTGTCGGCCACCATGTCCAGCAGCGGCATCACGTAGCTGCGGCGCAGCGCGCACCAGGTACGAAGGTCGCCGATCGCGAGGCTGGAATCGAACCCGGGGGCTTTGCCCTTGTTGAAGGCGTCAATGGCGCGGCGGCGCCACAGCGCATCCAGGTTCAGCCGCGTCATCAGCCGCTCGCTGACTGCGATCTCGGCTTCCGACACGCGGCCGTCGGTCTTGCAGATCGCGCCAAGCAGCGAGAACAGCGGCTCGACGAAGCCGAGCGGTTCGCCGCCACGCGCGAAGGTGCGCAGCATCGCGAGGTCCACCAGATGGCCGATGACGAGGCCAATGATCGCTGCCCCGAAACTCCTGAAGACGAACAGGCCGATCAGGAGCCCGGCCAGCTTGCCGATGTAGTGCAGGCCGCGCACGTCAATGGTCCGCCCGCGCCGGCGCGCATGGCCATCGCATATGCCGGTGCGCCAGTGGCCGCAACCTGGATTGGCTGCGCGCGCGCGGCGCCGCGGCAAGTGCGGGCGTCGCAAGGGCAGGTGCTAGGAGCGGGTCGTTGCGCATTCGGGGCCGGTCGGATGGCAAGGCACGACAGTTTACCAGCCGAGCTGTCCGGAATTCCCGGTTGACTTCGAAGCTTCACGCAGACCGTTACAATTGCGCTTTCCGTCCGAGGCACCCCCATGCCCACCGTCCTGCACGCATCGAACCTGCCCGGCCTCGAATTCCTGCATCGCGGCAAGGTGCGCGACGTCTACGCGCTGCCGAATGAGCGCCTGCTGATCGTCGCGACCGACCGCCTGTCCGCGTTCGACGTGGTGCTGCCCGATCCGATCCCCGGCAAGGGCGAAATGCTCACCCAGATCTCCAACTTCTGGTTCGGCAGGACCGCGCACCTCGTTCCGAACCACCTGACCGGCGTGCCCGTCGCGGACGTGCTGCCGGCGGGCACGGACGTGGCGCTGTACGCGCGCCGCGCGGTGGTGGCGAAGCGCCTGAAAGCCGTGCCGATCGAGGCGATCGCGCGTGGTTATTTGATCGGCTCGGGCTGGAAGGACTACCAGGCCAGCGGCTCGCTGTGCGGCATCAAGCTGCCGGGCGGCCTGCGCCAGGCGGAACGACTGCCGGAACCGATCTTCACGCCTTCCACCAAGGCACCCTCCGGATCGCACGACGAGAACATCGGCTTCGACGCGGTGGTGCAGACCATCGGCGCGGACCTGGCCGAACAGGTGCGCGCGGCCACGCTCGCCATCTACACCTTCGCCGCGAGCTACGCCGCCGAGCGCGGCATCATCATTGCCGATACCAAGTTCGAATTCGGCACCGACGCCGAAGGCAAGCTGTACGTGATGGACGAAATGCTCACCCCCGACTCCTCGCGCTTCTGGCCGGCGGACCAGTACCGGGTCGGTATCAGCCCGCCGAGCTACGACAAGCAGTTCGTGCGCGATTACCTGGAAACCCTGGACTGGAACAAGCGCGCGCCCGGCCCGAAACTGCCGCAATCGGTGATTGACGGCACCGCGGCAAAGTACGCCGAGGCCTTGAAGAAGCTCGCGGGAATCACGCTGGGTTGATGCCCGCAATGCCCGGTTGTAGCCCGGATGGAGCTGCGCAGCGGCGGAATCCGGGAGTGCCCCATAGCCTGTCCCGGACTCCGCTTCGCTGCATCCGGGCTACCGACCGCTGGTTGTAAGATCGCCCCATGCGCACCGTCCACGACTGGTTCGGCAGTTACAGTTCGGATCACGCGAATCCCACCAACCGCGCGATCCACTGGCTGTGCGTGCCGGTGATCCTGTGGTGCGTGGTCGCGCTGCTGTGGCTGGTTCCGGTGCCGCCGGCGATCGGCCGCGCGGGCTTCTGGGCCTTCGTCGCGATGTTCTTCGCGTTCCTGTTCTATTACCGGCTGTCGCGCAGCCTGGGGCTGGCGATGGCGGCGGTGTTCATCCTCTGCGGATTGATCGCCGAAGGCGCGCTGCGCGCGCTCGGGCCGCAGCACCTGCTGTGGCTGGCGATCGGCCTGTTCGTGATCGCGTGGATCGGCCAGTTCGTCGGCCACCTCATCGAAGGCAGGCGGCCTTCGTTTTTCACCGACCTCGCCTACCTGCTGATCGGCCCGGCCTGGCTCACCGGCAAGCTGATGCGCCGCGCCGGCATCCCGTACTGATCGAAAAAAAGCGCCGGCGTTGCAGCCGGCGCCCCTTGTGCGATTTCAATTCGGATCAATGGTGCAGCGCGGCCAGCATCGTGCCTCCCAGCGCCAGCAGCGAAATGATGCCGATCACGATGTAGACCACGTACTCGATCAGCGCGATCAGACAGGCGCGGCCGTAGCTCATCTTGCCGCCCGCGGTCATTGCCATCGCGCCGCCGTCGGCCACCGCGCCGCCCGGCCTCGTGATCAACTGCTGGATGATCCACGCGCACACGAAGAAGTTGACGACAGCGATGACCAGGCCGCCGGCCATGGAGCCCCGCAGCACGAGCCCGATCACCAGGCTCACGATGAATCCGGCGATACCGCCGACGATTTGCGTGACCAGCGCCTTGCCGAACGACGGCGTGAACTTTTCGACCATGCGCGTGGCCAGCATCAGGATCAAGGTGGCAACGATGAGGCCCACCACGATCGCGACGAGCATGAAGGTGAGGCCCATGCCCATCAGTGCACCAAGTCCAGCTCCGTTTGCCATGACTTGCCCTCCCGTGATACCGCACCCCTGCGGCCGGCCGATCATGGCGGGCACGCGCGGACGCTGCAAGTGCGCCCGCAACACGCGGGATTGGGGGCGCCTCACCTCGCGAATTCGCGGTCGAGCAACGCCGCCAGCCGTGCGCCGGCCTGGCGAAGGCGCAGCTCCGCGACCGGCCGTTCGCGCGCGACATAGGCTTGCGTGATGGTGCGCGTGGATGGGTACGCATCGCGCGCGATGCGACAGGACTCCTCGGCCCACTGCACGGGCGTGCCGCCGCTGTTTGCGGGGATGCCGTCGTTCGCCAGGACCTGCGCGTAACGCGCGGCGGACAG
Organism: Rhodanobacteraceae bacterium; assembly: GCA_036380855.1. Taxonomy (GTDB): domain Bacteria; phylum Pseudomonadota; class Gammaproteobacteria; order Xanthomonadales; family Rhodanobacteraceae; genus 66-474. Next base: position 4,412 of record DASVDY010000279.1, read on the forward strand.
GTGCGCATCGTCCAGCATCAGCGAATCCCAGACGCGATGCAGGTTGGTGCCGCGATCGTGCCAGCGCACCTGGTAGTCGTTGCCGCCGAAGTCGTCGCCGGAGCTGGCATGCAGCGGCTGGTGCACGTCGGCCACGAAGTGCACGACGAACTCCAGCGCCTGCGCGCGTTCGGCATCGGTGCGCGAGCGATCGCCGAGGATCGTTGCGTACCGGGTAATCGCCGCGACCACGCAGCGGCCATCCGGGCAATCGCGCGGCGGATCGTAGATGCAATCGCGCGAATGGAAATTGACGAAATGCTGGCGCGAGGTACGCCTGAACCGCGCGGGATCGCTGTCGCGCAAATCGTCGGCCCACATCGCCACGTCGGACAGATGGCGCGCGCCCTGCTCCTGCAGCAATCGCGCGACTTGCGCGCGCGCCTGCGGGGTAAGTTGAGCCTCCGCCAGCCGCGCCACGATGCGATGGCCGAGCGGGCCCCAGGCGAGGGCCGGGGTGGCGGTCGCGAGCAGCAGCGCGATCCAGAAGGACTGGAAGATGCGCAGGAACACCGGCCGCGAAATGGGATCGCGAGCCCCCTCACCCCAACCCTCTCCCCCCGGGGAAGAGGGAGACAAGCGCGAAGCGCTTGGCGGGTGAGGGGGGACTTTCAAGATCAAAACCCGCCCGCATCCAGCGGCAGCTTCAGGTAACTGCGCCCGTTGTCTTCTGCCGTCGGCAAGTGCCCCGCGCGGATGTTCACCTGCAACGCCGGCCACAGCAGTTTCGGGACCGACAGCGTGGCATCGCGCGCACGCCGCATCGCCACGAACTGCTCTTCGCTCGTCCCGCGCGCGATGTGCTTGTTGGCCCGCATCTGCTCGGCGATCGAGGTTTGCGAACGTGCCGCCTCGCCCGCTTGAGGATAGTCGTGGCAGAGGAACATGCGCGTGTCGCCGGGCAAGGCGTAAAGCCGCTGCACGGATGCGTACAGCGTGGCGGCGTCGCCACCGGGGAAATCGCAGCGCGCGCTGCCGAGCGCGGGCGCGAACAGGGTGTCGCCGACGAACACGGCATCGCCGATGCGATAGCTCACGCCATCAGGCGTGTGGCCGGGCGTGGCGATCGCCTCGACCTGCAGCGCCCCGAGCGGCAGCGTGTCGCCATCGGCCAGCAGCACGTCGAACTGCGAGCCGTCGGCGACCCAGTCGTCCCCCAGATGCAGCAGCGACTTGAAGGTACGTTGCACTTCGACCACGCGCGATCCAATGGCGACCTGCGCCCCGGTGTGGCGCTTCAGCCACGCCGCCGCGGTGAGGTGGTCGGCGTGCACGTGGGTTTCCAGTATCCACTTCGGCTCCAGTGCGTGCTCGCGCAGGTGATCGAGCAGCTTGCCCGCACTTTCCGTCCAGACGCGGCCGCTGGAGGCGTCGAAATCCAGCACCGGGTCGACGATCGCGGCGGCAGGGCTGTCCGGATCGCGCACCACGTACGACCAGGTGGAGGTCGGCGCGTGGAAGAACGGCGTGACTTCGGGATTCATGTCCATACTCCGGCACTGGCGCATTATGCCCCTTCGGCCGGATCGGCTCCCCCGGCGCGAACCGCCGGGGAGCGGAAAACGCCGGTGCCGCTGAAACCCTCGCGCATTGCCGGTAAAATGACGCGTTTCCCGCACCCACGCTCGAGGAAGCCCCACATGGCCATCAAGGTCGCCATCAACGGTTACGGTCGCATCGGCCGCAACATCCTGCGCGCGCTGTACGAATCCGGCCGCACCGGTTCGATCCGCATCGTCGCCATCAACGATCTGGGCGATGCGGAAACCAATGCGCACCTGACGCGTTACGACACCGCGCACGGCAAGTTCCCGTTCGAGGTGAAAGTCGAGGGCGGCGACCTCGTGATCAACGGCGACCACATCAAGGTCTGCGCCGAACGCGATCCCTCGAAGCTGCCGTGGAAGGACCTCGGCATTGACATCGTGATCGAATCCACCGGCCTGTTCACCAGCAAGGCCAAGGCTTCCGCGCACCTCGCAGCAGGCGCGAAGAAGGTGATCATTTCCGCGCCGGGCACGGACGTGGACGGTACCTTCGTCTACGGCGTCAACCACGACAAGATCAAGGCCGGCGACCAGATCATCTCCAACGCTTCCTGCACCACCAACTGCCTGGCACCGCTGGCCAAGGTGCTGCACGAGAAGATCGGCATCGTGCACGGCCTGATGACCACGATCCACGCCTACACCAACGACCAGGTGCTGACCGACGTCTACCACAAGGACCTGCGCCGCGCGCGCAGCGCCACGATGTCGCAGATCCCGACCAAGACCGGGGCGGCGGTCGCGGTGGGCCTGGTGCTGCCGGAACTGAACGGCAAGCTGGACGGCTTCTCGATGCGCGTCCCGACCATCAACGTGTCGGCCACCGACCTGACCTTCGTCGCGCAGCGCCCGACGACCCGGGAAGAAATCGATGCGGCCATCAACGAGGCCGCGAACGGCCGCATGAAGGGCGTGATGGCGGTGAACACGCTGCCGCTGGTCTCGGTGGACTTCAACCACAACCCGGCCTCGTGCACCTACGATGCGACGCAAACGCGCGTGATGGGCGGCACGCTGGTGAAGGTGCTGGGCTGGTACGACAACGAGTGGGGCTTCTCCAACCGCATGCTCGACATGACCGAGGCGTTCGCGAACGCGCGCTGAGTACAGGCTGTGCGCAACCCGGACGGCACGAGGACGTGCGACGAGCCGGGATCCACTCCGGAAAAACCCGCGGCCCCCGCGGGTTTTTCTTTGCGCTTGATCGAAGTCATGGCCGCTGGCGCGCGCGCCGGCGAGACTTCAGCCTGCGCCACTGTCCATTTTTCGCCCATGCACGCAGCCATTCCCGCAGGACTCGACGAAGCGCATCTCGCCCGGTTGGTGGACCGCTTCTACGACAAGGTCAGCGCCGATCCGATGCTCGGGCCGGTGTTCAACCCGGTCGTGGAGGACTGGAACCACCACAAGGCGCTGATGACCTCATTCTGGTCCACCGTCGTGTTGCGCACGGCGAGCTATCGCGGGAATCCGCTCGCGAAGCACCTGCCGCTCGGGATCGGCAGGGCGCACTTCGAGCGCTGGCTGGCGCTGTGGCGCGAAACTTCGCGCGAGGTGCTGCCCGGTGCGGAATCGGCGGATTTGATGATCGGGTATGCCGAGCGCATCGGCTACGGCCTGCGGGTCGGCCTCGGCCTCGGCGACCACCCGCGCCGCCGCGAGCGCGGAGCCTGCGCTCACGGCTGAGCAGTTGAGCCGGCGACCCGTGCAAGGCCCGCTCACCGCACCAGTACGAAGATCCCGCCCGGATCGTGCGCGACCGCCACGCTGATGATGTAGGCGAAGGTCGCCAGAGCCAACAGGTAGCAGGTGGCACGGACGCCCTGCGTGCGCGCACGTTTCAGCGCCAGCGAGCCCAGCACGATATAGACCACCAGCAGGACGAGCTTGGTGGTCAGCCAGCCGTTGACGAACGGGTACTGGTGGATCACGAACATCAGGGTGATGCCGGCCGCCAGCAGCACCGTGTCTATCAGCATCGAACCGTAGCGCAGGACCGGATGCATCACGTGCCGCCAGCGCGCCAGCGCCAGCGCGCCGCGGCCGAGGAACAGCGTTCCGGACGCGACCACCGCGGTGACGTGCACGTCGCGGATCTGCAGGTAGTGCTCGGCCAGGCTCACGCGCGGAAATCCTCGCGCAGCAGTCCGTAGAAAGCGGTGTCGCACCACTCGCCATTGACGAACCAGCGCCGGCGCAGCGTGCCTTCCAGCACGAAGCCGAGCTGCTCCAGCATGCGCCGCGAGGGCGTATTGCGCGGATCGGTATCGGCTTCGATGCGCTCAAGCCGCAGTGTGTCGAAGGCGTAATGCAGCGCGAGGCGCAGCGCCTCGCCTGC
>DASVDY010000280.1:0-6221 GCA_036380855.1 Rhodanobacteraceae bacterium
CGCGTGCTGCTGGAGAAGGTCAAGGAGAACTTCCGCACCAACCTGCAGGGCCTGATCGCCAACCGCAAGCCGAAGAACGACGAGCCGGCGCGGATGGATGCCGAGGGCGCCGCGCAGGCGCATGGCGACCACCTGGTCGCCGAGCCGGTGTCGAAGATCCGCATCCGCGACCAGGACGCCGAGCTGCGCGACGGCTCGGTGGTGATCGCCGCGATCACCTCCTGCACCAACACCTCCAACCCGGCGGTGATGCTGGGCGCCGGCCTGCTGGCGAAGAAGGCCGCGGCCAAGGGGCTCACCGCCAAACCGTGGGTGAAGACCTCGCTGGCGCCGGGCTCGCTGGTGGTCACCGACTACCTGAAGAAGACCCACCTGCTGGAAGAACTGGAGAAGCTCGGCTTCTTCCTGGTCGGCTACGGCTGCACCACCTGCATCGGCAACTCCGGCCCGCTGCCGGCGGAAGTCAGCAAGGGCATCGCCGAAGGCGACCTCGCCGTCGCCGCGGTGCTGTCCGGCAACCGCAACTTCGAGGGCCGCGTGCACGCCGAGGTGAAGATGAACTACCTCGCCTCGCCGCCGCTGGTGGTGGCCTACGCGCTGGCCGGCACCGTCGACATCGACCTGTCGAAAGATCCGCTCGGCACGGGCAAGGACGGCAAGCCGGTGTACCTGAAGGACATCTGGCCGTCCAACCAGGAGATCGGCGAGCTGATGGCCGGCGCGCTGACGCCCGAGATGTTCGCGAAGAACTACGCGGACGTGTTCAAGGGCGACAGCCGCTGGAACCAGATCCCCTCGCCGGAGGGCGACCTGTACAAGTGGGACGCCTCCACCTACATCAAGAACCCGCCCTACTTCGAAGGCATGACGATGGAGCTGCCGGAGCTGTCGGACATCTCCAACGCGTACTGCCTGGGCCTGTTCGGCGACTCGATCACCACCGACCACATCTCGCCCGCGGGCTCCATCAAGAAGGATTCGCCCGCCGGCAAGTACCTGATGGAGCGCGGCGTCGAGCCGAAGAACTTCAATTCCTACGGCTCGCGGCGCGGCAACGACGACGTGATGGTGCGCGGCACCTTCGCCAACATCCGCATCAAGAACCGGATGCTGGATGGCGTGGAGGGCGGGTACACGCTGCACGTGCCCAGCGGCCAGCAGATGGCCATCTACGACGCGGCGATGAAGTACAAGGCGGAAGGCACGCCGCTGGTGGTGATCGCGGGCAAGGAATACGGGACCGGCTCGTCGCGCGACTGGGCGGCCAAGGGCACGCTGCTGCTGGGCGTCAAGGCCGTGATCGCCGAAAGCTTCGAGCGCATCCACCGCTCCAACCTGGTCGGCATGGGCGTGCTGCCGCTGATGTTCATGCAAGGCGAAAACGCGCAGACGCTGGGCCTCACCGGCAAGGAAACCTTCTCGATCACGGGGCTGAACGGCGGTAACGCGCGCACCGCGCAGGTGACCGCGCGCGACGCCAAGGGCGGCGAGAAGACCTTCAAGGTGCACGTGATGCTGCTGACGCCGAAGGAGCGCGAGTTCTACCGCCACGGCGGCATCCTGCAGTACGTGCTGCGCGACCTGGCGAAGAAGGCGGCATAACACCGCCGTCCAAAGCAGAGCAGTCGCCTGCACGCAGGCTCCTACGAAGCGGCTAATGTAGGAGCCTGCGTGCAGGCGATCTTTTGTAAAACGGCCGTCCCTGGCCTTCCGATGATCGTTGTCGAGCGGATCAGTTCGCCGCGGCGGCCGTCGCCGGCGCGGACGCGCTCACCGAGAGCGTGTCGTCGTAGAACGTATCGAGGTCGTGCTTCAGCGACTTCAGCGCTGCCGGATGCAGGTAGATCATGTGCCCCGACGGGTAGTAGCCGAAGCTGACGTGGCTGCGAAGAGTTGGATCGAGTTGCATGTGGTCAATGTCGTACTCGGTCACGTGGAACGGCGTGGCAAGGTCGAACCAGCCATTGGCCGAGAACACGCGCAGACCCGGGTTCTCGCGCATCGCGCGCGCCAGGTCGCCGGCAACGTAGGGCATCGGCAACTTGCGGCGGCTTCCCGGAGCCTGGTGTTTCCAGTCCCACTCGCGAATCGCGCCGGCCATCACCTTGTAGGGCCGGTCGTGCTTGTACTTCAGCGTGCCGTCCAGATAGGCATTGAAGGCAGCGGTGAAGGCGGCGGAAACGGCGGTGTCGGAGGCATCGTAGTCGGGCGTGTCGCCGACCGAATCCTCGTCAATACCCATGAAGCGGCCGTCGTAACGGCCGACCGTGCGCGCCTCGTCGCGCAGCAGCTCCTTGCGGAAGCGGCTGGCGTCCACGCGCAGGTTGGCGCGCTTCAGGTACTCGACGCTCAGCCCGGTGTACTGGTGCAGTTTCTGCGCGATCGAATCCGCTTCCGCAGCGGGCAGAGTGTCGCCTTGCGCGAGCGCTTTCGCGTAGTCGGTATCGGCGAAGTGGCGCACCTCGTCCAGGAACGGCCCGATCTGCGCCGGCTGGTTCGGCAGCTTGTGGTGGTAAAACGCGATCGCCGCATAGGTCGGCAGATAGAGCTCGTAACGCATGTCCGAGCCCGGCATCAACACGCCGTAATTGAGGATCGAAGACATCAAGGTCACGCCGTTCAGCGCGATGCCCATGTCCTGAAGGTGCGCGGCGAGCGCGGCCGAGCGCGTGGTGCCGTACGACTCGCCATAGAGGAACTTCGGCGAATCCCAGCGATGGTTGACAGTGATGTAGCGCTGGATGAAACGGCCGAACGAATCCACGTCCTGGTCGGTCCCCCAGAAATCCTTGTTCTTGGCCTTGCCCACCGCTTCGCTGAAACCGGTGCCGATCGCGTCCACGAAGACCAGGTCGGTCTTGTCGAGCATGCTCTGATGGTTGGGTACCACCCGATACGGCGCGGGCGGTGTGGCTTCGCCGTCGGCCGTTGCGATGCGCACCGGGCCGAAGCTGCCCATGTGCAGCCAGATGCTCGACGAGCCGGGGCCGCCGTTGTAGAGGAAGGTCACCGGTCGCTTGCGCGCAGCGCCCTTGTCGTCGGCGGTGTAGGCGACGTAGAAGATGCTCGCATCCGGTTCGCCCTTGTCGTTGCGGATGACCAGGTTGCCCGCGGTCGCCGTGTAGTGCACCGTGCGCCCGCCGATTTCCACGCTGCCATGGGTGACCGAGGCATCCTCCTTCGGCACCGGCGTGGTGTCTTTCTGTTCACTCCTGGCGTGATCCGCCGCGTTGTCCCCTTCCGCGGCGTACGCCGAATATGGATGCACAGCCACCAATGCGCCGGCCAGCGCCAGCGTCCAGAAAATTCGCTTCACCATGATCTCCCGCTCGAGTACTTCGACCCGGCCCCTCGCCGGAACGTGCATCACGCCGCAAATGCGCGGCGCGTGCATGTGCCGAAGGTGTGGCCCGCGCGCGGCGCGCGACCGGCTCCTCAGAACTTTTGTTTCCAGTCGGCGGAATAGCACCGCCAGCGCCCATTCTCCCGCGTCCACGCAGTGGTCATCGCGAACACGTCGGCCCGGTCGGGCAACAGGCTGTCGGGCTTGCCGCCGGTCAGCGTCAGGATGAAGGTGGCGACCAGGCGATCGCCGCGCCGCTCCACGGAAACCGGCCCGATCAGCACGCCGGTGCTGTCGCGCCGGAACGCGCGCAGGACCAGCAACTGTTTCAGGCCGTGCCGGTCCAGTTCGCCATCGTTGCCGGTGAAATCGTCGCCGACCTGCGCCAGCACGCCATCGGCGTCGTTGTCGCGCGCGGCCGCGGCGGCAGATGCAATCGCCTGCCGGACCTGGTCTTCGTCGCTGCCGTGCCGGCACGCGGGCAACGCGACCGCGACGAACAGCACCAGCAAAGCGGCGCAGCCGCGGAATGCGCGATCGCGAACACCCGGACGCATGACGTCCCCCTCCTCGCTGCATTGCAGCTTGCCATTTTCCCCGCGCGTGATCCAATCGCGCGATGATTGCAGCCGCACCGCACGAACGGGGAGACGCAATGACCGCCAGCAGCGAACGTCCATGGCTCGCCAACTACCCGCAAGGCGTGCCGGCCGGGATCAACGCCGAAGCCTATCCTTCGCTGGTCGCGATGTTCGAGGAAACCTGCGCGCGTTTCCCGCAGCGGCCCGCGTACTCGAGCTTCGGCAAGAGCATGAGTTATGCGGAACTGGACCGCCTGAGCTCGCGCTTCGCCGCATGGCTCACCGGCGAGTTGAAACTGGCCAGCGGCGACCGCGTCGCGATCATGCTGCCGAACCTGCTGCAGTATCCGGTCGCACTGTTCGGGACCCTGCGTGCCGGCTGCACGGTGGTCAACGTCAACCCGCTCTACACAGCGCGCGAGCTGGAACACCAGTTGCGCGACTCCGGCGCGAAGGTGATCGTGGTGCTGGAGAATTTCGCCGCCACGCTCGCATCCGTGCGCCACGAGACTCCGCTGGAAACCGTGCTCGTCACCTCCATCGGCGACCTGCTGGGCTTCCCGAAAGGCCCGCTGATGAGCCTCGCGGTCCGGCACGTCAAGAAGATGGTGCCGCGCTGGGACATCCCGGACCACGTGTGCTTCGGCGACGCGCTGAGACGCGGTGCATCCCTTCCGGTTCCGAAGGTTTCGATCAACCACGACAACCTCGCCTTCCTGCAGTACACCGGCGGCACCACGGGCGTGGCGAAAGGCGCGATGCTCAGCCACGGCAACATGGTCGCGAACACGCTGCAGCTCGCGGCATGGGTGGGCGACCTGTTCACCCATGGCGAAGAAAAGATCGTCACCGCGTTGCCGCTCTACCACATCTTCTCGCTGACGGTGAATGCGCTGTTCATGATGCACTTCGGCGGCGAGAACATCCTGATCGTCAATCCACGCGACATCCCCGCGTTCGTCAAGGTGCTGAAGAAGAACCGCTGGACCGCGATCACCGGCGTCAACACGCTCTTCAACGCGCTCGCGCACTCCCCGGACCTGTCGCACGACGATTTCGCCAACGTGAAGTTCGCGCTGGCCGGAGGCATGGCCGTGCAGCGCGCGGTGGCCGAACGCTGGAAGGCGCTGGCGGGCGTTCCGCTGATCGAGGGTTATGGCCTTACCGAGACTTCGCCGGTCGCGACGGCCAATCCGCTGGATCTGAAGGAATACAGCGGCTCGATCGGCATGCCGTTGCCCTCCACCGACCTGAAATTGGTGGACGATGCCGGCAACGAGGTTCCGCGCGGGGAATCGGGCGAGCTGTGCGTGCGCGGCCCGCAGGTGATGAAGGGCTACTGGAACCGGCCGGACGAAACCGCCAAGGTGATGAGCGGCGACGGCTGGCTGCGCACCGGCGACATCGCGCGCATGGACGAACGCGGCTTCTTCTACATCGTGGATCGCAAGAAGGACATGATCCTGGTGTCCGGATTCAACGTGTATCCCAACGAAGTGGAGGACGTCGTCGCGCACCATCCGGGCGTGCTGGAAGTCGCCGCGATCGGCGTACCCGACGAACACTCCGGGGAAGTGGTGAAGCTGTTCGTGGTGAAGAAGGATCCCGCGCTCACCGAGGCCGCGCTCAAGCAGTACTGTCACGACGAACTGACCGGCTACAAGCGGCCGAAGTACATCGAGTTCCGGGACTCGCTGCCCAAGAGCAACGTCGGTAAAATCCTGCGCCGCGAACTGCGCGACGAGGAAAAGAAAGGTGCCAAAGCTTGACCTGGAATCCATTCGCCGCCGCCTCGGCACTTCGTATCCCGCCCCTTTCGACCAGCCTTGCCTGGCCCGCTCGCGGCGTGCGTTGGGAGATGCCGGCGGGTTGGGCGATTTCGGCGTGAACCTGCTGGAGCTGCCGCCGGGCAACTGGTCCAGCCAGCGGCACTGGCACTCGGGCCACGACGAATTCGTGTGGGTGCTCTCGGGCGAAGTGGTGCTGGTCGAGGATGGGGGCGAGACGATCCTGCGCGCCGGCGATTGCGCCGCCTTTGCGAAGAACAGCGGCAATGGACATCACCTCATCAACCGCTCGAACGCGATCGCGACGATCCTCGAAGTGGGCACGCGCAGCAACGACGACGTGTGCACCTACTCAGACATTGACATGCAGATTGACAGCCAGGTCGGGCATTACGCACACAAGGACGGCACGCCCTATCCCGGGAAGGGGTGAGCAAGGTTTCTACTGTCTGGCGGGATCCAAAGCATCGCGAGCGAAGGCGGGATGCGGGGGCCCTGGTGCGCTCAAGC
>DASVDY010000281.1:0-4349 GCA_036380855.1 Rhodanobacteraceae bacterium
TCGACGGCGGTGTTTGGCACCTCGATGTCGGCTCATCACATCCTGGGGCTGTAGCCGGTCCCAAGGGTATGGCTGTTCGCCATTTAAAGTGGTACGCGAGCTGGGTTCAGAACGTCGTGAGACAGTTCGGTCCCTATCTGCCATGGGCGTTGGAGATTTGAGGTGGGCTGCTCCTAGTACGAGAGGACCGGAGTGGACGTACCGCTGGTGTTCCGGTTGTCATGCCAATGGCATTGCCGGGTAGCTACGTACGGAAGCGATAACCGCTGAAAGCATCTAAGCGGGAAGCGCGCACCAAGATGAGATCTCCCGGGACACAAGTCCCCTGAAGGACCCTCGAAGACCACGAGGTTGATAGGCGCGGTGTGTAAGTGCAGCAATGCATTGAGCTAACGCGTACTAATGATCCGTGCGGCTTGACCATATAACCCCAAGACGCTTCGTTTAATGTGCATCCCTGCACGTGAAAGCGGCCATTCGTGGCCGCACTTCTCAAGGGAAGCACGCTTCGACAACACGTCGAGCCTTGATCTGAACCAAACACTTGTCACATCCCAAGTCCCTATGCCGAAAGGCGCGCTCACGCGCGACTTTTGCAACGATTCCCTGGCGGCAATAGCGGTGTGGTACCACCCGATCCCATCTCGAACTCGGAAGTGAAACGCACCAGCGCCGATGGTAGTGTGGCTCAAGCCATGCAAGAGTAGGTCACCGCCAGGGGCTTAAACGAAGAAAACCCCGCCCGAATGGGCGGGGTTTTTTCGTTTGAGCCTTTCCTGGCTATGACCTGGTCGCGCGTGGCTACCGCCATGCAAGAGCAGGGTGAGTCGTCGCGCTTGGCCGATGCCTTGAATGGCATCGGCTGCGACGACGAACGACCGGCCACGGATGGCCGGGCCGGCGCCACGTACCATGGATGGTTGCTTGACCTTTGCCGGGACCCAGGTCGACGCCGACTTCTTCGCCCCTGTCGGTGGACATCATGTCCGCAGATCGCAAGCGATCAGCTCAGGAAGGAGTCGCGCTGCGCGCGACGCCCCCGCACCGTGGGCAGTTGCTTTCCGCAACGGCCAACGATGTCGCGGTAACGGCAGGTCGTGCAGCCGGTAATGGATGGCGGCCCAGCGCGCCTTGGCGATTCACCCACCCATCCGCTTCTTTGCCTTCACCTCGTCCACGACCTCATACAGCCGCACCAGCGGCTCCATGTCCAGCAGGAACTTGTCGTCCTCGGCGAAGTAGATCGCGCGTTCCGGTTCCTTTCCCGCGAATGCGCGCAGCGCGTCCATCGAGTCCCACAGGGTGAGCAACTGGAACTCGCAACGGTCGCCCTGCACCCGCCGCAGTACCCAGGCTCCGCATTGGCCCGCTTGCTCGGCGAGCGCCGGCAAGGCGGTTTGCCGAAGGTGCTCCAGATAGGCGTCGCCCTGTTCCTTGGGCGTGATGCCGCGCCAGATACGCATGATCATGCGGGCTCTCCGGGCAACCGGGCGGTGCGCTGCCATTAAGCTAACCCGCGCCCCCGTTTGTAGAAGGTTAAATCCCCGCGTTCAGGCCGCGGCTTGCAGCGCCCGGCGCAGCGGTTCGGGATCGGCCAGCGACAGCAGGTAAACCAGACCGGTTTCGTCTTCCAGCACGGTCACGCGATCGCGCTCGGTGACCAGGCACAGGGCCTTGCGGCCGTCGCGCAGCCGATACCAGCCGCCGCTGAAGCCGGGTAGCCCGAGTCCGAGCGTGCGCAGCAAGGGGCGCAAATCCGGCCGTTGCTTCAGGTCTATTTCCTTCATGCCGTGCGACGCAAGGCGTTGCAGCGCGACCAGCCGGGTGCTGAAGCCGGTGTCTATGCCGATCGCCTGCGGATTCAGGGCCACGCCGGCGCAGCGAATGCGCCAGGCCAGGAACAGATACAGCAGGTCGAGAAGCAGCAACGGCCCGAGCAGTGCGCTGCCGGCGAGCCATGCAGGTGCGCCCATGTGCAGTACCCGCACGCACAGGATCGCGAGCAGCACCGCGCTGGGCACGAAGATCAGGAATGCCAGCCAGCGCAGCGCGCGGGTGCGGTCGCCGGCCAGCGGCAGGACTTGTGCGCGTTGTAGATCGGACATGTCGGGCTTGTGCGCTCGGATCGTGTGCTAGTTTAGCCGCATGCCTACCGTCCGCCGAACCCGAATCGTCGCTACCCTCGGACCCGCCACCGACGCCGACGGCATGCTCGAACGCATCCTGCGCGAAGGCGTGGACGTGGTCCGCCTGAACCTGTCGCACGGCACCGCCGCCGACCACATCAAGCGCGCCGAAGCGGTGCGCGCCGCCTCCGAGCGCATCGGCTGCGAGGTCGGCGTACTCGCCGATCTGCAGGGTCCGAAGATCCGCGTCGAGCGCTTCGCCAATGGCGCGGTGATGCTGGAACCCGGCCAGCCTTTCACCCTGGACTGCCGGTCCGGGGCGCCCCTTGGCGATGCGACCCGCGTGGGTGTGAGCTATCTCGGCCTGCCGCGGGACGTGCGCGCCAACGACGTGCTGCTGCTGGACGACGGCCTGATCGCGCTGCAGGTGCGCGAAGTCGCGGGCGACCAGGTGCACTGCATCGTGCTGATCGGCGGCAAGTTGTCCGATCGCAAGGGCCTGAACCGGCAAGGCGGCGGACTCACCGTGTCCGCGTTGTCGGACAAGGATCGCGCCGACATCAAACTCGCCGCGCAATTGCAGGCGGATTTCCTCGCAGTGTCCTTCGTGCGCTCGGCCGCCGACATCGAGGAAGCGCGCAGGCTGTTGCGCGAGGCCGGCGGCAATGGCGCGCTGGTGGCCAAGATCGAGCGCGCCGAGGCGATTGACGCGCTGGAAGAAATCGTGGATGCCGCCGACGCGGTGATGGTGGCGCGCGGCGACCTGGGCGTGGAAATCGGCGATGCCGAACTGCCCGGATTGCAGAAGAAGATCATTCGCGAGGCGCTGATCCGCAACCGCGCGGTGATCACCGCCACGCAGATGCTGCAATCCATGGTCGAGGCCCCGATCCCCACGCGTGCCGAAGTGCTGGACGTGGCGAACGCGGTGATCGACGGCACCGACGCGGTGATGCTGTCGCAGGAGACCGCGGCCGGCAAACACCCGGACAAGGCGGTCGCCGCGATGCGGCGCGTATGCCTCGGTGCCGAACGCCAGTTCCAGCCGACCGAGGACATGTCGCCGGCCGCGCACCGCATAGACCGCAGCGACCAGGCGATCGCGATGGCCGCGATGTTCCTCGCTGCACGCGTGGGCGTGCGCGCGATCATTGCGCTGACCGAATCGGGCAGCACCGCGCAATGGCTGTCGCGCTTCCGCTCTGCGGTGCCGATCTACGCGCTGGCGCGCGATCCTGCTGCGCGTCGCCGCATGCTGCTGCTGCGCGACGTCTCGCCGGTGGCTTTCGGTCCGGGCGATGGCAACCCCGCGCACGTGGCCCGCGCGGCCGTGCAGCATCTATTTTCCCAGGACGTGCTGAGCGTCGGCGACAGGGTGCTGTTGACCCACGGCGACCATACCGGCCGCGGTGGCGGCACCAACACCCTCAAACTGCTGCATGTCGGGGCGGACGGGATCGCGGAGAGTTTGCGGGATCTGTGATGATGACGGGAATCGGAAGTCGGAAATCGGGAATCGCAAGAGCGTTGTTTCTGACGTGCGCTCTGGCCAGCGCTTCAGTCGCATTCGCCGCACCGAACCTCCGCGCGGTCCCACCCGACCAGCTCGACCACTACTGGCTGATGACCAATACCTCGATCGAGGCGGACGTGCCGAACTTCGGTCGCAACCTCGACAAGCCGACCTGCGCGGCGGTCACCTACGAAATCGGCGCGGATGGGGTGACCCGCGACATCGTGGTGCGGCGGGTCGTGCCGGCGGGCGACCTGGCGATGGTCGCCAAGAGCGCGGTGGCCGATCTTCACTATGCGCCAGCGTCCGGCAACAGCGCCCGCGAGCCGGTGTTCACCTGGATCATCATGCCCTTCAACCTGCCGCCGGACCCGGCCACGCGTGCGAAGATCACCGCCGCCTGCAAGCTGGCCGACTTCCCCGGCGCCTACCGCTGAGCCCCGCGCCGCTTCCGGCGCTCTGGCTTATAATCGCAGGCTTCCCACACGCCACGGCAGGACGGCCATGAGCATCGAACAACTGGAAACCGTCGCGCAGGCGATGGTCGCGCCCGGCAAGGGCATCATCGCCATTGACGAATCCACCGGCACGATCAGGAAGCGCTTCGACGCCGTCGGCGTGGAGAGCACCGAAGAAAACCGCCGCGCCTATCGCGAAATGCTGCTGACCGCGCCCGGCCTGGGCGAGCACATTTCCGGTGCGATCCTCTA
>DASVDY010000282.1:0-3026 GCA_036380855.1 Rhodanobacteraceae bacterium
CACTGGCCAGCGCACCGCTCGCGCTGCATGCCGCCACCCTCACGGGCAATCCCGAAGCAGGCAAGGCCAAGGTCTACACCTGCCACGGCTGCCACGGCATTCCCGGTTACGAGAATGCGTACCCGAATTACCACGTGCCGCTCATCGCGGGCCAGAACGAGCAGTACCTGATCAACGCGCTGCACGAATACCAGAGCGGCGATCGCACGCATCCGACCATGGATGCGCAGGCCGAGAGCCTGTCCGACCAGGACATCGCCGACATCGCGGCGTATCTGTCCAGCTTCGGCAAGCAATAATCACCGGAAGGATCGAACCATGCAGCAGCGTTTCCTGAGCATTTCCCTGTTCGCGCTTGCCGCGGTATTCGCGAGCAGCGCCGCCTTCGCATCCGGCGACGCCGCGGCGGGCAAGCAGAAGGCCCAGCAGGTCTGCGCCGCCTGCCACGGCCTGGACGGAACCCACACTGCCGACGGCCAGTATCCGCGGCTTGCCGGCCAGTACGAGGACTACATCGTGCAGGCGCTGCACGAGTATCAGGCCGGCAATCGCACCCACCCGACCATCGGCGCCCTGAGCCGCGGGAACGCGATCATGCAGGGCATGGCTGCGCCTCTGAGCGATCAGGACATCGACAACGTCGCGGCGTACTACTCTTCGTTGCCGGGCACGCTGAGCGACCTGCATGGGAAGGTGCAGGGCGGCAACTGAAGCGGCTCAAGAGCTGCCGCGCGCGGCGGCGCTCGGGCACCTTCACGACCGACGGGACGGCGACTGATTTTCCTGGCACGGATCTACACGGATGCACACGGATCAGTTTTCTTATCCGCTCTTGTCCGTGTTGATCCGGGTCGAAAACTGCTCTCAACCCGCCACGCTCTTGCCTTCCTGCCCCTTGTAGTAGGGTGAACGCCCGGCAGCGTGGTCGGTGGCGTCGCGCACCGCGGTGATCTCCGGGAAATGTGCGCGCAGGGTCTTTTCGACGCCCTGCTTCATGGTCACCGTGACCATGCCGCAACCCTGGCAATGGCCGCCGAAGCGCAGCACCACCTCGTTGTCGGCGCTCACCGACTCCAGCCGCGCGCTGCCGCCGTGCATGGCGAGCTTCGGATTGATCTCCGCTTCCAGCACGTATTGCACGCGGATCGCGAGCGAGGCATCCGCCTCGGGCGCGTGGCCGCGCAACTTCGGCGCATGGATGTTCAACTCGCCGCCGGTCGGCGTCGCCCTGTAATCCACCTCCGCACCGTCCAGCCACGGCGCGCTGGCCGCGTCCACGTAGAGGTTGAAACCGGCGCATTCGATCACCCAGTCGTCGCCGTTGCGGTCGCCGGACTCGCAGAACTCCAGCTCGCAATCGGCCGCGGGCGAACCCGGATTGCGCGCGCGCAGGCGGATGCCGAGGCCTTCACCTCCCTGGCCGGCGATCAATTTCCGGAAGTGCGTCTGCGCGCTGTCGCTGATCTGGATCATGGGATGGATTGCGGCAATTGAATCAGCACCATTCTAGTCTGAATTGACGGATTTCAGTAGGGCGGGTCTTGACCCGCCAGTCGTTGCGGGTCTTGCCCCGCCAGTCGTTGCGGGTCTTGACCCGCCAAACCGGTGCGGCGGGTTGAAACCCGCCCTGCAGACTTGCAGCGGACAGCATCCGCCCTACAGACTTGTCGTCACCACGTTCAAGGAAACCTGCCATGGACCGCAACGCACTCGCTTCGCAACACTGCCAACCGCGCAAGGGCGAACAGGCGCTGGATCCGGCAAAGGCGAAGGAATTGCTCTCCGCCCTGCCCGGCTGGGAACTGGCCGACGACGGCAAGGCGATCGGCAAGGGCTTCCGCTTCAAGGATTTCCACGAGACGCTCGGTTTCATCAACGCGGTCGGCTGGATGGCGAACCGGCAGGATCACCATCCCGACCTCGAGGCAGGCTACAACCGCTGCGCGCTGCGCTGGTCCACCCACGACGTGGGCGGATTGTCCATGAACGATTTCATCTGCGCAGCGAAAGTGGAGCGGATCGCGGAAGCATGATGTCTTGACCCGGATGAACACGGGTCAGTGCGGGTGCAATCGCTTCTGCGCCGCGTCCATCCGCGTTGATCGGTGTCCAGCTTCTTTGTTGCGCGCAGAGCTTGCACCGGAATGGGGATCATTGCAGGCGATCCAGCACCGCGCGCAGGTCATCCGGCAGCGGCGCCGAGATGCTGTACGCGCGCTCGCCCAGTTCGAACTCGAAGCGCGCGGCGTGCAGGAACATCCGTTTCAGGCCCAGGCCGCGGAAACGCTTGTCGGCTTCGCGGTCGCCATACTTCGGATCGCCGGCGAGCGGATGCCCGGCATGGGCGGCGTGTACGCGGATCTGGTGCGTGCGGCCGGTGTCGAGGGTGGCTTCGACCAGGCTGGCGCCTCGATAACGTTCGATCTCGCGGAAGAAGGTCAGCGCCGGCTTGCCTTCATCGTCCACGCGCACCATGCGCTCGCCGCCCGAAAGCACGGATTTGCGCAGCGGCGCATTCACGTCGAACTTCGCGCGCTGCAACGCGCCGGTCATCAGGCACAGGTACTGTTTCCTGACCTCGCCCTCGCGGATAAGCGCCTGCACGCCGGTCAGGCCGGCGCGCGTGCGCGCGAACAGCAGCACGCCGGACGTGTCGCGATCCAGCCGGTGCACGAGCTCCAGGTGTTCGCGCGGGCGCGCCGCGCGCAGCAGCTCGATCGCCCCGAAGTTGATCCCGCTGCCGCCGTGGCTGGCGATCCCGGCCGGCTTGTCCAGCGCCAGGAAGTCGCGATCTTCGAAGATCACCGCATCGGTCACCTGCCTCACCATGGCAGCCGGCGGCGCGCCCCCCTGCTCGCGCTCGGCGGTACGCACCGGCGGGATCCGCAACAGATCGCCCGCGCTCAGGCGGGTATCGGGCTTGGCGCGCTTGCCGTTGATCCGCACCTGGCCGGTGCGCAGCAGCCGGTAGATCAGGCTGCGCGGCACGCCCTTGAGCAGGGCCGAGAGGCAATTGTCCACGCGCT
>DASVDY010000283.1:0-4116 GCA_036380855.1 Rhodanobacteraceae bacterium
GGTCACCTACTCTTCGTCCACCAGTTTTCGGCTCGAAAACATCGTCTATCGGTCCCAGGCCACGTCCACGGTCACAAACGAGGGACCTCTGCAACTGGAACTGCTCAACTCGGCCTACACCTTGCTCGCGCCCTGGACGCCCGGCGCCGATGTGAGCGTGAAACTCGAAGACAAACCGTCCTACTTCGGCACGGCTGCGACGTTCAAAATTCCGCAGGGTCGCATCTTCACCATCACTGGGGGTGACATGCCCGGAAAGGTGTACGGACTTCCTGGAGCAGATATTCATCTCGACGGCGTCCTGAACGGAGACCTTGGCCTCTACGGCGCGTTCAACTCGAGTCGGATCCCGGATTGGACCGGCTACTACCCGGATCGGCCGCTCCCAACCTACCTCAATCTCGCTCAGTCGCCGGGTGATGGTACGATCAACGGAGATCTCACGCTTGGTCGGCTCGCAACGCTCGTCTGCGAACTCGCCGGCACGCAGCAGGGCGTGACCTACGACCACCTCGACGTGAATGGCACGCTCACGATCAACGGAGGTTTGCTCGACCTGCGCTTTCTCGACGGCTTCGAAACTACGACCCAACCGACCGACGTGTTCGTGCTCGTCGAGGCGGACGCGCCGATCGCCGGCGCCTTCGCGAACGTCGCCAGCGGACAGCGGCTCAACACCAGCGACGGTCTCCGGTCATTCGAAGTGCATTACGGCGCGGGCAGCGCGCATGGTGAAAATCGCGTTGTCGCCACCAACGCCGGGCCGTTCGTCGACACGGCCGTGCCGCCTGCCATCGGAACGCAACCTTCAACCCGGAACGCCACGGCCGGCAGCAACCCGACGTTCACCGTCGCGGCCACCGGCGCGGGCCCGTTCACGTATCAGTGGTACTTCAACGGCATCGCGATCTCCGGCGCAACGAACGCAACCTTAACCATCCCTTTTGCGCAGGCGTTTCAAGCCGGCACCTACTCCGTGATTGTCAGCAATGCCCACGGCGCGGTCGTCAGCAGCCCCGCCGTGCTCAACATCAGCAAGCCGCCCCCGAACAACGCCCGCCTGCTCAACCTTTCCACGCGCGCCTTGGCGCAGACCGGCGACAACGTGCTCATCCCCGGATTCGTGATCAGCGGCACCGGCACCAAGAAGCTGCTGATCCGCGCCGTCGGCCCAAGGCTCGCCCAGATGGGCGTCCCGGCCGACGACGTGCTGCCCGACCCGCGCATGATTCTCAAGCGCTGGAACGGCAACAGCTACGACGACCTGCTCGCCAACGACAACTGGATCGACAACGCCAACGCCGTCGACATCGCCCTCACCGCCGAGGATGTCTTCGCCTTCCCGCTGGAAAGCGACCTGGAGGCCGCACTGCTCGTGGATCTTGCCCCCGGCCAGTACACCGTCGTGGCCGACGGCGTGAACAATCTCACCGGCACTGCGATGGTGGAAGTCTACGATGCGGACGCGTCGAATCCCTCCGCCCGGCTGCTCAACATTTCCAACCGCGGCTTCTGCGGCGTCGGCGACCAGGTGATGATCCCCGGATTCTGGGTCTCGCACGAAGGCGCGAAGACCTTTCTGATCCGCGTCGTCGGTCCGTCCCTCGGCAAGCTCGGCGTGACGTCCGGCACCATGGACGATCCGAAGCTGGAAATCTACCCGTCCGGCGCGAAGACCCCGATCCTCAGCAACGACGATTGGGGCGACAACCCCGACGCCGCCTACACGGCGGCGATCGCCCAGCAGGTGTTCGCCTTCTCGCTCGCCGAAGGCGGCACCGACGCAGCGCTCGTCGTCACCCTTCCGCCCGGGGGCTACACCGTCGTCGGCTCCAGCGCCGACGGCACCAGCACGGGTGTGATTCTGGTTGAGGTCTACCTCGTGCCCTGACCAGGCCTCGAAACCCTCGACATCCGGCCGTGCCACCAGACTCGTTGCCGGTTTGGTCCCGCTCCGGCCAAAGCGTGTGATCGCAGCGCGAGGCCGGACTAAAAGGGGCGTTGACCCGAATGGCGCTAAGATAAGCGGGATCATTTCTGGGCGCGGGATGGTGAAACGACCATTTCATGACGCGGTTTGGTGAGCCACTGATAAGGTTTGGGTCGGCGCTTACGCACGCGCGGTTCGGATCGGTCGGGGCGCCGCGGCAACGAGTCAGCTGCGATCACACGAAGCAGTTCGTCGCGAGCTCGTTTGAACGCGAACATGGAGGGAGCAAGCAGCGGCGTCCACTGCCGTAGTGTGTCCACCGTGCCCTTGAAGCTGAGTCGCTCGAGTGCGACGCTGTGCCGCCAGGCCGCTTCGAGCATGAGCGCGCGCACCAGATTATAGGCGATCGCCTGCAGCCAGACTTCCTTCTCCACCAACTGTGGCGTTTGACAGCGCAGCACGTCCAGTCCGAGCGTGGTTTTGATGTCTCGGAAGCACAATTCAACGGCCCAGCGGCGTCGATAGAGCGCCGCGAGAGCATCGTCCGAATATGCCTTCTCGTCGAGCAGGGTCGTAACCAGCACCACTTCCTGGGTACGGAAGCCGGCCACGGCGATGCGGAAGCGCACGATTCGCACCTCGATTTCCGCCGGCAGTTCGCTCCACAGCGACTTGCTCCAGGTCTCGGGCCGCTGCGGCTTGGCCCACTTCATCCGCTGGCCCTTTAGTTTGCGGGCGTGGTGTGCGCGCATGACCACTTCCACGCCCTTGCGGTGCAGCAGCCCAATCAAGCCCCAGCCGCAAAAGCCGCGATCGGTCAGCACGATCTCGCCAGGCTGCATCCAGCCGATCAACTGGCGAGCCAGCGGGATTTCGTGCGCTTTCCAAGTATCAAGCGCGAAACGCACCAGCCGCCCCGTGGCCAGACAGAACAAGCCCACCAGTTGCGCGGTGGGAAAACCGCAGCCAGGCTTTTGTCCTCCGGCATACGGCCAGCGGCCGCGATTCTCCTTGGTATCGGGCATCGACAGACCGCACCCATCGAGCACCTTCACCGTGCGGCCGCACCAGCGCCAGGCCTCCTTGCCGTGGCGCTCGATCCATCCGCCGAGTTGCTCGTGGGCCGCGCGCAACTGCCCCAACGGCAAACGGCCGCGCGCCTGGCAATACGCGCTGGTGCTTTCATCCGGCGCCTGGCGTTTGCCCGCGACACACCAAGCCTGCACCCGGCGCACCGCTTCCCGGCAGGAGCTGCCACGAGTGAGCACCTGCCCGAGGAAGGCGATGAAGGTGACCCATGGGGTGTAGGTGCGCTGACGCCGGCCCTCACCCGGCGCGAACAGCTCGCCGGGAATAAAGCGCGCCACCAGCGCCGCCAATCCATCGAGCCGATTCGCCCGGTGCTGGACTTTGCTCGTGGCTGCCACCGCCTGACGCCCGTAAAGCCGGTGAGAGAAGCCCGGAAGGAACATCGTCTTGCCCATGATCGTTTATATCCACTATACGGATACATGGCGATCCCAAAAGTACTCGCAATTCGAACTTTATCCGTCTCAGTCAGCGCGCCAGAATTCAACGAACACTTGCCTTAACTTAGCGCCATTCGGCGTTGACCCCGGCCAGTGAAGATCGACGTCGCAATCTGAGCCCGGTGGTGCGACGTCGTGGACGCGGAAGCGCGTCAACACTGGCTGTTGACACCAGCGTCCGAACCCGCGCGATTGGCGACGGCGAACAACGCGCTGCAGGCGCCCGTGCTGTTCGCACCTCTTCGCCCGCCGCAAAGGCTGGTTTGCGGCCTTGTCCGTGCGCGCCGCGTCAGCCAGAATCACAGTGTCGGCCCCATCACGGAAAGTTCTGCGCGTCGGACCACGTTTAACCCCTGCCGCGGAGTTCCGCACCATCGACGTCGCTCGCTGCCATGGACTTTCCAACCACACAATGGGATCTCCTGGCTGTCGCGACGCTGAATGGCGACGAGCGGGCACGTGCGGCTCTGGCCGATTTTTACCGCCGCTACCGGGGTCCGGTCGTCGCTTTCATCCGCCACCGGGGGCTGGGCCCGCACGAGGCCGAAGATCTCGCGCACGACTTCGTCGTGCACTTGATGAACAAGTCCATGCTCCGCCGGGCGGACGCCGCACGCGGCCGGTTTCGTTCCTTTTTGCTGGGCGCCCTCGTTCGGT
>DASVDY010000284.1:0-5345 GCA_036380855.1 Rhodanobacteraceae bacterium
CGGCAGGTCGAGGTCCACTTCCGCGCCGCGCCGGCGCGCCCGACCGATGTTCTGGTAGGTGGTGCGCCCCCCGCTGCTCTGGAACACCGCCAGCTCGTTGCGGGTTTGCGACTGGAACAGCGCCACGTCCAGCTCGCCGCCGTTGCGCCAGCGCCACTTGGAACCCACTTCCGCATTGTCCGAACGCGCCGGGCGCAGGTTGAACGCGAGCCCCGCGCCGCCGTCGGCGCGGTAACCCAACTCGTTGAAGGTCGGCGTCTCGAAGCCGCGGCCGAACGAGGCATACAGGTGCCAATGCGGAGTGGCATCGAACATCAACCCGGCCACGGGATCGGTGGCGCCGTAGCTGACGCGCCCGCTGTCGTCCGGATTGGTCGCGGTGACGTAGGCATCGTCGGTGCTGAAGCGGACGCTGCTGTGGCGCGCGCCGGCGGTCAGCGACCAGCGCGGCGCGAATTTCCATACGGCCTGCGCATACTCGTCGAGATCGTGGACGTCGTCCTGCTCGTTGCGGCGCAGGGCGCCGACCACGCCGACAACGTCGCCAACGAAATTCTCGTAGCCGAGCCGGCGCTGGTCCTCTCGATCCCAGCTCACGCCGGCGGTGAATTGCAGCGCGCGCCCGGCGAGTTCGCCGTTCCAGATCCAGCGTGCATCCATGCCGCGGTACCTGGTGCCGAGGTCAATCACGCCGCCGGAGCTCAGCGGGCTGGCCTGCGCGAATACCGGCACCGACAGGAACTGCGTGATCGCGCGTTGCCCGTAGTAGGCCAGCACGCGCACCTGCTGGTGATCGTCGAGCGGCTGCTCGTAGACCGCGCCGCCCTGGGTTTGCCGCACGCTCTTGCGGGTGTCGAACGTGACCGCGGACGGCGCCGCCTGGCGCGGGTCGGCCAGGTACTGGGCCCAGGTCAGGCCCTGCGGGTCCTGCGCCTGCGGCACCCGCACCGTATTCGCCAGCACGGTGAGCTTGCCGCCGCCGAGTGTGTCGAAGGTGAGCTTGGCGTTGCCGTTGTCGCGGCGGGCGCGGCTGTGCTCACGGTAGCCGCCGGTGCTGAAATGGGAGAGGTCCACGTTGTAACCGAAGCCCCCGGCCAGCCCGCGCGCGTCGGCGTCGAGATGGAAGGTGTCGTAGCGACTCGCCTGCGCGCCGACGCGCTGCTGCGGCGGATCGCTGCCATCGGCGGTGAACAGCTGGATCACGCCGCCCGAAGAGTTGCCGTAAAGCGCCGAGAATGGCCCGCGCAAGACCTCGATGCGATCGGCCGAGCCGAGGTCGAAGTGCGAGACCTGGCCCTGCCCGTCCGGCATGGTCGCCGGGATGCCGTCGGTGTACAGGCGCACGCCGCGCACGCCGAAGGTGCTGCGCGCGCCGAAGCCGCGGATCGAGATCTGTTCGTCCTGCGCGTAGTTCTGGCGATCGCGCGCCAGCACGCCCGGCACCGTGCGCAAGCTTTCCGAGGCATTGACGTTGGGCTGGTCGGCGCCTTCGCCGTTCAACTGCACCGCGCTGACGGATGCGGGCACGTCGAACGCCGGCTGCGCCACCGGCGTGCCCGTGACCACGATGGTCTGCAGGGTTTGCTGCCGCGCCGGGTCCTGCACGTCGGTCGCGGGTTGCTGCGCATGCGCGACGCCGAACGCGAGCAGAGCAATCGTGGGCGCCCGTGTGATCCACCCGCCTTTACGTCCTTGCACGCGGCGACTCCTTCCTTGGTGTCCGAAAAAAGCGCCATGGCGGCGCACGTCCAGAATCCAGTCTGTCGCCGCGATCGGCAAGGCGAGATCAAAGCGGTTCCGGCCCCGCCCGCGGGAACCCCGATCGGCCTGGCATGACGACAAACAATTTCCCGAGCCCCGAGTCGCGCGCAGGCGTGCCCCGGACGTGCTCCTACATCAGGTTGCGCCCGTGGAACAATTCCTCGATTTCGCGCTTCAGCAGGTTCTCGATGCGCTGGCGTTCCTTGAACGACAGGTCCGACGCATGCGCCTCGAAGAGGTAGGTGTCCAGGTCGAACTCCTTCACGTGCATCTTGGTATGGAAGATGTTCTCCTGGTACACGTTGACGTCGAACATCTCGTACTTCTGCCGGATGTGCCTGGCGAGATAGTCCTGGATCGAGTTGATCTTGTGGTCTATGTAGTGCTTCTTGCCCTTGATGTCGCGGGTGAAGCCGCGCACGCGGTAATCCATGGTGACGATGTCGGACTCGAAGCTGTCAATCAGATAGTTCAACGCACGCAGCGGCGAGATCACGCCGCAGGTCGCAACGTCAATGTCGGCCCGGAAGGTGGCGATGCCGTTGTGCGGATGCGTCTCCGGATAGGTGTGCACGGTGATATGGCTCTTGTCCATGTGCGCCACCACCGCGTCGGAGATCACGTCGCGTCCCAGCTTTTCCACCACCGGGTGCTCGGAGATCAGGATCGTCACGCTCGCGCCCTGCGGGTCGTAATCCTGGCGCGCGATGTTCAGGATGTTGGCGCCGATGATGTCGGCCACGTCCGTCAGGATCTGGGTCAGGCGATCGGCGTCGTACGCTTCATCAATGTAGTCGATGTAGCGGTCGCGCTGGGTTTCCGACACTGCATAGCAGATGTCGTAGATGTTGAAGCTGAGCGCCTTGGTGAGGTTGTTGAACCCCTGCAACTTCAGGCGGGGCAGCGGTTTGACCACGGCTGCATCCTCGATTCGGAGAGTGGGTGCGCGCCGGCGGATGCCGGAGGCGGGCAAAGGGGGAAGCCCGAAGTATAACCGGCACCGATTCCGCGCGCGATCCGCCTCGCACAAACGCTCGCGCGCGCGATCCGGAATGCTACACTCAGGACTGGACGTCCGTGAGGGATGAAACGCGATGGCCGAACTGCGCTACCTGCTGCAACAGGTCTACGAACGCTCGCACGCCCCGGCGATGCTGGCGCCCACTCCGGACACCATGCAGCGGCTGCTGGACCAGTGCCACCGCCGTCGCTATCCGAGCAAGACCGTGATCATGCGGCCGGGCGATCCGGCCAACACGCTCTACTACATCATTGACGGCTCGGTCACGGTCAACACCGAAGACGACGAGGGCCGCGAGCTGATCCTCGCCTACATCAACCGCGGCGAGTTCATCGGCGAGATGGGCCTGTTCGTCGAGCAGGCGCAGCGCGAGGTGCTGATCCGCACCCGCACGCCATGCGAACTGGCGGAAATCAATTACGAGCGGCTGTTCCACCTGTTCTCGGGTCCGCTGCACGAGGACTGCGCCCGGATCCTGTTCGCGATCGGCCTGCAGCTCACGCATCGCCTGCTGCGCACGTCGCGCCAGGTCAGCCGCATGGCCTTCATGGACGTGACCAACCGCATCGCGCGCACGCTGCTGGACCTGTGCCAGGAGCCCGACGCGATGACCCACCCCGAAGGCACCCAGATCCGCATCTCGCGCCAGGAGCTTTCGCGCATCGTCGGCTGCTCGCGCGAAATGGCCGGCCGCGTGCTGAAGCAGCTCGAGGATGAAGGCACGATTTCCGTCACGGGCAAGACCATCGTGGTGAAGGGAACGCGCTGACTCGGGACTCGGGACTCGGGACTCGGGACTCGGGAAAGCTTAAGCGGAGTCGTCATTCCGGGGCGCCGCCGGTTTCATCGGCGACGAACCCGGAATCTGCCTTGCAGGACCGCGGGCCTGCAATTCAATCCCATTCCGCCACGCCCAGCCGCGTCCCGAGCCTCGCCGAGGCGCGCTTCAGCTTGCGCCGGTCCGGGTTCACCAGGATCGCCTGGTCGGCCGCGGCAAGGATCGGCAGGTCGGCCAGCGAGTCGCTGATGGCGGCGCTCCAGGGCGGATGGATGCCGCGCGCCGCAAGCTGTCGCATCTTCTCCGCGCCGATGTTGTGCACCCCCACGCGCCAGCCCCACGCGGTGCGCACGAGCCCCGACGCGACCAGCTCGATATCGGCCAGGCCGAGCTCGTCCAGGATCGCCCGCGCCAGCCTCTCCTCGCACGCGGTGACGATCAGCACGCGATCGCCCGCGTGCATGTGCCGCCGCAACGTGGAGATGCCCAGCCGCGAAAACAGCCGGCTGTTGCGCGCCAGCTCGCGGCCGAAGCTTTCGACGAGTTCGCGATAGCGGCTTTCGTCCGTTCCCACCAGGGCCAGCCGCACCAGGATGCGCGCCGCCGCGTGGCGGCCGCGCTGCGTTATCGAGATCAACGCCAGTAGCGGCGCAATGGGCACAACGAGCAGACCGCGCCACCAGCCGCGCCGGTAGCGCCGGCGGATGAACATCGTGTATGCGTCGCCGTGCAGCAAGGTGCCATCGAAGTCGAACAGCACCAGCCGCGGTGTCTCCACTTCGCCCGATGTCTCGGGTTGGAGCGTCGCGCTCATGTCCTTCTCTCGCTCGCGGTCATTCCGCAACGCCGAACAAACGTGCAAGTTCCCTGCCCGGGTCGGCCGCGCGCATGAGCGCCTCGCCCACCAGGAATGCGTGTATCCCCGCGCCGCGCAGGCGCGCGATGTCCTCGCGCGTGCGGATGCCCGATTCGGTCACCAGCACGCGCTCGTCGGGCACCCGCTCGCGCAGATCGAGCGTCGTCTCGATCCGGGTTTCGAAGGTGCGCAGGTTGCGGTTGTTGATGCCCACCAGCGGCGCGGGGATGTCCAGCGCACGCTCCAGTTCGGCTTCGTCATGGACCTCCACCAGCACGTCCATTTCGAGTTCGGCCGCGAGCAGCGACAGCTCCAGCAGCGCGGCGTCGCCCAACGCCGCGACGATCAGCAGGATCGCATCCGCGCCGATCGCGCGCGCTTCGTAGACCTGGTAGGCATCAACGATGAAATCCTTGCGCAGCACCGGCAGCGTGCAGGCCGCGCGCGCCTGCTGCAAACTGGCGTCGGAGCCCTGGAAGAAATCCACGTCCGTCAGCACCGACAGGCACGCCGCGCCGCCAGCCTCGTAGCTGCGCGCGATCGCCGCAGGGTCGAAGGATGCGCCGGGCCCCGATCCGGTGTCGGCGCGGATCACGCCCGCGCTCGGGGAGGCCTTCTTGATCTCGGCGATCACGGCCGCCCGCCCGGTTCCGATCTTCGCTTCCAGCGCGGCGGCGAACCCGCGCGTGTCGGGCAGGTCGGCGCAGCGCGCCGAGAGCTCACGCAACGGCAACGCCGCGCTGCGCGCTTCGATTTCCTGCACTTTGCGCGCCAGGATCCGTTGCAGGATGTCGTTCATGGCCGGGAATCGGGAATCGGGAATCGGGAATCGGGAATCGGGAATCGGGAATCGGGAATCGGGAATCGGGAATCGGGAATCGGGAATCGGGGAATCGGCGGGAGCGTAACAACGTTTGTCGTCATTCCGG
>DASVDY010000285.1:0-7387 GCA_036380855.1 Rhodanobacteraceae bacterium
AGTTTGCTGTCGGCGGCGAGCCCCACGCTCGCGACGTTTCCATAAGGAGCCGTGCATGCGAGCAACTGCGCCAGCATCGCCCCCCCGACGTTGTCCAGGGCACCGCCGAAGCGGACGGATTCCAGCGGGCGGCTTCCGAGCGCGAGTTCGTGCCGGTCCAGCACCTTCGCCGCACCCAGGCCTTCCAGGAAAGCCGTGCGGTCGGCCTTGCCGCTGATCGCATGCACCTCGAAACCCGCGCGCGAAAAAATGTCTATCGCGAGCATGCCGACACCGCCGGTCGCGCCGTTGATGGCGATCGGGCCGAGTTCGGGTGTCTGCCGGTTCTCGCGCATCCGGAACAGCGCGAGCGCTGCGGTGAAGCCCGCGGTGCCCAGGATCATCGCCTCGCGCAGCGACAACCCGTCGGGCAGCGGAACGGTCCATTTTGATTCGAGGCGCGCGTACTCCGCGTAGCCGCCATCGCGGGTTTCGGACAAGCCGCAGCCGGTGCACAGCACCGCGTCGCCTTCCCTGAATTGCGGATCGCGCGATTCGACCACGTGGCCCGCGACGTCTATCCCGCCGTTCAGCGGGAACGTGCGCAGGATCTTGCCCTGTCCGGTGCCGGCCAGCGCGTCCTTGTAGTTGACCGACGAGTACGCGGTGCGGATCAACACCTCGCCCGGCGAGAGGTCGTCCGCGCGCATGGTCTCGATGCCGGCGCGATAGCCCTCGTCGTCGTTGCGAATGCGGAAGGCTCGGAAGGACTCGCGTGTGCTCATGCCGTTGGACCCATGTGGGAGCGCGCTGCGCGCAATGTCGGGATCAAGCTGCTTCGAGCAATACGATACCCGACATCCGCCGGCCCGCCTCCACCTGCGCCTCCGGCTGCAGCTTCGAGAGCCATCGGAACAACCACGCGCCGCGCATGGTGCGCTTGAGCCGGAACGATTCGTCCCAGGTGGAGCGGAATTCCTTCTCGCGCCAACCAAAGGGCTCGAAGAACGCGGTGCCTTGTTCGGGGAAGAACTGCATCGGCGCGTTGCCTTGCTGCAGTTGGCCCAGCCAGCGGCTGCGTTCCATGAACTTGCGTAGTCGCGGCGAGGCGATGTCCAGCAGCCACCAGCGCGCCTGCGCGACATCATGGAGGTCGCGCGCGAGCTCGCCGACCTGCCCGGGCGTGAGATAGACCAGCAGGCCTTCGCTGATCACCAGCACCGGGCGTTCCGCGGCAGCACGCGCGAACAGCTCGCGCCGCGCGCTCGCGTCGCGCAGGTCGGCGGCGACGAATTCCAGTTCGCAGCGCGGCGTCGCCCCGGCCATGTGCTCGCGGAAGTACGCGATCATCTCCGGCATGTCCACGTGCAGCCAGCGCAGCGATTCGGGCAAATCGAGCCGGTAGGGCCGGGCATCCAGCCCGGCGGCAAGGTTCAGCACCGTGGCCGCGCCTTCGCGCACGCAGCGCAGCACGATCTCGTCCATGACCGCGGTGCGCACCACCATCGGCCACGCGGTCGCCGCGCCGCGCGGCATGGCACGCACGATCGCCTCGCCGCGTTCCCCGCCGAGCCGGCGCGCGTAGGGATCGTCGAAGAGGCGGTCCGGCCGCTCGCTCTCCATCGCGCGGTAGATCGCCACCCACAGCGCGGTGTCGGAGATGTTGCGGATGGGGGAGGGGTCAGGCATGACGTTCTCGAACAAGACTCAGCTTGTCGTCAATCCGGCGCAAGCCGCAAGCCTGTGGCTTTGGTCCAGCAAAGGCGCTGGGTCCCGTGTCTTCGGCCGTCCATGGCCTGCACGGGATGAGTATCCAACAACTGGATCCCGTGTCTTCGGCCATCCATGGCCTGTCCGGGATGAGTATTTGATAGTGGATCCCGGATCAACGCACATCCATGTGCTGTCCGGGATGAGTTCATCCTGAACTCAGTTCGCTTTGTGGATCGCCCGCTTGTCCACCGACAGCGCGGCTTCGTGCACGGCTTCGGACAGCGTCGGGTGGGCGTGGACGATGCGGGCGAGGTCTTCCGACGAGCCCTTGAAGGCCATCGCCACCACCGCTTCGGCGATCAGTTCCGAGACGGCCGGGCCGACCATGTGCACGCCCAGGATCCGGTCGGTTTCCGCGTGCGCGATCATCTTGACGATGCCCGCCGGCTCGTTCATGGCCACCGCGCGACCGATCGCGGAGAACGGGAAGCTGCCGACCTTGTACGGAATGTTCTCGGCCTTGCATTGTTGCTCGGTCTTGCCGGCCCAGGCGATTTCCGGCTCGGTGTAGATCACCCACGGGATCAGGTCGTAGTCGCAGTGGCCCGCGCGGCCCGCGATCAGCTCGGCGACCATCATGCCTTCCTCGAAGCCTTTGTGCGCCAGCATCGGGCCGCGCACGCAGTCGCCGATGGCCCACACGCCGTCCACGCCGGTCCAGCAGTGCTCGTCCACCACGATCCGGCCGCGATCGTCGGTCTGGACGCCCGTGCCTTCGCCCAGCACCCCTTGCGTGTACGCGCGGCGACCGACTGCGACCAGCAGCTTGTCAACCGTGATCGTGTGCTCGCCGTCCTTGTCGGTGTAGGTGACTTCGACGGCGTTTTTCTTCACCTCGGCCTTGCCGACCTTGGCGCCGAGCTTGATGTCGAGTTCCTGCTTCTTGAATTCGCGCGCGGCGAGCTTGGCGATGTCCGCATCGGCCGCGCCGAGGAAATCCGGCAGCGCTTCAAGGATGGTGACCTGGGCGCCGAGCCGCTTCCACACCGAACCGAGCTCGAGCCCGATCACGCCGGCGCCGATCACGCCGAGGCGCTTGGGCACGCTGTCGAAATCCAGCGCGCCGGCGTTGTCCACGATGGTCTTGCCGTTGAATTTCGCGAACGGCAGCTCGATCGGCACCGAACCGCTGGCGATGATCACGTTGGCGGCGGAGATCGTCTGCTTGCCGCCGTCGGCGCCGGTGATCTCGACCTGGTTGCCCTTCAGCAGCTTGCCCATGCCGAAGTAGGGCGTGATCTTGTTGGACTTGAACAGCATGGCCACGCCGCCGGTGAACTGCTTGACGATCTTGTCCTTGCGGCCGATGAAGGTCGCCATGTCCACCTTGGCGTTCTCGACGCTGATGCCGTGGACCGGCAGGTTGTGCGCGAGGTTCCAGAACTGCTTCGAGGAATCCAGCAGCGCCTTGGACGGAATGCAGCCGACGTTGAGGCAGGTGCCGCCGAGCGCCTGCTTGCCGTCCTTGCCCTTGAAGCCGTCAATGCAGGCGACCTTCAGACCGAGTTGCGCGGCGCGGATCGCGGCGTGGTAGCCGGCGGGTCCGCCGCCGATGACGATGAGGTCGAATTGGGTGTCAGCCATTACGGTTCCTTTCAAAGATCTCTGCGTGGCGCTGATGTTTGCGAACGAGGGAAGGGGTTGGCAGCGGGGCGCTTCGGCTTTTCAGCAAGCCTCAGCGCTCGATCTTGCGCCCCCGCCGCCCATTCCCAATCCCCGCTTTGATTGCCTGGCGATCAAAGCCCCAGCAGCATCCGCTGCGGGTTCTCGAGCTGGTTCTTGATGTCCACCAGGAACAGCACCGCCTCCTTGCCGTCGATGATCCGGTGGTCGTAGGAGATCGCGATGTACATCATCGGCGCGGCGACGACCTGGCCGTTCTCGACCACCGCGCGCTCCTTGATGGTGTGCATGCCGAGGATCGCGCTCTGGGGAGGATTGACGATGGGCGTGGAGAACAGCGAGCCGAAGGTGCCGCCGTTGGTGATGGTGAAGGTTCCGCCCTGCAATTCTTCCAGCGTCAGGCCGCCTTCGCGCGCGCGCCTGGCGAAATCGCCGATGGTCTTCTCGATCTCGGCGAAGCCCATGCCCTGCGCATCGCGCAACACCGGCGTCACCAGTCCGCGCTCGGTGGACACCGCCACCGAGATGTCCTGGTAGCCGTGGTAGATGATGTCGTTGCCGTCCACCGAGGCGTTGACGATCGGGTACCGCTTCAACGCCTCGCACACCGCGCGCACGAAGAAGCTCATGTAGCCGAGCTTGACGCCGTGGGTCTTCTCGAACTGCTCGCCGAGCTGCTTGCGCATGGCGACCACCTTCGAGAGGTTGACCTCGTTGAACGAGGTCAGCATCGCGATCGAATTCTTGGACTGCATCAGCCGCTCGGCGATGCGCGCGCGCATGCGCGTCATCGGCACGCGTTCCTCGGCGCGGGAGCCGGGGCTGGGGGCTGGGGGCTGGGGCGCGCCGCAGGTTGCGGCGCGCGTTGATAGTTCACCAGGTCTTCCTTCGTGACCTGGCCGCCGCGGCCGGTGCCTCCGACCTTCGAGGTATCGATCTTCTCCTCGGTAGCCATGCGGCGGGCGGCGGGCGACAGATTCTCCGCTGCGGCAGGTGTTTTTTCCGGTCCCCGGTCCCCGGCCCCTGGTCCCGCCGCAGCGGGCTTCGCCGGTGCGGCAGGTTTCTGCACCGCAGGCGCTTCCTTCGCCGCGGGCGCGGCTTGCGCCACGGCGCCTTCCTCGATCACCGCGATCACGTCCTGGCTGCCGACGGTGTCGCCCTGCTTGGCGCGGATTTCCTTCAGCACGCCGTCGGCGGGCGCCGGTACCTCCAGCACCACCTTGTCGGTCTCCAGATCCACCAGATTCTCGTCGCGCTTGACCGCATCGCCCGGATTCTTGTGCCAGCTTGCGATGGTGGCGTCGCTGACCGATTCGGGCAGGACCGGGACCTTCACTTCGATAGACATGGGCAATCCTTTTCGAGCGGTTGCAAAGCTACTGCGCTCGGCATCATGCGCGCCGGCGGTGCTCGGAATCCTCATGTACTGGCGTGTACACTCCGGTTCCTGCGCTCCGGCGACGCGCAATCTGCCTTCGCTCGCTACGCTTTGCAAACCGCTCTGGTCGTCAATTGGTCAGAGTGGCGTAACGAGTGTTGTCATTCCAGCGCGTGGTCGTCTCCCACCTTGCCGGTCAGCGCCTGCGCGACCAGCGCGTGCTGCTCGACCACGTGGGTGTTGTAATGGCCGCAGGCCGGCGCCGGCGAGCGCGCGCGGCCGGCGTAGTGCAGGCTGTGGTTGGCGCCCACGCAAGCTTGCAGGTGATGGCGGATCTGGAACCACGCGCCCTGGTTCATCGGTTCTTCCTGGCACCAGATCACCTGGCGCGCCTGCGGGTAACGCGCAAGCTGCTCGATCACTTCCTGGCGCGGGAACGGATACAACTGCTCCACGCGCACCAGCGCGACATCCTTCAGCTTGTCCTTCTCCGCGGCCTCGAACAGGTCGTAGTAGACCTTGCCCGAGCACAGCACCACGCGCTTCACCTTCTTCGCGTCGGTGGTGCGCGAATCCGGGATCACCAACTGGAAGGTGCCGTTGGCGAGATCGTCCAGCGACGAGACCGCCAGCTTGTGCCGCAGCAGCGACTTGGGCGTCATCACCACCAGCGGCTTGCGCGCCTCGCGCAGCATCTGCCGGCGCAGCATGTGGAACATCTGCGCGGGCGTGGTCGGCACGCATACCTGCATGTTGTCCAGCGCGCACAGCTGCAGGTAGCGCTCCAGGCGCGCGGAGGAGTGCTCCGGCCCCTGGCCTTCGTAGCCGTGCGGCAGCAGCAGCACCAGGCCGCACAGGCGGCCCCACTTGGATTCGCCCGAGGAGATGAACTGGTCAATCACCACCTGCGCGCCGTTGGCGAAGTCGCCGAACTGCGCTTCCCACAGCACCAGCGTGTCGGGATCGGCGGTGGCGTAACCGTACTCGAACGCCATCACCGCCTCTTCCGAAAGCAGCGAGTCAATGACCTCGACCGAAACGCCCTCGCGCACGTGTGCAAGCGGGGTGTAGACCTCGCCGGTCTTCTGGTCGTGCAGCTCGGCGTGGCGGTGGAAGAAGGTACCGCGGCCGGCATCCTGGCCGACCAGCCGCAACGCATAGTTCTGTGCGATCAGCGTGGCGTAGGCCATGTTTTCGGCATAGCCCCAGTCCAGCGGCAGCTCGCCTTTCGCCATCTTGCGGCGGTCGTCGTAGATCTTCGCCACGCGCGACTGCAGCGTGGTCCCTTCCGGGGCGCTCAGGATCGCGGAAGCGAGCTGGTCCAGCGCCTTGCGCTCGACGCCGGTCGCAACCGCCTGCGCCAGCGTGCCGTGGGCGTAGCGGCTCCAGTCAATCTGGGTCTTGGCGATATGTCCCGGTTCGGCGAGTTCCGTCACCGGCTTGCCCGCCTCCAGCCGCTCGCGATAACTCTCGAAGGCTTTCCGCGCATCGTCGGCGCCGATCAGCTTCGCCTCGACCAGACGCTTGGCGTACAGCTCGCGCGTGGGAGGCGTCTGCTTGATCTTCGCGTACATCACCGGCTGGGTCGCCGACGGTTCGTCGGCCTCGTTGTGGCCATGGCGGCGGAAGCAGACCAGGTCGATCACCACGTCCTTGTGGAAGGTCTGGCGGAAGTCGAAGGCGAGGCGTGCGCATTGCAGCACCGCTTCCGGATCGTCGCCGTTCACGTGCAGCACCGGCGCGTTGACCATCTTCGCGACGTCAGTGCAATAAAGCGTGCTGCGTCCTTCGTACGCCGGCGTGGTGAAGCCGATCTGGTTGTTGACCACGATATGCACGGTGCCGCCGACGCGGAAGCCGCGCGTCTGCGACATGTTGAACAGTTCCATGTTGACGCCCTGGCCCGAAAGCGCAGCGTCGCCGTGGATCAGGATCGGCAACGCGCAGCCATGCGAGCCGTCGTGCACGCGGGTCTGGCGCGCGCGCACGGAACCGGCCACCACCGGGTTGACGATTTCCAGGTGCGAAGGGTTGAACGCGAGTGCCAGGTGCACGTTGGCCGACGGCGTGGCGATGTCGGCGGAGAAACCCATGTGGTACTTCACGTCGCCCGAGTGCGCCGGATCGTCCGTATGGTCGAACTTGCCCTCGAATTCCTCGAACAATTTCTGCGGCGGCTTGCCAAGCGTGTTGACCAGCACGTTGAGGCGCCCGCGATGGGCCATGCCGATCACCAGCTCGCGCACGCCCTGGCTCGCGGCGCGGCGCACCAGGTCGTCCAGCAACGGGATCAGCGAATCGCCGCCCTCCAGCGAGAATCGCTTCTGGCCGACGTACTTGGTGTGGAGATAGCGCTCCAGTCCGTCCGCGGCGGTCAGTTTGTGCAGCACGCGCTTGCGCTCGTCGGCGGTCAGGCCGGCGTCGCCGCTTGCGTTTTCCAGGCGCGAATAGATCCAGCGGCGCTGCTCGACGTCGCTGATGTGCATGAACTCGGCGCCGATCGTGCGCGCGTAGGTGGCGCGCAGCCGGTCGCGCAGCTCGCGCAATTTCATGCGCTGGCCGCCGCCGGCGAAGGTGCCGCAGTCGAATGTCGTGTCCAGATCGGAATCGGCCAGCCCGTGGAACGGCAGGTCC
>DASVDY010000286.1:0-7515 GCA_036380855.1 Rhodanobacteraceae bacterium
TCGTTGACCACCGCCAGGTGCAGGCCGGTCACGCCGTCGCCGGCGAAATCCACCACGTGGCCGTGATCCTCCAGGTAATCGCCGATGTTGGTCGCGATGTCGTTGTTGTCTTCGATCACCAGCACGCGCATGTCGGGATCCATCCGTAGCCAGTCAGTGGGGGCGCTCCGCGGGCGCGCGCGATCCGTCGCCGCGCCGCTGTTACAAGCTTAGCCGGAAATGCTGAACGGGGTCGCGCCGGAGGCGAAACGAGCCGGCCGCGGGAATGGCCGGTACGCGGGTGGCCCCGAACCTAGCGGAAGCCGCCGCCCAAGAAGGCCTCGTCGGCGCCATGCGCCCGACAGATGTGCGTGCCGGTCACCGCATAGCAACCGGCCTTCGCCTGGACCTCGCGACCGGCGGCATCGCGGTCCGCGTGCAGGGTGAAGGTGAACGTCTGCCGGTAGCGGCGCTGCGTGTCGGCGGGTGGGGCGAATCTCCAGCCAAGCAGCGCGCGCGTGGCCGAACGGTCGAAGATGCCGGCCGGTTGCGCGTCCACCACTTGCGGATCGCGCACGCTGCCGTCCGTGTTGACGGCGAACTCCAGCACGACCCTGCCCTCGACGCCCTGCTCCAGCGCGCCGGACGGATAGACAGGCTGCTCCATGCGGACAGGGGCAAGCGCCTCCGGCCTGTCCTGCACCGGCGCGGCGGGCGCCGGCGCGGCCA
Organism: Rhodanobacteraceae bacterium; assembly: GCA_036380855.1. Taxonomy (GTDB): domain Bacteria; phylum Pseudomonadota; class Gammaproteobacteria; order Xanthomonadales; family Rhodanobacteraceae; genus 66-474. Next base: position 709 of record DASVDY010000286.1, read on the forward strand.
CTGGCGCCAGTTCGAGCCTTGCGGGATTGAGGTCGGCGATCGCAGGGGCCGCCAGGGCCAGCTTGCCGCCGGGCGCGATTTCCTGCGGCGTTTGGGCAACGGCCGGCGTCCGCACCGGCGCAAGCAGCGCCGGCGAGATCGCGATGTGGCGCGGCGTCAGGTTGGCGATCGCCTGGATGGGCATGCGGATGCTGGCCGGCAACAGTGGCGAGACCAGCACACTCCGGAGATCCGCCGCCGAACCCGGCGACGAGTGCCGCAATTCGGCCTGCCGCCAGAGCAGGGACAGCAGCAGGGCAGCCAGCAACAGTGCCGAGCAAGCGCCGACGAAGCGGCCGGGCTGGCGAGCGGCCCGGGTGCGATCCGTCCCGGTGATCTGGCCGATGCGTTCCAGCAGCACGCCGCCACTGGCGGCAAGCGCAAGACCGGCGTGCCGCTCGCGGAATTCCTCCAGCTCCACCAGCGCGTTCGCGAACTCGCGCCGATTGCCGCCGGTGACGCGCAACGCCAGCGCATCGCAACACAGCTCGCGCTCGTTGCGCACGTCGCGCGAAATCCAGTGCACCACCGGGTGGTAGAACAGCAGCGTTTCCAGCGCGACCTGGAAAAGGTTGGCGAAATGGTCCAGGCGCCGCAGGTGCGCCAGCTCGTGCGCGAGGATCAGTTCCACCTGCTCGACCGGAAACCCGCTCGAAACGGCGAGCGGCAGCAGGATCGCCGGCCGGAACCAGCCGACCAGCGTCGGCGTCGCCACCCGCGCGCTGCTCAGCACCCGGATGCCGCGATGCAACCCGAATACCCGCGCGAGTGAGCGCAATCGCTCCTGCCAGGCCGGCACGACGTGCGCCGCGCGCACCATTGCGCGCAACTTTCGCCAGTGCCGCCACACGCGCAGGCTCAACAACGCCACGCCGCACGACCATGCAAGCACCAGCCAGGGCAAGGCAGCGGAGAGCACGCCCTGCCAGCCCCTTGCCGCGACGGTGCCGGCTTGCGCGCCGGCGCCCGGGTACACCGCCGCCACCGCCGCGAAGCCGGTATCGCCGCCGGCGGGAATGGCGCGGGCCAGATACCACGCCGTCAGCACCGGGCACAGCGCCAGCGCCGCCAGCGCGAGCATCCCGAGCAGATAACGCGCGTTGCCGCGCGGGAGCCAGCGCCGGAGCGATGCGAACACCGCGCCGACCAGGGCCGCCTGCCAGACGAAATGCAGCAGGGTCCAGCCCAGCACTTGCACCGTTTCCGCCACGGCGGCCCACGCGTTCATGACCGCTCATCCTTGTCGAGCTGGTTGAGCAATGCCCGGATTTCGCGCAATTCCTCGCGGCTGGCGCGCTGGCTGCCGAGCGCCTGAAGCACCAGTTGCGACGGCGAACCCTCGAACACGCGCTGCACCAGGTCGGCGAGGAAACGCTTCTGTGTCTTCTCCTTGCTGACCGCCGCGCGGAACACGTGCGCGCGCTGGGAATCGTCGCGCACGACCAGCCCCTTGCCGTGCATGATCTGCAGCAGTTTCAGCGCGGTGGTGTAGCCGGTCCCCGAATCGCGGTGCAGCGCCTCGTGCACCTCGCGCACCGTGCAGCCGCCGCGCGCCCACAGGACGTGCAGGATTTCGAGTTCGGCCTCGGTGGGCCGCGAGACCTGCTGTGCGTGCTGCGCCTTCATTTCGTCTCCCGCCGATCGCGCTTGCTCAACCCCCGTCGCCGGCGGTCGGATGCGACTGCCTGCCGATGTCCTGCATGAACCGTTGCGAGTCGTTGCGCTCCGATTCTATCTGCGCGTATGTCTTGCAGGTACGCGTCGGGATGTGCGAGCCGATGTGCTCTTCGTTCCGGCAGATCACCCGGTTGCCGTCGCGGCGGGTCAGGATCTCGTTGACGGTCTCCTGGTCCTTGTACAGCTGGTCCTTGGCGTTCTGGTCCATCTGCGCCACGGTCCCGAAACGATCGAACAGGCCGGTCATGTCGGCGAACTCCGTGTCAATGGATTCGCGTTCGGACCGGTCCACGTACTGCCAGCGTCCGCCGGGCGCCATCTGCTGGTGGATCGCCGCCACCACCGCCGCGAAATTGTCCTTGGTATCGGCCTTCACGATCGGCTTGCTGTCGCTCGCAAGCGCAATGCCGGCTTGCAGCATTGCCAGCGTCGCCACCACCCCCACGATCCACTTGCTCACCTTCATGGTTCTCTCCGATTTGGTTGCTACTGCGCCGCGAGCGACGCTGCCGAAATCCACCTTCGTTTGATGCTAGGCGGCTCCACCCGCCTCGTCAACGACTTCCTTCGTAGTTCTGCTGTCCGGCTCAATCTATGCTCGTCCTGCGCGCTTGTCAACGACATCTTTCGTACTATAAGTTTCGTGGAGGCGGGCGGGTCGCAATGCGCACTGGGGAGATCAGCGGACGGCCGCCTCGATGTGCCCGATCACCGCGCCAGCCACGTCCACTCCGCTGACCGCCTCGATGCCTTCGAGCCCCGGCGAGGCGTTGACTTCCAGCACCAGCGGACCGCGCTCGGAACGCAGCAGGTCCACGCCGGCGATGCCGAGCTCCATCGCGCGCGCGGCGCGCAATGCGGTCTCGCGCTCGCGCCTGCTCAGGGTCACCTTGCTGCCGGTTCCACCGCGGTGGAGGTTGGAGCGGAAGTCGCCGGGCGAGGCTTCGCGCCGCATCGCCGCGACCACTTCGTCGCCGACCACGAAGCAGCGGATGTCGCAGCCGTTGGCTTCGCGGACGAATTCCTGCACCAGGAAATTCGCGTACAACCCGCGGAACGCTTCGATCACGCTCTGCGAGGCGGCGGGCTTCTCGGCCAGCACCACACCCTGCCCCTGCGCGCCCTCGTTGAGCTTGATCACGTGCGGTGGCGGGCCGAGCATGGCCAGCAGGTCGGCGGTGTCGTCCGGGTTGTCGCCGAACACCGTGTCGGGAAGATCCAGCCCGCGCTTGGCCAGCACTTGCAGGCTGCGCAGTTTGTCGCGCGCGCGCAGCACGGCTTCCGAAGGATTGGGGGTGTACACGCCCATCATTTCGAACTGCCGCAGCACCGCCGTTCCGTAGAAACTGATCGAGGCGCCGATGCGCGGGATCACGCAATCGAAATCCTTCAACTCCTTGCCGCCGTAGTGCAGCGCGAAGCCGTCGTGTGCGATGCGCATGTAACACCGTAACGGGTCCAGCACGCGCACGCGGTGCCCGCGCTCGCGCCCCGCCGCCACCAGCCGGGAAGTCGAATACAGCCGCGCATTGCGCGAAAGGATCGCGATTTTCATGGAGCGCCGCCGGCGTTGTGCGAAAGGCAGAATGCCCGCGGCGCAAAAGACTGGCAAGCCGGCTTTTCAGCCCCCTTCAGTCCAGGGGGCAGCCGATTCGCATGGACGCGGATCGGCGGGGGTTGTGGGAGCACGGGATCGCCACGCAACGCCACCGGTGATTGACCCTCGAGCGCCACGCAGCTGAAACGAACCATGGTGTCCCCTTGAGTCAAGGAGGCAGCCGACCCGCATGGACGCGGATCGGCGGGGTTGTGGAAGCACGGGATCGCCACGCAGCGCCACTGGTGATTGACCCTCGAGCGCCACGCAGCGCCACTGGTGCCTCGATCACCACGCAGCTGAAACGAACCATGGCGCCCCCTTGAGGCAGCCGATCCGCGCTCTTTGCGGATCGGCGGGGGTTGTGGAAGCACGGGATCGCCACGCAACGCAATCGGGGATCGCTCTCAAACATCACGCTGCGAAAAGGCGCCATGGAGCGGGTGAAGGGAATCGAACCCTCGTCAGTAGCTTGGGAAGCTACAGCTCTACCATTGAGCTACACCCGCATCGGCCGATGATGGTAGCGAGGGCGGCCGGGCGGGCGCAACGCCGGCTGACCGGATTCTTCGGATTCGCTTACCCGCCCGGGCGCGGAAGGCGTTCATTCAGCCCGCCTGCGCTGTGATGTACCTGTACCCGCACCCTTCGCGGAGCCCCGCCATGTCCCGCGTCCGTTCGCCCTTTTCGATCAGGTTTTCTCCCGTCGCGATTGCCGCGGCAGTGGTGCTGCTCGGCTCGACCGCGGTCGCCAGCGCACAGTATTACGACCAGGGCCCGTCCTATTCCCAGGGCGCTCCGCAGGACCAGTACGCGCAGACCGATCCGCCGGACCGGGCCGCGCGACTCGCCTATATATCCGGCGACGTGGAATTCGCGCCCGCCGGCGAAAGCGACTGGGGCAGCGCCGACATCAACCGCCCGATGGTCACCGGCGACCGGCTGCTGACCGGCGACGATGGCCGCGCCGCGCTGGAACTTGGCGATGCCGCACTGCGCATCAACCACGACAGCGCATTCAACTTCCTCGACCTGGACGACACCACCACGCAAGTGGAGCTGTCGCAAGGCACGTTGAATCTGCGCGTGCGCAGGCTCGGCGACGGCCAGGTCTACGAGATTGACACACCGACCGTGGCGTTCATCGCCGGCGAGCCCGGAACCTACCGCGTGGACGTCGCCCCCAACGGCAATGGCGCGATGGTCACGGTATTCGAAGGTTCCGGCACGGTCTATGGCGAGAACGGCGCGAGCCGTCCGGTGCAGGCCGGGCAGTCCTACCGGTTCGACGACAGCACACTCGCCAACGTGGCCGTGCAGCGCCTGCCGCCTCCGGACGATTTCGACCGGTTCTGCGGGGAGCGCGATTCGCGCTACGCCAACTCGGTATCGCGCCGCTACGTGTCCGAGGGCATGGTGGGTTACGACGACCTCGACCGCTACGGCGACTGGCAGGATACGCCGGACTATGGCGCGGTCTGGTATCCGACGCAGGTCGCTGCCGGCTGGGCCCCTTACCGCGATGGCCATTGGGCCTGGATCGAGCCCTGGGGCTGGACCTGGGTGGACGACGAGCCGTGGGGTTACGCCCCGTTCCATTACGGGCGATGGGTCTATGTGCGCAGCCGCTGGGGCTGGATGCCGGGCCCGCGCACCGTGCGGCCGGTGTACGCGCCGGCGCTGGTCGCCTTCGTCGGCGGCTCGGGGTTCTCGATTTCGATCGGCGTGGGCGGCGGCGGTGGCTACGGCAGCCAGCCCGTCGGCTGGTTCCCGCTGGGGCCGCGCGACGTGTACGTGCCGCCCTACCGCGCCAGCCGCAACTACTTCACCAACGTCAACGTGACGAACATCCGCAACGTGTATGTCAACAAGACGGTGATCAACAATTACTACGGCAACTACGCGGCCGGCCGGCCGTACGCGGGGGCGCGCGAATACGCCTACCGCAACAATCCGCGCGCCTTTACCGCGGTGCCGCGCAACGTGTTCGCAAGCGCCAAACCGGTACGGCCGGCGGTGCTGCGCGTGAAGCCGAACGTGCTGGCCAGGGCCACCGTGACCCCGATCCCGCACGTCGCCCCGACGCGCGCGAGTCTCGCGATCAAGCCGCCGAAACGCCCGATCGCCAAGCCAGTGGCACGCGCATTCGACCGGACCGTGATCGCACGCCATGCGCCGCCGGCGCGCCCGGTGCCGTTCGCCGCGCGCGAGAAGGTGATCGCCAAACAGGGTGGTGCGCCGATTCCGGTCGCGCAGTTGCAGAAGATGCGGCAACAGCACGCAAAGGCGCAGCCGGAGCGCGTGCGCGTCGTGGCTCCTGCGGCGAAGCCGGGCGCACCGGCCCGGGCCGGCCAGCCAGTGGTTGCGCCACGCCAACAGCCGACCGCCCCACAGGAGCAGCGCAAGGGTGAACGGCCGCGCGCCTCGATCCATCCGATCCAGGTGCCGGTGAATCCGCCCAAGGGCGCATCCCGGAATGCGCCGCGGCAGGAGCCGCAGCGACCCGGCGAACTGCCCTCTGCGCGCTTCGCGCACCCGCAGCGCGGGGCGGCTCCGCCTGCGGAACAACGCGCCACGCAGAACCAGCAGCGTTCCGAGCAGCAGCGTGCGAACCGGCAGCAGCAAGCGGAGCAGGCTCAACAACGCACCGAGCAGGAGCGTGCCAACCGGCAACAGCAGCAGGCTCGGCAGGAACAGCAGCGCGCCGACCAGGCGCGTCAACGCGCCGAGCAGGAGCGCGCCAACCGGCAACAGCAGCAAGCCCAGCAGGCGCAACAACGCACCGAGCAGGAGCGCGCCAACCGGCAGCGGCAGCAGGCCCAGCAGGAACAGCAACGCGCCGACCAGGCGCGTCAACGCGCCGAGCAGGAGCGTGCCAACCGGCAGCGGCAGAAGGCCGAGCAGGAACAGCAGCGCGCCGACCAGGCGCGTCAACGCGCCGAGCAGGAGCGTGCCAACCGGCAACAGCAGCAGCAAGCGCAGCAGGAACAGCAGCGCGCCGACCAGGCGCGTCAACGCGCCGAGCAGGAGCGTGCCAACCGCCAACAACGGCAAGCCCAGCAGGAGCAGCAACGTGCCGAGCAGGAGCGCTCCGACCGGCAGCGGCAGCACGCGCAGCAGGATCAGCAACGCGCTCGCCAGGCGCAGATGCAGCAGCAGCGCGAAGCGCAGGTGCGCGCGCAGGAGCAGCAGCGGGCCAGCCAGGCGCGCACGCAGCAGCAGAGGCAGCAACACGCGCCGCCTCCGCCGCAGGAGCGCAAGAAAAAGAAGGACCATGACCAGCAGGACAACGGCGGGCACTGATCGAACCGGCCCCGCGGGCACTTCGGCGCCGCGGGGTCGCGTTACAATGCGCGGATGCAAATCGTCCTGAACGGCTCCGCGCGCGAATGCGCGCCGGCCACCACCGTCTCCACCCTGCTCGCGGATGCCGGCTATGCCGAGCGCCGCGTCGCGGTGGAAGTCAATCGCGAGATCGTGCCGCGCAGCCTGCA
>DASVDY010000287.1:0-2181 GCA_036380855.1 Rhodanobacteraceae bacterium
GATTGATCTCGTCGTGAGCGACTACGCGATGCCGCTGGTTTCCGGCGCCGAAGTGGTTCGCCGGCTGCGCGTGGACAAGCCGCACCTGCCGGCCGTGATCATCACCGGCTATGCCGAAGCCGACGTTGTCAACGGGGCGCCGGAAGGGGTGGTCATACTGACCAAGCCGTTTACGCCGGCACGCTTGCTGGAAGCCATCGCCGCGGCCGAGCGCCGTCTCGTGGAGCCGGGCAGCCAGGGATAAGCGCGGCCCCGGTGCCCGCAAAAGAAGGGAGCCAGCAGTCGCTGGCTCCCTTCGGGTGAACGCAACGAAATCCCGCGGTCTCTAGAACGGAATGTCGTCGTCCTCGAAGTCGCCCACGCCGCCGGATGCCGGTTGCTGGGCCGGGCGTCCGCCGCCCGAGGGCGCGCCGCCGCGCGATTGCGACTGCGGGCGTTCGCGATAGCCACCGCCCTCGCCGCCGCCGCGCGAGCCGCCCTCGCCGCCGCCGCCGAGCATCTGCATCTCGTCGGCGATGATGTCGGTGCTGTAGCGCTCGATGCCTTCCTTGTCGGTGTACTTGTCGGTACGCAGGCTGCCCTCGATGTACACCTGCCGGCCCTTCTTCAGGTACTCGCCGGCGATCTCGGCCAGGCGGCCGAAGAACTTCACCCGGTGCCACTCGGTGCGCTCCTGCGGCTGCCCGGTCTGCTTGTCCTTCCACTGTTCGGAGGTCGCCACGCGGATGGTGCACATCGCGGTGCCGGAAGCGCTGTAGCGGGTTTCCGGATCCGCGCCGAGATTGCCGACCAGGATGACCTTGTTGACGCCGCGTGCCATGGGAACTGCCCTCGATGAACCGATCAAGCGCACAGGATGCCAGTACCGGGTCGCCGCCGCCACCGGACCGGGCCCCGATCCGTGTAGGCCGGCACCGCTTTCGCGTGTCGGTGAGCCGCCACGTCTATAATCGTCTATCCACCGCCGGCATCCCGCGCATGAACCAGGCCGTCACCACGCGACCCGACGTTGCATCCGAATTCGCCGCCGTGCGCGCGCTGGCCGCGTCCGACATGACCGCGGTGGACGCGCTGATCCGCAAGCGGCTCGCCTCCGACGTGGCGCTGGTGCACGCGGTCGGCGAGCACATCGTCGGCGGCGGCGGCAAGCGCCTGCGGCCGATGCTGCACGTGCTGGCCGCGCGCGCGGCCGGTTACGCCGGCGATGCGCACATCCAGCTCGCCGCGATCGTGGAGTTCATCCACACGGCGACCCTGCTGCACGACGACGTGGTGGACGGCTCGGACCTGCGGCGCGGGCGCAAGACCGCCAACGCGCTGTGGGGCAATGCCGCCAGCGTGCTGGTCGGCGATTTCCTGTATTCGCGGGCGTTCCAGTTGATGGTGGAACTGGACCGCATGCGGGTGATGGGCATCCTCGCCAACACCACCAACGCGATCGCCGAAGGCGAGGTGCTGCAGTTGCTCAATCTCGGCAATGCCGACATTGACGAGGCCGCGTACCTGCGCGTGATCGAACGCAAGACGGCGGTGCTGTTCGCCGCCGCGACGCAACTGGGCGCGGTACTGGCCGGCCTGCCGGAAAAGCAGGAACGCGCGCTGCGCGCCTACGGCATGCAGCTCGGCTTCGCGTTCCAGATCGCCGACGACCTGCTGGACTACGTCTCCGACGCGCAGACGCTCGGCAAGAACATCGGCGACGACCTCGCCGAAGGCAAGCCCACCCTGCCGCTGATCTACGCCATCGCGCGCGCCACGCCCGCGCAGGCCGAAACGCTGCGCCGCGCGCTCAGTTCCGAGCGGCTTTCATCGCTGGATGCGATCGTGCAGGCGATTCGCGAATCCGGCGCGATCGAGCGCGTGCGGATGCGCGCGCAGAGCCACGCCGATGCCGCGCGCGAAGCGCTCACCGCGCTGCCGCCGTCGCGGCATCGCGATGCGCTGGATGCGCTGGCCGTGTACGCGGTGGAAAGGGATCATTGATCTTTACCCTCTCCCTCCGGGAGAGCCGCCATCCCTGGCCGAGAGCTCCGTGGTGGCCTAAGGCCGGTTGAGGGTTCGGGTTCGCCAATCCATCACAAGACCCGTACCCTCACCCCCAACCCCTCTCCCGAGGGGAGAGGGGCTTAATGCCCCCACGCCTTGTCCAGCCACTCGTGCATCAGCCTGAACGCGCGCCTG
>DASVDY010000288.1:0-4646 GCA_036380855.1 Rhodanobacteraceae bacterium
TTGACCTGAGATCGTTTTTTGTAGCCAATCAGGCTGTGAGTCTCGGTTCGATGTTAGCGGTTTCCAGCCAGCGCTGACGGATCCGGGCCGGTGGTTGGTAGCGGTGCGCGCTGTGCGGCCGCTGCTCGTTGTAAAACTGCCGCCAGCGCTCGATCAGCACCTTCGCCTCGGCCCGGGTCCGGAACCATTCGCGGTTGAGCAGTTCGTCCCGCAGCTTGCCGTTGAAGCTCTCGACGAAGCCGTTCTGCCAGGGACTGCCCGGCGCAATGAAGGCCGGACCGATCGCCTGGTCCCGCAGCCAGCGCATCACCTTGGCCGCGGTGAACTCCGCGCCGTTGTCCGAGCGGACGTACGCGGGTTTGCCATACAGCCGCATCAGCCGCGACAAGGTCAGGATCACGTCTTGCGAGCGCAGGCTGGCGCCCACCTCGATGGCCAGGCATTCGCGCGTGTGTTCGTCGAGCACGCACAGCAGCTTGAGCGCGCGCCCGTCCACCAACTGGTCATGGACGAAGTCGTAGCTCCACACTGCATTGGGGTGTGCCGCCCCGGGCAGCCGGATGTCGCTGCCGCAGCGCCTCCGGCGCGGTCGCCGGCGCGGGATGTTCAAGCCCAGCGTGCGCCACATCCGCCGCACCCGACTTTCGCTCAAGCTCAACCAGGCCGCCATCCGGCGATAGCCGAAGCGCGGCACCTCCTGCGAGGCCTGCAACAATCGATCGCCCATGCCCCGATCCTTGTCCGGTTGCTTCAATGCGTAGCCGGCCACGCGCCGGCTCAGCCCCAGGTACCGACAGGCCTTGCGTTGCGACATCCCCCGACGAGTCAGATGCTCCAGCGCCACACGCCGTCCCGACGGGGTCGTCATTTTTTTCGACTGAACTCCTTCAGCCCGTCGATCACCAGCATCTGGTCGGCCACCATGCGCTTGAGCTTGGCGTTCTCCGCTTCCAGCTCCTTCAGCCGCCGCGCATCGGCCACCTCCATGCCGCCGTACTTGTCGCGCCAGCGGTAGAAGGTCTGCTCGGAAATGTTGTGCTGCTTGCACACGTCCCGGATCGGCGTCGCCTTGGTCTCGGCCTCGCGCAGGATCCGGATGATCTGTTCTTCGCTGTGTCGCTTCTTCATGCAGTTCTCCTTCCTCTCAGGGTAAGAGAACTCACGTTCCAAGTGGCTACACGTTTCGTCTCAGGTCAGGGCGTCCTCCAGTAGTTCGCAACGGTGCATAGCGGTTGGTCCAGCCCCACGCCAACTCCGCGATGAGGCTTAAATTGGATAGCGAAGTCCACTCAGCTTAAGGATAGGGGGGCGGAGGCAATTAAGGCATCGCGACTGTCCGCAACGGGTCGTTAGCAGCCGAGGCCTGCGCGGACCAACCCGCGCCCCCTTATGCCTGAAAGCAGTTCCTGTAATGCCACCCCAGTCTGTCGGGATCGGGACGATGTTCAGGTAGATCAGGCAATACGGACAAAGGCTGGTCGTTCAGACGGTAATAGGCCTTTCCGTTGAACCAGGCTTCGTGGATCTTCGGGCTCACCTTGATTTTCAGATCCTCGGTCACGCTCACCAGCCCAACATCAAAGAGCCGGTGGAAGTCGGCGCGCAGCAACAGTCCGTTTCTGACGTCGTGGGTTCCTCCTTGCTGCGAATAAGGCACGATGTGCGCCGCCTCGAGGGCGACCAGCGTGTTCTCTCCGGTGAGGGCGCAGCGCCGCTTGTAGGCATCGGTAACCAGCACGCGAAACGAGGATTGCCCCAGCCTCGGGTTTACCAGGACTGGCTTTCCGAACTTGTCGCCGGGCTCCTGCACGGATGGCAGGGAAAGCCGCTGCTGCATGGCCGCCCATAAGCTCGCGCCGTCGGCGGCTTCGGACTCGTACATCTTCCCCCGAACGATACTGGCGGCCCATCCGGATGGTTCCGCAATCCACTGTTCTCGTGGAAGGTATTGGACATTGGCGAGGACAGTACAGCCGATCTCTGTTTGCAGGTTCCGGCTTCCGGTCAGCGGCTCGAGCATGGAGCGAAAATCATCCAGCGAGCCCGCTCCATTCTTTTCGCCAAAGATTTCCCATGCGAGCGAGATCGGAAGCTTGCTGTAGGCAACGAAGAAACCCATTCCCGCGACGTGGTTGTGCGGCCTTTTCAATTTGAAGAGGAACGGCATGCCCATCGGCGCACCCCTGAACGGCGGAGTGGCGCTCGGCTGCCAGAAATTCACTTCGTCCAATGCCTGGCCGGCAAGGTGATTGAACCAGGCGTTGTCGGTCACTCCGACCCAGAACTTCATCGTTTCCCTCGCCGACGCTCCCACTCAAAGCGGACAAACCATAGCGCGAATGGATCATCTCGCGAAATGGACAAGTTGCGGACCAGCCTCGCTCATGCGAGCGGATACGCGACGACGCGCGCCCAAGCACGCACGCTGGGCGCGCTCCCGAACGAGATTGCGCTGATGCAGGCTGTGATTGATGCGGAGCGGTAGCCTCGCGATCTCGATATCGCGCCGGGCTCTTGCGCAGAAAACTCGATGCGACCCGTTAAGGGGTCGAAGACTGACGGAACTGATCTACTCCGGCTTCCGCGTGGTGGGTGTCTGCCGCGTGTCGCAACACCTGAGACTTGACCATGCATACTTGCGCGGTTGATCGCGCGCAGGGGCGCCTGCTTGTTCCATCTTTACACCGGCAATGATGCGGCCCGGCTCGCCGATGCGCTCGGCGAGCGCCTGCGCGCGCAGGCGGGCGGCCATCCGCTGGCGCCCGCGCTGGTGCTGGTGCCGCAGGCGGGGCTGCGCCGCTGGCTGCAGGTGCATCTGGCCGAACGGCTGGGCGTGATCGCCAACGTCGAATTCCTCGAGCCCGCGCGCTTCGCCTGGCGCTTGTTGCGTGCCGCACAGCCGGAACTGCCGCCCCGCTCGCCGTTCGATCCCGACGTCATGCGCTGGCACCTGCACGCGCTGCTCGGCGAAGCGCTGGATGGCCCTTCGCTCGCGCCCTTGCGCGAGTACCTGCACGGCGAAGGCGATCCGCTGCGCCGCTACGCGCTGGCCGGCGAGCTGGCACGCGCGTTCGAACGCTTGCAGGGCTATCGCCGCGAGACGCTGCTGCGCTGGGAGCATGGCGCCGACCGCGACGACTGGCAGGCGGAATTGTGGCGAAGGCTGGTCGCGCGGGTGGGCGGCGTCTCGCGCGCGGCGCGCGTGCAGGACTGGCTGCAACGCTTCGAAACGTCCGGCGAACCCGCGCCCGGCCTGCCCGCGCACGTGAGCGCGTTCGCCTGCGCCAACGTGTCGCCGGACGTGTTGCGCATGCTCGGCGTCGCCGCGCGGCATTGCGACATGGATTTCTTCCTGCCGCTGCCTTCGCGCGAATACCTGGGCGACACGCCGCGCTCGCGCCGTGAGATGCGCGCGCGGTTGCTGGAGAAGGACGGCGGCAATCCGCTGATCACCTCGCTGGGCGGCGCGGCGGCGGAGTTCGTGGAGCTGCTGTACGGCTACGAGCACGTGCAGCCGGATGCGGAATCCGACCTGTTCGATGCGCGCATTCCGCGCGACACCCTGCTCGGCCGCGTGCGCGATGACATGCTGGATCACCGCTGCGCGCGCGATGGCGATCGCGTGGCGCTGCCGGACGATTCGATCCAGTTCCATGCCTGCCACACGACCTTGCGCGAAGTGCAGACGCTGCACGACCGGCTGCTGGCGATGTTCGCCGCCGATCCCGCGCTGAAGCCGCGCGACGTCGCGGTAATGATGCCGGACGTCGCGGCCTACCGGCCGGCGATCGAGGCGGTGTTCGGCGGCCTGCCGGAGCACGACCCGCGCTTCATTCCGTACAACCTCGGCGATGTCGCGGCAGGCGCGATGCACCCGGCCGCGCAACTGTTCCTGGCCTTGCTGGATGCGCCGACCTCGCGCTGGGAGTGCAGCGGGATCCTGGACGTGCTGGCCGTGCCCGGCGTGATGCGGCGTTTCGACCTGGACGCTTCGGAACTGGAGACGTTGTCGCGGCAGTTGCACGACGCCGGCGTGCGCTGGGGCGAGGACGAACGCGCGCGCGCGCAGACCGGCGGCTATCGCGAGTTCTCGTTCGCGTTCGGGCTGGACCGGATGCTCGCGGGTTTCGCCTGCGGCGATGACGACGAAGCGCTGGTCGCGGGCGTGGCGCCGCTGGCGGGCGTCGAGGGTGCGGCGTTCGCGCGCATGGACGCGCTGCTGGCGGTGCTCGATGCGTGGCGGCGGCTGCGCGAGCTGTCGTCGCGCGAGCTGGACGCGGCCGAATGGCAGCGCGGGCTGAATGCGATCTTCGACGGGTTGTACGCAGGCGACCCCAACGACCTCGCCGAGTCGCGGGCGCTGGAGCGCGTGCGCGTCGCGCTGGCGGAACTGGTCGAGCACACGGACGGGGCGTCGGTGCAGGCCCTTCCGTGGCACGACCTGCGCGCGTTCCTGCGCGAGCGGCTGGGCGAAGCCGACCCGCACCAGCAATTGTTCGCCGGCGGCATCACCTTCTGCGGCATGGTGCCGCTGCGGGTGGTGCCGTTCCGCGTGATCTGCCTGCTGGGCATGGGCGAGGCCGCGTTCCCGCGCCGCGATCCGTCCGGACTCGATCCGCTCGCACGCGACGCCCGCGCCGGCAGGC
>DASVDY010000289.1:0-17505 GCA_036380855.1 Rhodanobacteraceae bacterium
ATGAAGCGTCTTCCCGCCCGCACGTCCATATGCGTGCGCTCGCCGGCGCGCGGCAGTGCCGCGAAAAAACCGCGGCTCGCCCTTTCCCGCGCGCCCGGCTGCGATAGCTATTCGCGACATCCCTGTCGCTCACCCTGCGCTGCGCTCAGGGCCGCCTTTGGCGCTCAAATTCGGCTGTCCTGCCGAATTTGTCGGCGACATGCGACGGCGCCGGAAAGCTTGCTTCGACGCGGCCATCCATGGCCTGCTCTCCACCTGCTTTCACGCTTTCGCTTTCCCCTGCTTCGCCACCGCTGCGGCCTTCGCCGCGATCTCCGCCTCGTCGCCGAGATAACGACGGCCCTTCGAGTTCAGGGCTTCGTCGAATTCGTACACGATCGGCACGCCGGTGGGGATGTTCAATTCGACGATGGCGTCGTCGGAGATGTCGTCGAGGTACTTGATCAACGCGCGCAGGGAATTGCCGTGCGCGACCACCAGCACGCGCTGACCGGCCTTGATCGCCGGGGCGAGTGTGTCGTGCCAGTACGGCAGCACGCGGGCGACGGTGTCCTTCAGGCATTCGGTCAGGGGAATCTGTTCGGGCCTCAACGCGGCGTAGCGCGGATCGCTCGCCATCGCGTTCTGCGCCGGCGTCCACGCCGGCGGGCGGATGTCGTAGGAGCGACGCCAGATGTGGACCTGCTCGTCGCCGTACTTCGCCGCGGTCTCGGCCTTGTCGAGGCCGGTCAGCGCGCCGTAGTGGCGCTCGTTCAGGCGCCAGTCGGTGCGCACCGGCAGCCACATCAGGTCCATCGCATCCTGCACTTGCCAGAGCGTGCGCACCGCCCGCTTCAGCACCGAGGTGTGCGCGTGGTCGAAGGCGAAACCTTCGCGCTTCAGCAGCTCGCCGGCCTCGCGCGCCTCCTGGCGGCCGAGCTCCGACAGGTCCACGTCCGCCCAGCCGGTGAAGCGGTTTTCCTTGTTCCACTGCGACTGGCCGTGGCGGATCAGGACGAGGGTAGGCATGGCGGACATCCTTGGCAAAAGGCCATTTTAGCGGCGTGACTTCCGGCCATGGCTAAACCGTTTGTCGGCGCCCAGCATCCAAGCCGCAGGACCCACCCGGAGGTGAAACATGAAGACGCGTTTCCTGCTTGTGCTGCTGCCGCTGCTGGCCGTCACCACCGCCTGCGTCGCCGGCGACGACAGCGGCATGGACAAGGTCAACGGCTCGATCCAGGTCGAGGCCGGCCAGGCACCCCAGGATGCCAGCACCGTGAATGGTTCGATCCGGCTGGCGGACAACGCCAAGGTCGAGGACGCCTCCACGGTGAATGGCTCGATCACGCTGGGCGAGCATGCCACTGCCAAATCGGCCGACACGGTAAACGGTTCCATCAAGCTGGGTGAAGGCGCTCAGGTGGCCAAGGGCATCGAATCGGTCAACGGCGCGCTGACGCTCGCGACCGGCGCGGAGGTCGCCGGCCACGTCAGCAACGTCAACGGCCACATCAGCGTGGATGGCGCGCACGTCGGCGGCGGCATCGAAACCGTGGACGGCGACATGGACATCACGGGCAACGCGCGCGTGGACGGCGGCATCCTGGTGCACAAGCCCGACACCGGCTGGTTCCATTTCGGCAACGAACGCGTGCCCGTCGTGACGATCGGCCCCGGCGCCACCGTCAACGGCACCCTCAAGTTCGAGCGTAAGGTGAAGCTTTACGTCAGCGACAAGGCGCACGTCGGCCAGATCGTCGGCGCCACCCCGGTGAAGTTCACGGGTGCGCAGCCGGCTGGGGGGTGAGGCACCCCGTTGCCGTTGTAGGGATAACCCCACAGCGATTTCAGAAAACTCCGATTGACAAGGCGGGGGGGAGGGGCATTACTTTTGGCATACGCCACCGCATGGTCCAAGCGAGAGGGACCACTTCGATGGCGCAACCAAACAACCAGAAGGGGAAATGCCGTGGTCCACGTGAAAAAGGGAGTTGCTTTTGCAGTGGGTGCGCTGATTCTTTCCGCCGCGCAAGCGCAAGTAGCCACAAAAGACTGCACTGGCTGCTCTACAGCTCAAATAGAGGCTTTGGCGAGCAACTGTTCTAGCGGATACAGCTACATCACCGACTTTGCCTCACAAAATCTATACAAGGTTTGTTTCACGTGGGACGTAGATGACGAATATCGTCCGCCTCGCAAGGAGAAGGACTACGACTGGGCAATACCGGAGCCGCAAGCTGATCAGATATTCAAAGCATACGAAGATGTTTATCTCAACAATGGCCACGTGGAAGCCGCTGCTGCCACTGTTAAAATTAACATCCATGCTCCCAACCCGTTGGGAGATAACGGATGGATGAATGCCTATGACACCGTGCAATCGAGTCAAAACGAAAATACTTTACAGAACTATCTGATGACGTATCACTTCAGTAGCTCCGACTTCACTCAGTCCGCCCCCGCTTTGGCAGCAGGGTTCGCAGAGCTTCTAAAAACTCTGCAAATCACAACCCCTGTGATTACGGTCAACAACTTCCCAACCACGGTCACGCTCACATTTAATGATGGTAGTAAGCGGACTTATACGTTCGATAGTCTGCACAACACGTATGTGCCCACTCCAGGGACAGCGATTGATGCCCACGGAAATACCATTCCAGAGAATGCAACCATGGCCACCAACAACGGTATAGGCCAGTATTACGGGTTCAACGGCGGCAATACCTACGATATGGGAAATATCGAAACGATATTGCGAAATTTACAAGCAGCAGGAATACCCATCACCAATGGAGGAGGTGATGAGATTGCCTGTAGCTCAGTGGCCGGCGGCGGAATATCTTGCAGGGTCTACCACCAATTTTGATTGGTGCAGTGGGCGCTCTCTGTACACGAGAGGGCGCCCACTATGCTCACGACCGCAGCCCGACTCCGCGATGCAACAGCGTCAGCGCGATCGCGCCCAGCACCGCCACGAACGCGCACATCACCACGTAGGCGATCCACAGCGGCACGTCGCCCACGCCGAGGATGCCGTAGCGAAAGGCATTGACCATGTACAGGATCGGGTTCACCAGCGAAATCGCGTGCCACGGCTCGCCCAGCATGTTGACCGAGTAGAACACGCCGCCCAGATACGTCAGCGGCGTCAGCACGAAGGTGGGCACGATCGCGATGTCGTCGAACTTCTTGGCGAACATCGCGTTGATGAAGCCGGCCAGCGAGAAGATCGTCGCGCCCAGCAGCACGGTGGTGACCGCCACCAGCGGGTGCGCCAGCCTCAATGAAGTGAACAGCAGCGCGATGCCGAGCACGATCGCGCCGACCAGCAGCCCGCGCAGCACCGCGCCGGCGACGTAGCCGGTCAGCACCACCCAGCTCGGCATCGGCGAGGCCAGCAGCTCCTCGACGTAGCGGCCGAACTTGGAGCCGAAGAAACTCGAGGTGATGTTGGAGTAGCAGTTGTTGATGATGCTCATCATCACCAGGCCGGGCACGATGTACTGCATGTAGGTGAAGCCGCCCTCGATGGTGCCGATGCGCCTTCCGATCAGCGTGCCGAAGATCACGAAGTACAGGGTCATCGTGATCGCCGGCGGGATCAGGGTCTGTGTCCAGATGCGCAGCATGCGCCGCACTTCGCGGCGGGTGATGGTGTAAAGCGCGATCGCATTCGCGCGCGCGACGGAAAATTCGCGCGCGCCTGCATTGACCGCGGTATCGGTACGCATGTCGTTCATGCCGCCGCCTTCGAGTTGCCTTCCACCAGCCGCACGAACAGCTCCTCCAGCCGGTTGGTCTTGTTGCGCATCGAGGTGACCGCGATGCCGTGCGCGGACAGCATTGCGAACAGCGAGTTCAGGTCCTGCTGCTTGGACATCTCCGCCTCCAGCGTGTGGCCGTCCACGCAGGTGAGCTTCACGCCCGGCACCTCCGGCAGCGCGTCGCAGTCGCCGCGGATGTCGAGCACGAAGGTCTCCACGTCCAGCTTGCCCAGCAGGGTACGCATCGCGCAGTTCTCTACGATGGTGCCGTGGTCAATGATCGCGATGTTGCGGCACAACTGCTCGGCTTCCTCGAGGTAGTGCGTGGTCAGGATCACCGTGGTGCCGGCGCGATTGATGCCGGTGATGAACTGCCACATCGAGCGGCGGATCTCGATGTCCACACCGGCGGTGGGCTCGTCCAGGATCAGCAGGCGCGGTTCGTTCATCATCGCGCGCGCGATCATCAGCCGGCGCTTCATGCCGCCGGACATCATGCGCGTGGGCTGGTGCGCCTTGTCCCAGATGCGCAGCTCCTTCAGGTATTTCTCGGCGCGCTTGATCGCGGTCGCGCGCGGGATGCCGTAGAAGCCCGCCACGTTGACGCAGATCTCGAACGGCGTCTCGAACTGGTTGAAATTGATTTCCTGCGGCACCAGGCCGATCTGCCGCATCACGCCGCCGCGATCCCGGTGGATCGAGATCCCGAACACGCGCGCGTCGCCGGAGGTCGGGTTCACCAGCGAGGAGAGGATGCCGATCAGCGTGGACTTGCCGGCGCCGTTGGGCCCCAGCAGCGCGAAGAAATCGCCCTGCGCGACGCGCAGCGACACGCCCTTCAGCGCCTGCACGCCGTTGGAGTAGGTCTTGCGGAGATCAATGGTTTCGAGCGCGGCGACGTCGCGCGCAACTTCGGCGGTAGACATAAGTCCGGTAGTATATCGAGCTTTACCCAGAATCCCCGGACGCCCGTGGCAGAACGTTTTCAACTCCGCCTTGAAGAAAGCTTCATGCTGGCGCCCACGGTGCGCCACCTGTCGTTCGCGCGCACCGACGGCGCGCCGTTCGCGTTCGTGCCGGGCCAGTTCATCCAGGTGCACTTCAATTACGCCGACGGCAAGCCGACCAAACGCAGCTATTCGGTGGGTACCGTGGGCGATACCGCGGGCGCGGTGCAGCGGCTGGAGATCGCGGTGTCCTATGTGCAGGGCGGCGCCGCCACCGACCTGCTCGGCAATCTGCAGCAAGGCGGCGAGATCGAGGCCAGCGGCCCCTACGGTCGTTTCTGCCTGGACGACAAGGACAGCAACCAGCGCTATCTCCTGATCGCAACCGGCACCGGCGTGACGCCCTATCGCGCGATGCTGCCGAGCATTGCGAAGCTGATCGAACGGCGCGGCTGCAAGTTCGTGCTGCTGTACGGCGCGCGCAACGAGGAAGAACTGCTTTACGGCGAGGAGTTCGACGCCTTCGCCCGCGGCCATGAAGGGTTCGAATTCCACCCCTGCTTCTCGCGCGGGCCGCGCCCGGCGCCGCGCGAACACGACCGCCTGGGCTACGTGCAGAAGGTGCTGCCGGAATTCGAGCCCGATGCGGAACGCGACATCGCGTATCTGTGCGGCAACCCGGACATGGTGGACGCCACCTTCAACGTGCTGAAGGAAGCCGGGTTGCCGGTGCAGCACATACGGCGCGAGAAGTACGTATCGTCGCGATAGGGCGGGCCTTGGATACGGTGCGAGAAGTACGTGTCGTCGCGTCAGGGCGGGCCTGTTGTCCGGACGCGGCCACGGCGGGTTGAGACCCGCCCTACAATCGCGTCATGAAGCTGCTGCTCGTCGAGGATTCGCAACGCCTGCGCGACACGCTCGCGCGTGGACTGCGCGCGGCCGGCTTCACCGTGGATATCGCCGCCGACGGCGTGGAAGCCAATGGCTTCCTGGCCGGCTTCGACTACGATTTCGTATTGCTGGACCTCGGCCTGCCGCGCATGGACGGCTTCGGCGTGCTGCGCGCCCTGCCCGAAGGCGGCGCACGTCCGCGCGTGCTGGTGCTGTCCGCGCGCGACCAGGTCGGCGACCGCATCGAGGCGCTGAACGCCGGCGCCGACGACTACCTGGTGAAGCCGTTCGCCTTCGAGGAAGTGCTGGCGCGGCTGCACGCCCTGGCGCGGCGCCCGGCCGAAGCGCGCACGGACGTGCTCGAGCATGCGGGCGTACGACTGGACGCCCGCGCGCACCAGGCGATGTGCGGCGGAAAGACATTGAACCTGACCCCGCGCGAATTCGCGTTGCTTGAACTGCTGCTGCGCCATCGCGGCCGCGTGTTCACGCGCGCGGCGATCCTGGAGCGCATCGCGGGCAGCAGCAGCGACGTTTCCGACCGCAGCGTGGAAGTGCTGGTGTTCGGCTTGCGCCGCAAGCTCGACGAGGCCGGCTGCAACGGCATCATCGAGAACCGGCGCGGCGCGGGTTACATCATCCCGTGAGGCGCTTCTCGCTCCGCCTCCGCCTGACCCTGCTGCTCGCGCTGGCGACGCTGGTCGCGCTCGGCATCGCGGCGTGGATCGTGGACTGGCGGGCGGACGCGGAGATGCAGCAGCGCTTCGACAGCGCGCTGCTGGCTCGCGCACAGGCCTTCGCCGCGCTGACCTACGTCAGGCGCGACAGGACGCTTGCGGTCGCGCCGGGGACGCTCGATTCCGGCCTGTTCCCCGGTATCACGGACGCCAGTTGGTACGACCTGCGTTGCGATGGCGTCCCGATCGAGCACTCATCGCCCGTGCCGCCGGCGATCGCGCCGCGGAGCGTGGCCACGCCGACCTTCGCGGACGCGCATCTGGCCGACGGGCGGTTGCTGCGCGAAGTATCGCTGCGCTTCGCGCCGCGGGGGGCGCAGCGATTGACCGATGTTCGTCCTGCGAGCGCCACGATGGCGTGCGAGTTGCGCTACGCGCTGGATCGCGGGCCCCTGGATGAACTCCTCCGCACGCTGGACCTGATCCTGCTCGGCAGCATTCTCGGCGCGTGCCTGGGCGTGCTGGCCCTGACACCGTGGCTGGTGCGGCGCGGCCTGCGCCCGCTCAGCACGCTCGATGCGGCGATGGCGAGGATCGGTCCGGACGCGCCGGGCGAGCGACTGCCGCCTGCCGACACGCGCGAACTCGCGCCGCTGGTCTCACGCTTCAACGAGGTGCTCTCGCGCATGGACGAGGGCCTCTCGCGCGAGCGGCGGTTCGCCTCGGGGCTCGCGCACGAACTGCGTACGCGGCTTGCGGAGCTGCGCACGCTGGTGGACGTGGAGATGCGCTATCCCAGCGAACGCGACCCGGGCGAAGTGCTGGGCGAAATCGGCAAGATCGGCGGCGAGCTGGAAGCGACCGTCGCCGCCCTCCTGCAACTCACCCGGATCGAATCGGGCGTACAGGCCGCGCAGCATGAACCGGTGGACGTGCAGGCGCTGCTGACGCGCGCGCTTGCGCGGCACCACGACGCACTGCACGCGCACGGCTTGCGGCTGGAGCGCAGCGATCCTGCGGCCGCCGTTCGCATCGAGTCCGACCCCGCGCTGCTGGAAATCGTGCTGGACAACCTGCTCGGCAACGCGATCGCCTACGCCCCCATCGGAAGCACGGTAGACGTACGCGCCACGCCGCAATGTATCGGGATCGCCAATGCGGCACCCGAATTGGGCGAGGCGGACCTCGCGCGTTTCGGCCAGCGCTTCTGGCGCAAACGCGCGGGCGAGGATGGCGCGGGACACGCGGGCCTCGGCCTCGCGCTTGCGCAAGCCGCCGTGCGCGCGCTGGGCATGCGGCTGGAGTTTGCGATGGACTCCGGCGTGCTGAAAGCGACGCTCGCCTGGTAGGAGCGCGCCTGCGCGCGACGCAGCGCTTCGTGGTGGATGGCGGCCGTGCAGCCGCGTCGTGATGCGTGCAAACCCCGATTGCAGCGCTACGCGCCTTCATCCTGGCTTCGCAGGGCTACCCGATCCGCCCCTTCAGCGATGCCGCATCGTGCGGTCCGCTTTCCGCGATCAGTGCGCGCGCGTTGTCCTTCTGGTCCCAGGTGTTCCAGAGCAGCACGCCGCGCACCCGACCGTCCTTCAGGTAATACACCACGCCTTCGCGGTTCGGCTGCTTCCAGTCCTCCACGGTCTGCAGGCGCGCATCCAGGTCGCCCAGCGCCTCGTAGCCGAGGTCGAACAGGTCGGAATAGAAGTACGGCAGGTGCGTGTAGGGCCGGCCCGCGCCGGCCATGTTCGCGCCCGCGTGTTCGCCCATGGTGAGCGCGGCGTCCTCGTGCTCGACCCGGCGATGATTGCCGAGCGTGGCATCCGGATAATTGGCGACATCGCCGGCGGCCCAGACGTCCGGAGCGGACGTGCGCAACTGCGCGTCCACCATGATGCCGTTGTCAACGTTGAGCCCGGCGCCTTGTGCGAGCTGCACGTTGGGCGTGATGCCCAGGCCCGCAACCACCCATTCCGCTTCCACGCTGCCGCCGTCGCGCAAGTTCAGGGTGACGCCTTCGTCGTTGGCCACGCCCCCGGTGACCATCGTGCCGCAGCGCACGTCCACGCCCCTGCCGCGATAGTAGTCGGTCACGAAGCGCGCCAGATCCCGCGGATACACGCGCGCACCGATCGCGTCTTCGGCCACCAGTTGCGTCACCTTCGCGCCATTCATCGCGAGCGCGGCGGCAATCTCGCTGCCGATGAAGCCGCCGCCGATCACGGCGATGCGCATGCCTTCGCGCAGGGCATCGCGCAGCGCGTGGTAATCGTCCAGCACGCGGTAATAGAGCACCCGATCGCCTTCCAGCCCGGCGATGCGTCGCGGCGTGCCGCCGGTGGCGAACAACAGCTTGCCGTAGCGGTAGTGATCGCCGTGGTCGTCGCGCACGGATTTCGCGTGCGGGTCGAGCGCCATCGCATGGCGGCCGGGGAACAGCGTCGCCTGCACGCCTTCGATGTCGCGCCAGATGTCCTCGGGCTGTTTCTTGCCGTTCCACAAGTCCTTCGTGAGCGGCGGGCGGTCGTAGGGCGGGTGCGCCTCCGCCCCGATCAGGCCGATGCTGCCGTGCGGATCGCGTTCGCGGATGCCGCGCGCCGCGGCGGAAGCCGCCATGCCGGCGCCAAGGATCAGGTAGTCGTAGGCGTGTTCCATGACTCTCCTTTGCGCTCGTCCGTGATCGCGAAGATCGTCAAGCGGGCATCCTTTTCCGCACCTTCAATTGCCCGGCTCGCGACCTGCGGCACGGTCCATTGTGCGCCTGATGATTCCGGAGGCCAAATGGTTCCCGGGTGCGCTACTGCCGCGCGCCGCGCAGGTTGGGCGGCACCGCGCCGAACCCGGGCGTGGCCCGCCACGGATTGATGTCCAGCCCGCCGCGGCGGGTGAACCGCGCGTACACGCTCAATCCGCGCGGCGCGCAGCGCGCGGCGATGTCCACGAAGATGCGCTCCACGCACGCCTCGTGGAATCCACAGTGGTTGCGGTAGGAAACCAGGTAACGCAACAAGCCGGCGTGATCAAGCGGCGCACCGGCGTAGCGGATCTGCAACGACGCCCAGTCCGGCTGCCCGGTAACCGGGCAGTTGGAGCGGAACAACTGCGTGGTCAGCGCTTCCTCTACCTGGCGGGCGTGCGTGTTGACGCGCAGGTGTTCCGGCTGCGGCGGCCCGTAGTCGGCGATGTCCAGTTCCAGGTCATCGAGCGAGGCACCCGGCAGCTCGGCGATTTTCTGCGAGGCGAATTCGCGGGCCTCGGTCAATGCGACTTCGACGATCGCGCCCGCGGCTGCAGAGAGATCGCGTGCGACGTCCGCGCACAACGCCGAGGGCTGCTCGAAGCGCGTCTGCGCGTAGCCATTCAGGTAGAGCTTCAGCGACTTGGATTCGATCAGGTTCGGCGACCCGGCCGGCACACGCAGTTCGGCGATCGCCACGCGCGGCTTGCCGCGCTCGTCAAGCCACGAAAGCTCGTAGGCGTTCCAGATGTCGGCGCCGGTGAAAGGCAACGCGCGCGCATCCAGGCCCAGCTCCGCCCGCGACTGCGCGCGCGCGACCGGAAACAGCACGCGCGCATCGGGGCGTTGCGGGTATTCGGCCTCGCGGCCGAGGGGCGAGCGGTCGGTCATGGGCTCGATGATGTGCATGGGGACACATCATTATGCGCCGCGCCCGCCGGGCATGGCCCGGCAGGCGGCAGAGCTCATTCCGGCTGCGGCGCCAGCGTACCCTCGTCCGCGCTCTTCGCGTGGCGGTCCTGGCCGATCAGCAGGTACATCGCCGGCACCACGAACAGCGTGAACAACGTGCCGATGGCAAGCCCGGTGAACACCACCAGGCCGATCGCGTGCCGGCCGGCGGCGCCGGCACCGCCGGCGAACACCAGCGGCACCACGCCCAGCACCATCGCCGCGGTGGTCATCAGGATCGGGCGCAGGCGCACCGCCGCGGCCTCCTCGATGGCCTCGCGCTTGCTCATCCCGTGCAGGCGCTGTGCGTCGTTGGCGAACTGCACCATCAGGATGCCGTGCTTGGAGATCAGGCCGATCAGCGTCACCAGTCCCACCTCGGTGTAGATGTTGAGCGTGGCCAACCCCAAGTTGATGAACAGCAGCGCGCCGAAAGTCGCCATCGGCACCGACACCAGGATCACGACCGGGTCGCGGAAGCTCTCGAACTGCGCTGCCAGCGCGAGGAACACGATGATGATCGCGAAGATCATCGTGTACAGGAATCCGCCGGATTCCTGCATGAACTGGCGCGACTGCCCGGCATAGTCGGCGTTGTAGCCGGAACCCGCCACCTGGTCGAGCGTGTCGCGCATGAATTGCAGCGCCTGGCCCAGCGACACGCTGGGCGCGATCACGCCCATGATCGTGGCCGAGTTCAACTGCTGGAAGTGGTTGATGGACTCCGGCACCGTCTGCCAGGTGAGGTGCGCCACGGTCGAGGCCGGAATGGATTTGCCGTCCGGCGTCTTGATGTAGTAGTTGTCGAGCTGGTGCGGATTCAGGCGATCGGACTGCGCGACCTGCGAGATCACGCGGTAGGCGCGGCCCTGGATCGAGAAGTAGTTGACGTAGTTGCCGCCCAGCGCGGCCGACAAGGCCGCACCGACGTCGCGCTGGGTGAGGCCGAGCGCCGAAACCTTGTCGCGATCCAGGCTCACCGTCACCTGCGGCTCGTCGATCTTCAGGTCCGAATCCACGTAGAAGAACATGCCCGAAGCCTGCGCCTTGGCGACGACCGCCTTGGCGACTTCATCCAGGTTCTGGAACGGCTCGGTGGTCTTGATCACGAACTGCACCGGCAGTCCGAACGCGCCCGGCAGCGAGGGGAACTGGAACACCGCCATGCGCGCGCCGGCGATGTTGCCCACCTTCTGCTGCACTTCCTGCTGGATCTGGTCGGCGCTGCGGCTGCGATCGCCCCACGACTTCAGCATGATGCCGGCGAAGCCGCTGTTGACGCCCTGCGCGCCGTCCACCTGGAAGATATGGGTGTATTCGGGCAGCGACTTGGCGATGTCGAACACCTGCTTCGAATACAACGCCATCTGGTCGATGGTCGCGTTCGGCGGACCTTGCGTGTTGGTCAGCACGATGCCCTGGTCTTCCTGCGGCGCCAGCTCCGACTTGGCGGTCATGAACAGGTACACGTTGCCGGCCAGCACGATCGCGCCGAACACGATCGCGACCAGCCAGGTGTCCAGCGACCCGTGCAGCATGCGCCGGTAACGGTCGCGCACGCGGTCGGCGACGCGGTCAATGCGCTTGACGAACGGTTTCTGGTGGTCCTCCTCGCGCAGGAAGCGCGAGCACATCATCGGCGACAGCGTCAGCGCGAGGATCGCCGATATTGTCACCGCGCCCGCCAGCGTGAAGGCGAATTCGGTGAACAGCGCGCCGGTCAGGCCGCCCTGGAAACCGACCGGCACGTACACCGCGATCAGCACGATGGTCATCGCGATGATCGGCGCGGCCAGTTCGCGGGCGGCCAGCAGCGCCGAATGGAATGGACTGTCGTGCTCCTTCATGTGGCGGTCAACGTTCTCGACCACGATGATCGCGTCGTCCACCACCAGGCCGATCGCCAGCACCAGCGCCAGCAAGGTCAGCAGGTTGATCGAATAGCCGAACAGCAACATCACCAGGAACGCGCCGATCAACGACAGCGGCATCGCCACCAGCGGGACCAGCACCGAACGCAGGGTGCCGAGGAACAGGAAGATCACCGCGGTGACGATCAGCAGCGTCTCCACCAGCGTCTTCACCACCTCGTGGATCGAGGTACGGATGTAGTCGGTGCCGTCGAACACGATCTTGGCGGTCACGCCGGTCGGCATCTGCGACTGGATGGACGGGAACACCTTGCGCACGCGGTTGATCACGTCCAGCACGTTGGCGTCGGGCGCCGCGTTGATGCCGATGAATACCGAGCGTTTGCCGTCGAAGGCGACGTTGAAGTCGTAGTTCTCGGCGCCGAGCGTGACGTCGGCGACGTCCTTCAGCCGCACCACATCGGTGCCGTTGGCCTTCACCACCAGGTTCTTGAACTCGTCCACCGAATGCAGATCGGTGGCCGCGGTGAGGTTGACGCTCACCATCTGTCCCTTGGTCGCGCCGATGGCCGATAGGTAGTTGTTCGCGGCGAGCGCGTTGTTGACGTCGGTGGCGGTGACGCCGTGCGCGGCCATGCGCGCCGGATCCAGCCAGGCGCGCAGCGCGAAAGTGCGCCCGCCCAGGATCTGCGCGTTCTGCACGCCCTCGATCGAGTTCAGTTGCGGCTGCACCACCCGCACGAGATAGTCGGTGATCTTGTTGGACGGCAGCTTGTCGGAGTAGAAGCCCATGTACATGGACGCCACCGACTGGCCGGTCTGCAGGCTGATCACCGGCTGCTGCGCCTGCGGCGGCAACTGGTTCTTGACCGAGTTCACCAGCGCGCTGATTTCGGTGAGCGCCTTGTTGCCGTCGTAGTTCAGGCGCAGCGTGGCCGAAATCATGGACACGCCCGGCGTGCTGGACGAGGACATGTAGTCAATGCCCTGCGCCTGCGCGATCGCCTGCTCCAGCGGCTGGGTGATGAAGCCGGCCACGGTCTGCGAGTCGGCGCCGAAATACACCGTCTGCACGGTGATGGTGGCGTTCTCCGTCTTCGGATACTGGCGCACCGGCAGCGTCATGACCGCACGCAGGCCCAGCACCAGGATCAGCAGGCTGACGGTCGCCGCGAGCACCGGGCGCTTGATGAAGAGATCAGTGAATTTCATTCGAGGACCTGCTGGCAAATCTCGGCAACTTTCCTGTCCGTCATTCCGGGGCCGCCGAGGGCGGAATCCGGGATCTGCTTCCCAATCGCTGGAGCAGGTTCCGGCTCGCGACTACGCCGCGTCCCGGATGACGATGTTGATATTTCGATCGCTCCGCCGCGGGCGCCTACTTCTCCACCGGCTGCGGGTTCGGATTGAACGAAGGCTGCACGCTGTTGTTGATGTTCACCGGCGTGTCGTTCTTCAACTTCAACTGGCCCGAAGTCACCACCACTTCGCCTTCCTTGAGTCCGTCCAGGATCGCGACCTGGTCGCCGCGGCGCGGACCCACCGTCACCAGCCGCTGTTCCACGTAGTGCTGCGGCTCCTGCTTGCCGTTCTTCGCGGCGGGTTGCTGTGGCGCGGGCTTGCCGTCCTGCGCAGGCGGAGCGCCTTCGTGCACCACGAACACGGTGTCGCCATACGGATTGAAGGTGATCGAGGTCTGCGGCAGCGTGAGGTGCCGCTGCGTGCCGCCGCTGTCCACCGCGACGTTGGCGAACATGCCCGCCATCAACTTGCCGTCGTGGTTGGGCAGCGTCGCTTCCACGCCGACGTTGCGGGTGTTCGGATCCACCTTGGGGTCGGTGGCCGAGACCTTGCCAACGAAGTGCAGGTCAGGATACGAATCGGTCGTCACCTCGACCTTGCTGCCCACCTGCAGCTGCTGCAGCGAGTCCTGCGGCACGTTGAAGTCCACGTACACCGGATCGAGCTGCTGCAGGCTCACCACCTTGTCGCCGGGGTTGATGTACTGGCCGGGGTTCACGGTGATGATGCCGATCCGGCCGGAGAACGGCGCGCGCAGCGTCTTCTTGTCCACCAGCGCGGCTTGCGCCGCGACCTGGGCCTGCGCGCTCTTCAGGTTCGCCATGTCGGTGTCGTATTGCGCGCGGCTGATCGCCTGCACGGCCAGCTGCTGCTTCGAACGATTGGCGGTCAGCTCGGCCAGCTTCGCCGTTGCCTGCAACGCGGCGAGCTTGGCCCGGTCGTCCGCATCGCGCAGCTTCACCAGCACCTGTCCCGCCTTGACGTCGGCGCCGGATTTCACGTCCACCGAATCCACCACCCCGGAGAGTTCGAAGGCCAGGTCCACGCCGCGCACCGCGCGCACGTTGCCGACCGCCTCCAGGTGCGGCTGCCAGGTCTGGTACTGCACTTTCATCGTGCTGACCGTCTGCGGCGGGTTGCCCATGGACTTCATGAACTTGCCGATCATGATGCCCTTGAACACGTTGAACCCGATCACCAGCAGGAACAGCACGCCGATGACGATCAGCATGATCGTCATGCGCTTGGCGAGTCGGGGCTTGCGGAGAGCTGTATCAATCATTTTTGTTTTCCCGGAGAAGCAGGGCGTGTGATTTCATGGCAAAACTTCGTCCGCAACGAACGCAAGGCACACACGACATTCGCTTTTCTTCGCGCCGGTTGCGGAAAACTGCTCTGGCTTTCCAACCTATTTGTTGCTTGAGGCGACATTTGCGCCGGTCCATCCGCCGCCCAGCGCGGCATACAGCGCGGCGGTGTCGGCGAGGCGCGCGGCGCGCGCCTGGATCAACGCGATGCGCGACTGCTGGTACTGGCGCTCGGCATCCAGCAGGGTGAGGTAATCCACCGCGCCGACCTGGTACTGCGTGCGCGTGAGTTCCAGCCGCCTTGATGCGGCCCGCTCGGCGGTGTTCTGTGCGGCGAGGCCCTGCGCATCGAGATCCAGCGCCTGCAGCGTGTCGGCCACGTTCTGGAACGCGGCCAGCACGGTTTGCTGCCAGTCGGCCACCGCGCGTTCCATGCCGGCCTGTGCGGCGCGCTTTTTGTGCAGCAGTTCGCCACCGTGGAAGATGGGCTGCAGCAGGTTCAGGCCCAGCGACCAGGCGCCGGTCCCGGCCGAAAACAGGTCCCCCGCGTGCAGCGCCTGCGAACCCGCGCTGCCCGACAGCGTGAGCTGGGGCAGCATGTTCGCCGTGGCGACGCCGACCTGCGCGGTCGCCGCGTGCAGTTGCGCGCTGGCCGCCCGGATGTCGGGGCGCTGCTCGACGATTTTCGACGGCAGGCTGACGGGCACGTCCTGCGGCAGCGTCACGTCAGCCAGTTCGATCGGCTGCAATTGCATCTGCGCCGGCGTCACGCCCAGATAGGTCGCGAGCTGGTCCCGGGTCGCGGCGAGTTGCTTGCGCAGCGGCGGCAGGGTGGCTTGCGTGCTCGCCAGTTGCGACTCGACGGCCAGGGTGTCGGACAACGACTTGGCGCCGATCTGCTGCTGCTTGCGCGCGATGTCGAGTTCCTTCTTCAACGAGTCGGCGATTTCTTCGGTCGCACGCACCTGTTCGCGCAGCGAGGCTTCCTGCAACGACGCGGTCACCACGTTGCTGGCGAGCATCAGGTAGGTCGCGTCCAGTTGCGCGCGCTGCGCGTCCGCAAGCGCCGATTGCGCTTCCACGCCGCGGCGCACGCCGCCGAAAATGTCGAACACGTAGCCGACGCTGACACCGGCGTTGTAGAGGGTGAACGGACTGCTGCTGAAACCGCCCCCGAACTGCGCGCCGGATGCCTTCTGCCGGGTGGCGCCCGCGCTGGCATCGAGCGAAGGGAAGAACGAGCCGCGCGCGGCCTTGGCGTTCTCTTCCGCTTCGCGCAGCGCGGCCTGCGCCGAGGCGATCGTCGGCGAATGCGCGAGGGCCTGTTGCACGCGGCGATCCAGCTCCTCGTTGCCGAACGTGGTCCACCAGCGATCCGGAACGTCATGGCCTTCAAGGAAACGCTGCGCGTCGCCGCCGGCGGTGTCGGTGGACACCGTCTGCGCGGGCAGCGGTTGCGCGGTGTAGCGGTCCACCGCCGGCGCCTCGGGACGCGTGTAGTCCGGCCCGACCGCGCAGCCGGCAAGGACGCAACAGATGAGAACCGGTGCCAGCGCGCGGGTGAGCGCGCCGCGCATGGGCAGGCGTTGGAACGGCAATGCTTGGCTCATTGTGGTTTTTGTTGGTGGCGCGAGCAGCGAGCAGATCCAGTTGCAACGGCGCGAACCGTTCATCATAACTGAACCAAACGGTAAAGATATTCGAAACTATTTTCAGATGCAAATACTTTTTGCGACAGGGTCATTAGTCCTGCCACGCGCAGTGACATTAGTCATGCGAAGCCAATACCTGTTTCGATGACGATCGAGGCCTGCGCGCTTCGACACCAGATCCGAGGAGAAAGTGCAACCGATCCGGCTGAGCGGAGGGCAAAGCGTCGCGAGCGAGAGCCGCCATCCGTGGCAGAAAGGTTCCGTGATTGCGCGACGCCGGAGCGCAGGAACCGGAGTGTACATATCAGTACATGAGGAGTCCTTGGCCCCAAAGCGGCACATCCATGTACCGGGCCTGATCCGAGCACCGCCGGCGCGGCAACTGAGTTGCCGTCCATGGCCAAGAGCTCCGTGGCCGAGCGCAGCAGCTTTGCGCCCGCTCAGCTAGCGGTGGGGTTCGGCCAGATATGCGGCGCTTTGCATTTCGATCAAGCGGCTCGCGGTGCGCGCGAAGACCGCGCGCAGACGCGCGCCGTCGTACAGCTCCACCACGGGCACCGCGGCGGACAGCGCAAGTTTCACGCGGCGGTCGTACAGCTCGTCCACGAGCTGGATGAAGCGGCGCGCGGCATCTTCCCGCGACGGCGTGAATTGCGGCACTTCGGAAACCAGGATCGCGGGGAACCCGCGCGCCAGCTCGATGTAGTCGGCCGAGCCGCGCGGGCCTTCGCACAGCGCGTCGAAGTCGAACCACGCGGCTTGTGCGCACGCGCATCGCACCGGGATCGCGCGATCGTTGACGTCCAGCGCGCCGCCCTGCTGCACCGGCCCGCGCGCAAGGCCATCGAACAGGGCCGCCAGCGCGCGCTCGGCCTGCGCGTCGGGGGGCGTCAGGTAGACGCTCGCCCGCGTCAGCGCACGCAGTCGCCAGTCGTGCGGCGAGACGAGTTCCAGCACCTCGCAATGCCTTTCCAGCAACGCGATCGCCGGCACGAAACGCGAGCGTTGCAAGCCGTCGCGATACAGGTCGCGCGGCGGCGTGTTGGAGGTGGTGACCAGCGCCACGCCGGCACGGAACAATGCGCGCAGGAGATTCGCGAGGATCATCGCATCGCCGATGTCCTCGACCTGGAATTCGTCGAGGCACAACACGCGCGCCTTGCGCGCAAGCTGCGCGGCGACGTGGTCCAGCGGGTCGCGACGCTCGCCCATGCCTCGCAATCGCGCGTGCACGTCCAGCATGAAGCGATGGAAGTGCACGCGGTGCGCGCTGCCGGCCGGCAGCGAATCCACGAACAGGTCCATCAGCATGGTCTTGCCGCGCCCGACCAGACCCCAGAGGTAGATGCCCTGCGGCGCGGCGGGTGCACGCCAGCGCGAGAACCAGCCGGATCGCGGCGCGAGCAGTTGCGCGTGCAGGCGATCGA
>DASVDY010000290.1:0-18894 GCA_036380855.1 Rhodanobacteraceae bacterium
GTGGTGTTCGAACTGCTGACGGGCAAGCACCCGTTCGAGAAGAAGAGTGCGGAGGTGGCGCTGAAGGAAGGGCTGAAGCCGCCGAAGGTGCATGGGCTGACCAAGCGCCAGTACAAGACCTTGTGCGATGCGGTGGCGTTCCACGGCGAACAGCGGCCGAAGAGCGCGATTGATCTGATCGACGGCCTGCGCGACGTGAGCTTGCGCGAACGCGCGCGCCCGTTCCTCGTCTACGGGGTGGTGGCGCTCGTCGCGCTGGCCGCCGGCGCCTTCGGCGTGAGCCGCTACATGTCGCAACACCACCTGGACCAGGTGGTGGCGCGTTTCGTGCCGGGCAACCCGCACTACTACGCCACCGAGGATCAGGCGTTCGAGGCATTGCAGAGCCTTGGCGACGACGAGAGCAAGGGCGTGGTCGTGGACCACAGCAGCGCGATCGAACAGTTCCTGCTGGGCCGCCTGAACGCATATTGGGATCCGGCGAAGGGCCGTTACGACTACGCGGGCGTGCAGCACGTGTTCCAGGTCCGCGACCAGTTGAAGTTGTTCTCGCCGCAACTGGACATGAGGCGCAGCGCCATTGACCAGCAGCGCAACGCACTGCTCAACACGCTGGACACGCAGCTGAGCGAGCGCATTGCCGCGGGCGCGATCTTCGGGAACCAGCCGGACAACGTGGTCTCGACGCTGGACACGATCCGCGCGGTGGATCCGCACAGCGAGCTGCTCGACAACGCCGAACTGGAACTCAAGTACGAGATCGCGATCGGACAGTCGCTGGCGGCCGGGCGCGTGGACGAGGCGAAGCAGCGGTTGGCGCTGGCGACCCGATTGTTCCCGGGTTCGCAGCGCCTGAAACAGCGGGCCATGCAGCTGGCATCGTTCGAGCACGAGCACGAGCGCGCGGCCGCGGCCCGGGTCGCCGTTTCCGGACAGAGCGTGCCGCAGGCGCGCACGGCAATGGCGGCGCTGGTCGCCAGGCCCGACCTCACTCCGGAATGGCAGGCTTCGGCGACTGCGGCCCTGCAGGTGCTGAAGAACGACCATGCGCCGGCCACCCAGAAGGTCCTGGCCGACCTCGCGCATGCAATCGCCGGCAAGGCCGCGACGGCCAATGCTCCCGCCGAAATCCAGCAGGCCGGCGGTGCGGTGTCGCTGGGGTTGCAGTACCTCCCGGCATCGCAGGAACTGCTCGCGCAGCGCGCGCGGCTGGACACGCTGCAGCAGCAGCAGCAGGCGCAACTGCAGCAGGAAAGCGTCGCCGCGGAGGTGGATTCGCGCATGGAATCCATGCGTCGCGCCGCGGCCGCCCACGACGTGGCCAAGGCCGCATCCTCGCTGGCACAGATCCGCGGCCTGCAGCCAGACAACAAGTTCCTCGCCGGTGAAGGCCCGCAATTGCTGGCGAACGCCTACCTCGGCGAAGCCGAGAGCCGGCTGGACCATGGCGAATACCAGCGCGCGGTGGACGTGCTGGGCCAGGGTCTGAAGGCGCTCGGCGATCGCGCCGACCTGCGCAGCGCGCGCGCGCGTTACGCCTTCGCGGCGGATCTGATGCAGGCGCAGAACCAGCCGCCCGACGCGGACGGCATCCGCAAGCTGCGCACGCGGCTGGCATCGTTGCAGAAGTCCGACGCGAGCGGCATTCAGTCGCTTGAAGCGGACCTGAAAATGCACGGGGCGCTGGAGGGCGGCACCATCGCCAAGCTGCTCGACTCGCTCAAGCCCGCCGTCGCAGCACCCACCGCGGCGCCCGCTGCGGCGGTCACGCCGGGCGAGACCACCCCGGCGCCGGTGGCGCCGGGCGCAACCGCGGAGATCGCCTCGCGTCCGCACGCCGCGAGGGGTTCGTCGCCGGCCATGACCCCGCCGGCGGGTGCGTCCTCCGCAGGCACAATCGCCGCCGCCACCTCCGCGGATCCGTGCGCGCGCGCCGATCTCGTCGGCAAGGGCCGCATCTGCTTCGATTCGCTGGGCCAGGGCCGCGGGCCGGCGCTTGTCGTGGTGTCCGGGCTCGACGGCGGCAAGCCTTATGCCCTGTCGCGCACGGATATCACCATTGCCGAATTCGAGCGCTTCTGCCGGAGCACGCAGCAGTGCACGGGCAAGCCGGCCGAAGGCGCGCCGGATCTCCCGGTGACCGACATCAGCCTCGCCAATGCGCGGGCGTACACGACATGGTTGACGAAGACCAGTGGTTATACCTACCGTCTGCCGACCGACGCGGAATGGATGCACGCCGCGCAGGCAGGGCAGGACTGGAAGCAGTCGCCGGACAGCAACTGCATTCCGCCGGGGGCGGATGCGAACAGTGGTCCGGGCGGGCCGATTGCGGCGCGAGGCCGCGAGCCCAACCCGTGGGGGCTGGTCAACATGACCGGCAACGTGTGGCAGTGGGTCGTGAGCGGGGGGAGCGTCATGGTGCGCGGGGGCAGCTTCAACAGCTACTGGTCGGATTGCACCGTCGCCGCGCATCACGGCGACAGCGGCCAGCCGCAGGGCGACGTCGGTTTCCGCGTGCTGAGGGAACTGCGGTGAACGAGCGCCTGCGCCAGATCAACCAGAGCCTGAGCGCGCTCGACGAGGCGCACCGCCTCGGCCGGATCAGTCGCGAGGACTACCGCACGCGGCGCCGGCATCTGCTCGGCACCTTGTGCGACAGCGGCGGGATCACCGCGCGCAACGCAGTCGCTGCCAATGCCGGCCCGGACAGGCGCGTTGCGGTTGCCCCGAACTCCAACGGCAACGAGGCCATGAGCGGCCTGTTCCCCAAAAGAGGGTTGCTCGACTGGAGGCGCTGGTTCCGGTCGCGGTAATCGTTCCGCCTTTTTCCCGATCGCTTGATGAGGCATGGACGCTTCGGCTCCGGATGCCATCCACGGATGCGCTTCCGCAACAGAGGTCGTCATGCAATTGTCTCAGCCCGATGACATAATCGCCCGCTTACGATTGCTGAGGGGGGCGATCGCGATGCGGAAGGCGTGTCTCGCTGCAGCCGTGCTGCTGGCGCTTTCGGGTGCACCCGGCTTTGCGTGGGCTGCGGAAGCGCAATCGGGCGATTCGGCTCCGGCACAGGTGGCCAGTTCGCCCAGCATACTTGTCAGCGGCGTCCCCGCGGGTTCTGCCGCGGTGCAGGCGATCATTGATGCGGCTTACCGCAAGGTGGCGGTGGCCGCGGGCAATCCCGCCACGCTGAATCCCGCGCAATGGCAGGGCGTGGTGGATGCCGTCAACGACGCGCTGAAGCAGGCCGGGTTTTCCGGTGCGCGCGCGTGGCTGCCCCAACAGGTGGCGGTGTACCAGGTGCACGAACCCGCGCCCGCCATCGCGCAGGCACCCCCCGCGCCGCCCGCCGTTCCGGCAACGCCCACCGATGTGCTGCCGCCGGTGCGCGAGCGCAGCGGCGACAAGGCGCAGGCGCAGCAGATCGCGGTGCGCGGCTTCAGCGTCGAGGGCGTGGGCCAGCATGCCGATTTCGGCATCACGCCCGCGAGCGTGCAGCAAATGGCGGACGCCGAACTCGCCAGGCTGGGCGGCAGCGCCTCGCAACCGGCGCACCTGGATTTCGCGCAACTGCAGGGCGTTGCCGACGCGGTCACCGACCGCTATCGCAAGGCCGGTTTCATCGTGGCCACGGCGTACCTGCCTGCGCAGACCGTGGGGCCGGACGAAATCGTGCACCTGCAGGTGCTGGAAGGCCGCATCGGCAAGATCGAAGTGCAGGGCAACAAGCACTATCGTTCGTGGGTGATCGCGGCGCCGGTGCAGAAGCTGCGCGGCAAGACGCTGCAGCAGCGCGACATAGACGAGGCGCTGTTGTACGACCGCGACCTGCCGGGCGTGTCGGTGACTTCGACGTTCCAGCCCGGCGAGCACACCGGCGAAACCGACCTGATCATGGTCGCGCGCGAGGCCAAGCGCCCCTACACCTTCTCGCTCGGGCTCAACAATTACGGCACCTCGCTGACCGGCCGCTATCGCGCCGAGGCGGGCATCACCTGGAACGACCCGCTGGGCATCGGCGACCAGCTCGCCGCGGCGATCGAATACGCCTTCGACCCGCACCAGAACACCTACGGCACCTTGAACTACACCGTGCCGACCGTGAAGGTGCCCGGCTTGAGCGCGGTGATCGGCGCCAGCCGCAGTGAACTGCAGCTCAACACCGGCCCGTTCGCGGCGCTGGATGTGCGCGGGCCGACCACGCAGTACTTCGGCGGCGCGGAATGGAAGTTCGCCAACAACCGCGACCTGAAGATGACCGGGCTGCTGGATTACATCCACGAGGAGTCGAAGCTGAGCAGCCTCGGCTTCCCGTTGTCGGACGAGCAGTTCGACGTGGCGGATCTCGGCTTCTCGCTCAACCACACCGACCGCCGTTTCCACGGCCTGGACATCTTCTCGCTGGAGTTGCGCAAGTCGCTCCACGACGGTTCCAGGGAGCCGGACCTGGTGGCGCCGGACCACGCGCACGATTTCCTCGTCACCAAACTCGCCTACACGCGCGTGCAGTTGCTGACGCCGACGCAGCAGTTGTATTTCAAGTTCAACGGCCAGTACACCAACGACGCGCTCACGCCGCTCGAGCAGTTCGTGCTCGGCGGCCCGGACAGCGTGCGTGCGTACCCGATCGCGCAGGCTCTGAGCGATCGCGGCTACTACGCCGCGCTCGAGTACCACGTGGACGCCCCGGGCTTCGCCGACAGGCGCTCGCCGTTCGGCGGCCAGCCGTGGCGCGAGCTGCTCACGCTGGAAGCCTTCATTGACCACGCCAGCGGCTATCCGGCGGGCGCCAACCGTTTCAACGGCACCGAGTCGGTCAACTACAACGGGTTCGGCGTCGGCTTCATCTTCCGGCTGCCGCGCTGGCACAACCTGCTGCTGCATTTCGACGACTCCGTGCCGATCGGCAATCACAAGGATTCGCACGGGAACCAGATTTACGCGCGCGTGAATCTGACGTTCTGAGGGGTTCGACCATGAAGAGCAAAGCCTCCACCGCATCACGGACCGCGCCGGCGGGTTCGGCACGCCCCGACAACGGCAAGCCGTTGCTGCGCTACAAGCAGCTCGCGTTCAGCCTGGCGCTGGCGGCCGGATCGCTCAGCGTGGCCGGGGTCGCTTCGGCCGCATCCGGCATCGCGGCGACGACGTCCCCGACCGGCGGCTCGGTGGTGGGCGGCACCGGCTCGATCGTCCGGGATGGCGCCAGCACGATCATCAACCAGCAGTCGCGGCTGCTCTCGTTGAACTGGCAGACCTTCAACGTCGGCAAGGACGCATCCGTCCTGTTCAACCAGCCGTCCGTCAATGCGGTGGCGCTCAACCGCATCCTCGACCAGAATCCCAGCCAGATCTTCGGGCGGATCGATTCCAACGGCCAGATCTTCCTGATCAACACGCACGGGATCATTTTCGGCAGCACCGCCCAGTTGAACGTCGGTGGCCTGGTCGCCAGCACGCTCGACCTCACGCCCGACGATTTCCTGAAAAACCACTTCGAATTCGATGCACACGGCGGACACGCCGGCATCGTCAACCAGGGCACCATCGCGGCGGCGAGCGGCGGTTCGGTGAGCCTGATCGGCGGCCACGTCGAGAATGACGGCGTGATCCTCGCCAACTACGGCCGGATCAACCTCGATGGCGCCGACAGGGCGGTGCTGGATTTCGACGGCGATGGCCTGGTCAACGTGCAGATCACCGGGCCGCTGGAGCAGCGGCTCAGCGATGAGCAATCGGCGGTCGCCAACAGCGGCACCCTGCGCGCGCAGAGCGGCACGGTGGTCTTGCAGGCGTCCGCGACCAAGGATCTGTTCACCAATCTCGTCAACAATTCCGGCGTGATTGACGCCCACGGCATCAGCACCGATGGCGGCGTGGTGCGCCTGGTCGGCAACGGCGGGAATACGGAGAGCAGCGGCACGATTGACGTCTCCGGCGTGCATGGCGGCAGTGCGCAGTTGCTGTCGGACCAGGACGTGGACGTCACCGGCAGCGTGAACGCGTCCGGCATTTCGGGCGGCGGCAGCATCCGCGTCGGCGGCGGCTGGCAGGGTGGGGAAGGGCTGCAAACCGCATCGGCCAGCTATGTCGCGCCGGATGCCACGCTCAAGGCTGATGCCACGCAAACGGGCAACGGCGGTTCGGTGGTCGTGTGGGGCAACAACACCAACAATTTTTACGGAAGCATCAGCGCGCGCGGCGGGGCGTACGGCGGCAATGGCGGCCGGGTCGAGACTTCCGCGCATTACGGCTTGAATGTGCAGGGCGAGGTGGATGCCTCCGCGCCGGACGGCAGCAACGGCACCTGGTTGCTCGATCCCTATGACGTGACGATCGGAACCACGGCGACCGGCACGGGATGGTCCAATCCGTACACCCCGATCGCGACCTCGACGATCAAGGCGAGCGATGTCGCGGGCGCCCTGACGGGTGGCACCAATGTGTTCGTATTCAC
This sequence comes from Rhodanobacteraceae bacterium, assembly GCA_036380855.1. Classification (GTDB taxonomy): domain Bacteria; phylum Pseudomonadota; class Gammaproteobacteria; order Xanthomonadales; family Rhodanobacteraceae; genus 66-474. The sequence goes on from DASVDY010000290.1 coordinate 6,461, forward strand.
CAACACCGCCGCCAATGGAGCGAATACAGGCAACATCACGCTGAGTTCGCCCATCTCCGCGGCCGGCAAGGGCTCTCTTTACCTGGAAGCCGTCGGCAGCATCCTGCTCGACAGCACGATCAGTGCCAAGAACGCTTCAAACCCGATCAACGTCTACCTGTGGGCCAACTACGGCGGCGCGGCCGCCGGCACGACCTATTCGAGCAATGCGGCCTGTGGGACGTGCCAGGTCATCATCGGCGACACATCCAGCGCGAGCATCACCACCGACGGCGGCAACATTTTCATCCAGACGGGCGACGCTACCAATGCCGGCGGCAGCGTGCAGTTGGGCAGCAGCGGCACGATCACCGGCAGCATGGATACCGCCGGCGGCACCCTGAGCGTGGTTGCCAACGGCATCAGCCAGCAGGCCACCGGAGCGAGCACCATCAAGGCCGCCGCGACGAGCCTCGATGCCGGCACGGGCGCGATCACGTTGGCCAATACGGGCAACGACTTCACCGGTGTGGTGAGCCTGGCCGGAGGCGCCACGCAGATCACCGATGCGACCGCGCTGACGCTCGGGGCCATCAACACGGGCGCGTTGACAGCGATCGGTACCGGCGCACTCGATCTGGGCAGCGGCACCGTGGGCGGGGCGCTCAACGCGACCAGCAACGGCGGCGCGATCACGCAAACCGGCGCGTTGACCATCACGGGCACCGGTACCCTGAATACCGGCAACGGCGCCATCACGCTGACCAACGCCGGCAACGATTTCCAGGGCGCGGTGACGGCGACCGGCGCCGGCGTGTCACTGACCGATGCCAACGACCTGACGATCGGAGCGCTGACCGACAACAACAACGGTTCGGTGAGCCTCATCGGCGGCGGCAGCCTGACGCTCCCGGCGGGTTCCCTCAATGCCGGAACAGGCGATCTCACGCTGGCGGCCAACGGCGGCACCCTGTCCCCGCCCGGCACGCTGACCGGCCACAACATTTCGCTCACCGGCTACAGCGGGTTGCTCCTCAGCAACGACATCACCGCATCAAATGCGCTGACGCTCACCAGCGGCAACGGCGGGATTGACCAGATCGGGGGCGCCTTGATGGCCGCCACCCTGACCGGCAATGCCGCAGGTGCCATCACGCTGACCGATGTCGGCAACGACTTCACCGGTGTGGTGGGCCTGACCGGCGGTACGGTACAGATCACCACCATCGGCACGCTCATGCTGGGTACAGTCAACGCGGCCAGCTTGACCGCCTCCGGTTCGGGCGGCGGCATCGTGTTGACGCAAGACGTCAGCACCACCGGCTCGCAAACTTACAACGGTGCGGTGACGCTGGGCGGCGATGTCACCGCCACGAGCAGCGGCAATGGGAACATTGATTTCGCGTCCACCGTGGATGGCGCGCACGCGCTGGCGGTGAACAGCGGCGGCGTCACGACATTCGGCGGCGCGGTCGGCGGCACGACGGCGCTCACCAGCCTGACCACCGACGTTGGCGGCAGCACCACTCTCAGCGGCAACGTCACCACCACCGGTGCGCAGACCTACAACGACGCGGTCGCGCTTGGCGCAGACGTGACGGCGACCAGCAGCGGCAACGGCAACATTGATTTCGCGTCCACCGTGGACGGCGCGCACGCGCTGGCGGTGAACACCGCTGGCACGACCACATTCGGCGGCGCGGTCGGCGGCACGACGGCGCTGACCAGCCTGACCGCCGACGCGGGCGGCGGCACGGTGCTCGATGGCAACGTCACCACCACCGGCGCGCAGACCTACAACGACGCGGTCGCGCTCGGCGCAGACGCGACGATGACCAGCAGCGGCAGCGGCACGATCGCGTTCAACGCCACGGTGGATGGCGCCCACGCGCTGGCGGTGAACACCGCTGGCACGACCACGTTCGGCGGCGCGGTCGGCGGTACGACTGCGCTGACCAGCCTGACCACCGACGCGGGCGGCGGCACGGTGCTCGATGGCAACGTCAGCACCACCGGCGCGCAGACCTACAACGATGCGGTCGCACTCGGCGCGGACGCGACGATGACCAGCACCGGCAGCGGCGCGATCGCGTTCAACGCCACGGTGGATGGCGCGCACGCACTGGCGGTGAACACGTCCGGTGCGACGACGTTCGGCGGCGCGGTCGGCGGTACGACGGCGCTCACCAGCCTGACCACCGACGCGGGTGGCAGCACCACGCTCAGCGGCAATGTCGGCACCACCGGTGCGCAGACTTACAACGATGCGGTCGCGCTTGGCGCGGACGTGACGGCGACCAGCAGCGGCAACGGCAACATTGGTTTCGCCTCCACCGTGGACGGCGCGCACGCGCTGGCGGTGAACACCGGCGGCATCACGACGTTCGGCGGCGCGGTCGGCGGCACGACGGCGCTGACCAGCCTGGCCACCGACGCGGGCGGCAGCACGTCGCTCAGCGGCAACATCACCACCACCGGTGCGCAGACCTACAACGATGCCGTCGTGCTTGGCACCGACGTGACCTTGACCAGCACCGGCGGCGGCAACATCGGGTTCGCGTCCACGGTGGATGGCGGGCACGTGCTGGGCGTCAGCACCGGCGGCGGCGTCAGCTTCGGCGGCGCCGTCGGCGGCACGACGCAGCTCGCCGGGCTGAACAGCAACAGCAGCACGTTCAGCGCGAATGCGTTGAGCATCCTGGGCAACCTGTCGGTGGTGACGACGGGCGGCGGGATCTCGCAGGGCGGCGCCTGGAGCGTCAGCGGCACGTCCAGTTTCGATGCGGGTGCGAATGCCATCACGCTGACCAACGCCGGCAACGGCTTCGGCGGCGCGGTAAGCCTGACCGGCGGCACGGTACAGATCACGAACAACGGCGCGCTCAGGCTCGGCGCGGTCAATGCGACAAGCCTGACCGCCAGCGGGTCGGGCGGCGGCATCATGTTGACGCAGAACATCACCACCACCGGCGCGCAGACCTACACCGACGCGGTAACCCTGGGCGGCGACGTCACGGCCGCGAGCAGCGGCGGCGGGAATATTGATTTCGCTTCCACCGTGGATGGCACGCACGCGCTGGCGGTGAATACCGCCGGCACCACCACGTTCGGCGGCGCGGTCGGCGGCACGACCTCGCTGACCAGCCTGAGCACCGACGTGGGCGGAGGCACGGTGCTCAATGGCAACGTCACCACCATCGGTGCGCAAACCTACAACGATGCCGTCGCGCTCGGCACGAACATCACGGCCACGAGCAGCGGTGGCGGGAACATCGGTTTCGGGTCCACGGTGGACGGCGCGCACGCGCTGGTGGTGAATACCGCCGGCACGACCACGTTCGGCGGCGCGGTCGGTGGCACCAACGCATTGACCAGCCTGACCACCGATGCAGGTGGCAGCACCACACTCAGCGGCAACATCACCACCACCGGCGCGCAGACCTACAACGATGCCGTTGCGCTTGTCACGGACGTGACCGCGACCAGCACCGGCAGCGGCAACATCGGTTTTGGGGCCACCGTGGACGGTGCGCACGCGTTGGCGGTGAACACCGCCGGCACGACCACGTTCGGCGGCGCGGTCGGCGGCACGACCGCACTCACCAGCGTGACCACCGACGCGGCCGGCGGCACGACGCTCAGCGGCAACGTCACGACCACCGGCGCGCAGACCTACAACGATGCGGTGAACCTGAGTGGCGATGTCATCGCCACGAGCACGGGTAGTGGCAGCATCGGTTTTGCGTCCACCGTGGACGGCACGCACAACCTTTCGGTGAGCACCGGCGGCGCAGTCGCGTTCAACGGCACGGTGGGCGGTGCCACGCAGCTGGCCAGCCTCACCGCCAACAGCGGGACCTTCGCTGCGGGCGGGTTGAACGTCACCGGCAATCTGTCGGTGACCACCAGCAGCGGCGGCATTTCCCAGAGCGGCGCCTGGGTGGTGGGCGGCACATCGAACTTCAATGCGGGCGCGAATGCCATCACGCTGGCCAACGCGGGCAACGACTTCGCCTTGGCAGTAAGCCTGACCGGCGGCACCACCCAGATCACCGACACGAACGCGTTGACGCTTGGCACCGTGAACACCGGCGCGCTGACCGCGATCAGCAGCGGCAACCTGGATCTCGGTACCGGCACCGCCGGCACTCTGAACGCGACGAGCAATGGCGGTGCGATCACGCAAACCGGACCGCTGACCATCACGGGCACCAGCACCCTGAATGCCGGCAACGGGGCCATCACGTTGACCAATGCCGGCAACGATTTCCAGGGCGCGGTGACTGCAACCGGCGCCGGCGTGTCCCTGACCGACGCCAACGATCTGACGATCGCGGCCCTGACCGACAACAACAATGGTTCGGTGAGCCTGATCGCCGGCGGCAGCCTGACGCTCCCGGCAGGTTCCATCAATACCGGGACGGGCGATCTCACGCTGGCGGCGAATGGCGGCACCTTGTCCTCGCCCGGCACGCTGACCGGCAGCAACATTTCGCTCAGCGGGTACAGCGGGCTGTTCCTCTCCAACAACATCACCGCATCGAACACGTTGACGCTCACCAGCGGCAACGGCGCCATCGTCCAGGCCGGAGGCGTTCTGGCGGCCACCACGCTGACCGGAAGTTCCGCCGGCGCCACCACCTTGAACGACGTCAACCTGATCGGCACGCTCGGCGCGTTCAGCGCCAACGGCTTCAGCCTGGACAACGCGCAGGCGCTCACCGTGGGCGGGGCGGTCAACGCGGGCACGGGTACGGCGAACATCGCCACCACATCGGGTGCGCTGACGGTGAATGGCGGCGTCAGCGGCGCGGCGGTCACGCTCGGCAGCGCCGGCGACCTGGCGATCAACGCCGCGGTGAACAGCGGCGCGGGGACGACCTCGCTCACGTCGGGCGGCGCGATCAGCGAAGGGGCGGCCGGCGTGATCACCGCGGGTACGCTCACCGGCAGCTCCGCCGGCGCCACCACGCTGGACGGCGCGAACCAGGTCGTTGCGCTCGGAAACTTCACGTCGCTCGGCTTCAGCCTGACCGACGCGCGGGCATTGAACGTGAGCGGCACGGTAAGCGGAGGCGCGGGCTCCACCCGCATCACCACCACTTCCGGCGCGCTGAGCGTCAACGGTGGCGTCAGCGGAAACGGCATCACGCTCGACGGCAATGGCAGCCTGGCCATCAACGCGGCCGTCAACAGCGGCGCGGGCACGACGACCCTGGCGTCCGGCGGTGCCATCAGCGAAGGCGCCGGCGGCGCGATCGTCGCAGGCACGCTCACCGGCAGCTCGACCGGCAGCACGGCGCTGAACGGCGCGAACCAGGTCGGGACACTCGGCAACTTCAGCGCGAATGGTTTCAGCCTCGCCGACACGCAATCGCTGACGGTGGCCGGCATCGTGGACGGCGGCGCGGGCGGCACCGCGTTGAAGACCACATCGGGCGATCTGATCCTCAACGGCACGATCGGCAATACCGGCGCCACCACGACCCTGACTTCCGCCGGCGCGATCGCCGAAGGCGCGGGCGGTGTGGTCAAGGCCGCGACGTTGACCGGCGGCTCCATCGGCTCCACCACCTTGGACGGCGCCAACCAGATCGCCGGCCTGGGCAATTTCAGCGCGAACGGTTTTGCCCTCACCGACGCGCGGTCGTTGACGGTGAGCGGGGCGGTGAACGGCGGGACCGGCGCGGCGACGATCAACACCACCGGCGCGAGCTCCGACCTCACGCTCGCCGCCTCGGGCAGCATCGCCGGCAACGGCGTGGCGCTCGCTTCCTCAGGCGCGATCAACGCCAACGCGGGCAGCAGCGTCACCAGCAACAATGCGGCGCTCTCGCTCGACGGCACTTCGCTCGCGCTCGACGGCGTGCTCAATGCCGGCAGCGGCACCGCGACGCTCACGAGCAGCGGCGCCATCACGCAGAACGCCAGCGCCGGGGTCATCACCGCGGGCACGCTGACCGGCAATTCGACCGGAGCGACCACGCTCGATGGCGCGAACAAGGTCGCCACGCTCGGCAATTTCAGCGCCAACGGGTTCAGCCTGACCAATGCCCAGGCTCTGGCGGTCAACGGAACGGTGGACGGCGGGGCCGGCGGTACTTCGCTGAAGACCACCGCGGGCAACCTGACCCTCAACGGGACGGTGGGCAATACGGGCGCAACCACGACGTTGGCCTCCGCCGCCGCGATTGGCGAAGGTGCAAGCGGCGTAGTGAAGGCCGCCACGCTGACCGGCAGTTCGGGCGGAGCCACCACGCTCGATGGCGCCAACCAGGTCGCCACGCTCGGCAATTTCACCGCGAACGGTTTCAGCCTTGCCGACGCGCGTTCGCTGACGGTGGCCGGTGGCGCGACCGTGAACGGTGGCAGCGGCGGCACCGCGCTCACTACCAGCGGCGCAGGCCACAACCTGGCCATCAACGGCACGGTGGGCAATACCACAGGCAACACCACGTTGGTTTCGGCCGGTGCCATCGGCGAAGGCGCGGGCGGCGTGGTGAAAGCTTCCACGCTGACCGGCTCCTCGGCGGGCGACACCACGCTGGACGGCGCGAACCGCATCAACACGCTCGGCCAGTTCAGCGCGGCCAACCTTTCGCTGGTGGATGCGCAGGCGCTATCGGTCGTGGGGCCGCTGTCCACCACCAGCGGCAACGGCAACATCAGCCTGACCACCACCGGCGCAGGCAACGTGCTGAGCGTGGGCCAGGTGCTGACCGGCGGCACGATCGCGCTCGATTCGGGCGGCGACCTGGACATCGCCAACGCCGTGCAAGGTTCGGCGGTGAACCTGACGGCGAACGGAAATCTCGCGATCAACGCCACCGTGAACAGCGGCGCGGGCACGACCACGCTCACGCAATCCGGTGCGGGTTCGATCAGCGAGGGTGGATCGGGAAGCATCACCGCGGCGACGCTGACCGGCAGTTCGCAAGGCGCGACGGTGCTAGACGGGGCGAACAAGGTTGCGACCTTGAGCAATTTCAGCGCGAACGGCTTCGGCTTCACCAATGCGCAAGCGCTGACCGTTGCCGGCACGCTGGACGGCGGAACCGGCGCCACCCGGCTCGCGACCACGGCGGGCGCGCTGGACGTGTTCGGCAGCATCGCCGGCGGCTCGATCAGCCTGGATGGTGCCGGCGGGCTCGGCATCAATGGCTTGGTGAACAGCGGCGCCGGCACGACCACGCTCGCCTCCGGCGGCGCGATCGGCGAAGGCAACGGCGGGTTGGTCACGGCCGGAACGCTGACCGGCAGTTCCGCCGGATCCACCACGTTGGGCGGTGCCAATTCGATCACCAATCTTGGCAACTTCTCCGCGAACGGCTTCAGCCTGACCAACGCCAGGGCCTTGACGCTCGCGGCGGGCGCCACCGTCAACGGCGGCAGCAGCGCTGCGCTCCGCACGACGGCCGGCGGACTCACGATCAACGGCGTGCTGAAGGGAACGAGCGCCAACCTGAAATCGGCGGCCGGCATCGGCGAAGGCGCGCAGGGCACGGTCAACGCCGGCACCTTGACGGGCAGCGCCGTCGGCGCGGCCAATCTGGTCGGCCCCAACCGGGTCGCGAACCTCGGCACTTTCACCGCGGCCGGGTTCGACTTCGTCAATGCGCAATCACTGGTGGTGGCCGGCACCGTGGATGGAGGCGCGGACACATCGCTCGCCACCACGTCCGGCGATCTGGCAATCAACGGCACGGTCAACGGCGACACGACCACGCTGAAGTCCGCGGGCGCCATCAATGAAGGCGCCGGCGCTGTCGTGAATGCCGGCACGTTGACCGGCAGTTCGGTGGGCGACACCAACCTCCAAGGCGCCAATCGCATCGGTACGCTGGGCGCGTTCAATGCGAAGGATCTCTATCTCACCGACGCGCAGGCACTGGTGGTGGACGGACCGGTCACCAGCACCGGCGACATCAGCCTGACCACGACCGGCGGCACCGCCAACACCCTGACGGTGAACCAGGCCGTGCGCGGCGGAAACATCACCCTTGCCTCGGCCGGCGGCTTGTCCATCGCCAACACGGTCGCCGGCAGCAGCGGCGTCAACCTCGCCGCGAACGGAAACCTCGCCATCGATGCCGGCGTGGATGGCGGATCCGGCCTCGTGAAGCTCACCCAGGCGGGCACCGGTGCGATCACCGAAGATGCGAACGGCACGATCACGGCGGGTACGCTCTCCGGCAGCGCCGCGGGCCGGACCACGCTCGGCACGGCTACCCAATTCGCCAACAACCAGGTGGACGTGCTCGGCAACTTCTCCTCGCCGACCGGCTTCAGCTTCACCAATGCAGGGACGCTCACGCTGGCTTCCGTGGACGGCAGCGCCTTCACCGTGGACGCGGGGCAATCCAACGTCTATCTCGCGGTCCGCAACGGCGACCTGCTGGAGCAAGGCAACGCGTGGCTGTACGACGGCCAGGGCACCTGGTCCTCCAGCGGGCACATCGGGCTGGCGACGGCGCCGATCTATGTCGTCGGTGTCGGCAATCAATTCGTGCAGGACATCGGCTTGCCGCCGGCGTATTTCTACGCCCTGGACTCGAGCGGCAATCTGCTGCCGATCACCGGCGGGCCCAGCGTGAACGTGCCGACGGCCGCATTGTCGGGCGGTTCGGAAAGCACCAACGGCCACGGCGACAACTACATTGACGTGGGCGTGTTCACCGCCAACTACCGCTCCTTCGGCATCGTGCCGAGCGGCATCCTGCTTCCCCCGGACCAGCAGATGTGCAGCCCGTACGAGCAGGCGGCCGACGAGTGCCCGGAGGAGAATTGATGGCAAGGGCGCAACACCCGCGTGCGGCGGGATTGGCATCGCCCTGGTGCACCGCCGTGTGCTTCGCGCTGGCGCTGGCTGCGGCAGTCGCGGCACCGGCGCGGGCGCAGGACGTGGCCACGCGCCTGACCGGCGCCAGGGTGCTCGAGAACCTGCAAAAAGCCGGGCAGGCGATCGGCGCGCGCGCGGAAGCGACCCACGACGGCGATCTCCGGAAGATCGGTGAACGCCTTGCGCAGATGCAATCCGCGCTGCGCAAGGAGCTGGGCGGCGATGCGGACCAGCCGCTCGCGATCGTGGACGCGCAATCGCGCGCCGACGCCACGCGCGCCAACGCCGCCGCGCAGCGCGCGCAGGCGTGGCTGGACGCGGCGCCCGGATGCGATGCCGCGGAGACCCGCGCGATGACCGCGGCGCTGGCGCTGACGGTTGAGCGGCTCGCCGCCGATACCGCGTCGCAAAAGGATCCGTTGCCCGTCATCAACGGCATCGAAACCGTGGAAGATCACCGCCCGCTGTTCGTGCTGCAGCCTGGCGAGCAGGCTCCGAAATTCGTGCTGGCCGGCGAAAACCTGGTGGACCCGCAGTGCGCGAATCCGACCGTGACTGCGCTCGATGCGAAAGGCCGGCTGGTTCCGGCGCAGCCCAGGGTCATCGCCGCGCAGGGCGGGCAGGTCGAACTGGTGTGGCCCGGCGTGGACAAGCTGGCACCCGGCGGCTACGTGCTGCAACTGGCCGCAAAGCGCAAGGCATTCCTCTTCGGCTGCGTGGCCGAGCCTGTGGCAAACGCGGCACTGCAGGTGAGCTCGCCGCTGCGATCCACCGTAAGCTACACGCTGTCCGCCACCTGCTCCGGCGGCGCGGACGTGCAGCTCGATCAGGCCAGCCTGCCTCCCATCGGTGCGCGCAACCAGACCGTTACCCATGCGGTGGGTGGTTCGGCCTGCGCCAACCCGGTCAGCTACACCGTCGCCGCGAGCGTCGCCAGCTCAGACGGCCAGGCCTTTCCGGCAGGACCCGTCACGCAACCCGCGGACGCCTCGATCACCCTCGGGCTGAAGGGCGGGCTCACCCTGAACTGGGATCCGACCGTCCGCCAGATCGTGGTTCGGTCGGGCGCGCTCGCGTGCAAGGGCGTGTATTGAACGCGCGGAATCCAGCCGAAATCCGCGCGAAGGATTTTCCGCATCGGGAGTTGCGCCGTTATCGCCGGCGCGCGTTACCATCCGCAGTCATTCGGCCTGGGGATTTGCCATGAACGATCTTGCAATTGAGTCCCTGCTCGTTCCGCTCGACCAGGAATCGCCCTCCGGGCCCGACCTGGAGTACGACCCGGATTTCCTGGCGCTGGAGCGCGCGGCGGTGGCCAAGCCGGAACGGGTCATGGGCGACGAGGTCAAGGCGGCGGAAGAGCCCGACTGGGACGTGGTCGCGGACAAGGCGCGTGCGCTGCTGGAGCGCTCCCGCGACCTGCGCGCGGCCGTCCATCTCGCCACCGCTTCGCTGCGCATCTCCGGGCTCGCCGGTTGGGCTTCGGGCCTGGGCCTGATACGCGGGCTGCTGGAAAATTTCTGGGACAGCGTGCATCCGCAGCTCGATGTCGAGGACGACAACGATCCCACGGCGCGCGTCAATGCGGTGGCGTTCATCGCCGACCCACAGGGCGCGTTGGGTTATTTCGTGACGACGCCGTTCGTGCAGTCGCCGCGGCTGGGTCGGTTTTCGTTGCGCGAGTTGCGCATCGCCAACGGCGAATTGAAGGTCGCACCCCCCGCCGATGGGGAACCCCCGCTGCCCACGATGACCGAAATCGATGCGTGCTGCCTCGATTGCGACGAGTCGCAACTGGCCGGGTCGGCCCAGGCCGTCGCTGCCGTACTGGATCACGCCAATGCCATTGACCGCATCTTTACCGAGCGGGTCGGCACGGCCGGGCCCGAGTTGAAACCCCTGCTGGCCGATGCCGGGGAGCTGAAACGATTCCTCGACCAACAGTTGGCCAGGCGCAACCCGCAAGCCGCGGAAGGCTCCGAAGCCGGCGGCGAAGCGGCCGAAGGCGATGGAAGCACCGGCGGCGGAGGCGGCAACGGGCGCATCAATGGTCCGCAGGACGTGATCCGCCGCATCGAGGAATTGTGCGCGTATTACGACCGCGCCGAACCCTCCAGCCCGGTTCCGCTGCTGCTGCGCCGCGCGCAACGGCTGGTCGGCAAGAACTTCGCGGACCTGCTGAAAGACCTCGCGCCCGGCGGCATGAGCGAATTGCAGACGATCGCGGGCCAATCCGACGAATAGCCGCCGCATTGCGCCGAGCGGCGCGGGAACGGCGCCGGCCCCCTGCAAACAAAAAAACCGCGCCTGCGCGCGGTTTTTCTGTTGCGAATCGGTGGTGGGGCGGAGGAGGATCGAACTCCCGACCCTCGCATTGCGAAGGCAAAATTCGCCACTCCAGAAGCTAGACACAAAGCCATTTCCAGACTAATTTTGCGCGGCGGGGACAAAACGGGGCCACGCGAGCGGACGGTCATGGCAACCATCGTTGAACTGCGATCTGGTCGTTGGCGCGCTCGCGCGCGCCGTCGCGGCGCGCCTTCAAACTCGGAGACTTTCGCGCGCAAAATCGATGCAGAAGCATGGGCGCGAAAGCTTGAGTCGGATATTGAGCGTGGCAAGTGGCGCGACAACACCGCCGCAGAGCGGACCTTTCTTCGCGATGCCCTCAAGCGCTATGAAGAGGAACGCACACCCGGCAAACGGGGAAGTGTGCAGTAAGCATCCATCCTGAGAATCCTGCGGGAAGAGCCCGAAGCGATGCTATCGCTTGTTCGATGTGGCTCCGCCGAAATTGCCAGCATGCGTGATCTCTGGAAGAATGCCGGCCTGGCAAACGCCACCTTCAATCGGCGGCTCTCAGTCCTGTCGTCCGTCTTCAGGGTGGCTGCGAAGGAATGGGGGATGCCGGGGCTGATCAATCCGGTTGCCGAAGTTGAAAAGCCGCAAGTGCGCGACGAGCGTGATCGTCGGGTCAGCGATGCTGAGCAACAGGAGATCGGCAAGGCTTCAGAGTCTCCACTTCTGCCCCACTTCCTAGTGCTGGCCGTTGAGACAGCCATGCGACGTGGTGAGTTGTGCCGACTGCGCTGGGAAGACATTGATCTCAAGTCCCGTGTCGCCCACTTGAGCACCAAGGTGACCAAGAATGGCTATGCGCGCGATGTACCGCTGTCCTCGCGTGCCATCGCTACATTGAAATCACTTCAACGATCTGCAGACGGCCGGGTCTTTGAAATGCGACCCGATTCGGTTACGCAGGCATTCGACAGGGCGGTGAAGCGAGCAAGGGAGAGCTACGAGAAAACTTGCAAGGAATCCGGAGGCAAGCTCGACCTTACGGTTCTCAAAAATCTGCGTCTACACGATTTGAGATAACAAGTCGCCTGGCCAAGATCTTCGGTGTACACGAACTTGCGAAGATCACCGGACATCGTGACCTGCGGGTGTTGATGAGGTACTACCACGCGGATGTCAGGGAGTTCGCAAAACGGTTGCCATGAGCAGCGCGGCGGCGACGACCGACAAGTTGAAATGTGGCAGCGGCAATCCTTGCCGACGTCAGAAGCCACCACCAGCACTGCTCCACACCAGACCATGCAGAGAAATAACCCAA
>DASVDY010000291.1:0-8583 GCA_036380855.1 Rhodanobacteraceae bacterium
AGCTTGCCGGCCTTGTAGTCGGCCTTGGTGACGCTGCCGCTGATCGAGCGCGCGACGATGGTGGCGACGATGCCGAGCAGCACGATCACCGCGAGCATTTCGAGGAGGGTGAAGCCGCGGGCGCGCGAAGCGCGCCCGGGACGAGCGGCTGGGATCCGGGGGCTGGGAGCCGCAGGCGATTTTCGAACCCCAGTCCCCAGTCCCCAGCCCCCAGCCCCGATTTTGCAGTTCGAAAACATCGCCTTCTCCGTCTTCATTGGATATTTCCCGTCAGGCTCAACAGCGGCAGCAGGATCGCCAGCATGATGCCGGCCACCAGCACCGCCATCACGATGGTCAACACCGGCACCAGCGCCGCCAGCATCTTGTCTATCGCGCCGCGCACCTGGTTGTCGTAGGTGTCGGCCGCGCGCAACAGCATGGTGTCGAGCGTGCCGGACTCCTCGCCCACCGCCGCGATCTGCACGGCGAGTTTCGGGAACCCGGTGTGCGCGGCCAGCGCGCGCGACAGCGCCTCGCCGCCTTTCACCGCCTCGGTTACAGGTTCGAGCTGCGCGGCCAGCTCACGGTTGGCGACCACCTGGCGCGCGATTCCGAGAGCGCTCAGCAGCGGCACGCCGTTCTTCAGCAGCGAGCCCAGCGTGCGCATCAGCCGCGCGGTCTCGACTTTCAGGAACAACGGGCCGAACACGCGCGCGCGCAGCAGTCGCGCGTCCAGCCCGCGCCGTGCCACCGGCTCGCGCAGGCGCGCCTGCGTATAGATGCCGGCGACGACCAACAGCACCAGCACGATCCAGCCCCAGTCGTGCAGGAACGATCCGACTGCCATCAATACGCGCGTTACCAGCGGCACCGGCACGTTCATGTCGGCGAAGATCGGCACGAACTGCGGCACCACGAACGCGAGCAGCAACACCAGCGAACCGAGCACGCCGAACAGCAGGAACGCCGGGTACACCAGCGCGCCGAGCACGCTCTCGCGCAGGGAACGCGCGCGCTCCAGGTAATCGGCCAGGCGCTTGAGCGTCTCGTCCAGCGCACCGCCGGCCTCGCCCGCGCGCACCATGCTGACGTACAGCCGCGAGAACGCGCCGTGTTCCTCTTCCAGCGCGCGCGACAGCGACGAACCACCGCGGACGCGTTCGCGCACCCGCATCACCACGTTGCGCGCGCGCTCGCCTTCGGGCAGTTCCAGCAGCAGTTGCAGCGAGCGGTCCAGCGGCAGGCCGGCGCCGAGCAGCGTGCCCAGTTGCTGGGTGAACTGCACCAGCGCGGCGCCCGAAAGCGGCGCGCGCTGCCAGCGCTTGAACAGCGAACCGCCGCCGGCATCCGCGTCGTCCGCGGCCAGCGGCACGTTGCCCTGTTCCTGCAGGCGCGCGACCACGTCCTCGACGGAAGGCGCATCCATGCGGCCTTCGACGACTTCACCCGCGGGCGTGACCGCCTTGTAGTGGAATTGCGGCATGAGAGCGGGGCTAGGGACTAGGGACTGGGGACTGGGGGCTGGGGGGCAAAGGTCGAAGGGGATGTCGAATCGAGGCCACCCCCAGGGCAAGCAGAAGGATCTGACAAGGCCTCCGGCTCGCGCAATCGCAGGACCGTGGCGCCCCCGCCCCCAGCCCCAAATCCCGCTTTATGCTTCCTGCGTAACACGCAGCACTTCCTCGATCGTCGTCTGTCCGGCCAGCGCCTTGCGCAGGCCGTCCTCGTACATGGTGTGCATGCCTTCGGCGCGCGCGGCGCGTTCGATCTCGCTCGCATCGGCGCGCTGCATCACCAGCCGCCGCAGCGGATCGGTGAGCGTGAGTTGTTCGATGATCGCGAGGCGTCCGCGATAGCCGCTGGGGTTCTCGGCCGAGCCGCGCGGCCGATACAGCCGCAGCGGGCGTTCGTCGGTGAGCTTGTCGAGCCCGAGTTCCTTCACCAGTTCCGGCAGCGGCTCGTAGGCTTCCGCGGTTTCAGGATCGAGCCTGCGCACCAGCCGCTGGGCGAGGATCGCGTTCACCGTGGAGGCAAGCAGATAGTCTTCGACGCCCATGTCGAGCAGTCGGGTCAAGCCACCGGCCGCGGAATTGGTGTGCAGGGTGGAAAGAACGAGGTGTCCGGTGAGCGCCGACTGGATCGCGATCTTGCACGTTTCCAGGTCGCGCATCTCGCCGATCATGATCACGTCCGGGTCCTGGCGCACGATCGAGCGCAGGGCGCCGGCGAAATCCAGCCCGATGCCGGGCTTCACCTGCATCTGGTTGATGCCTTCGAGCTGGTACTCGACCGGATCCTCGACCGTGATGATCTTGCGGTCGGGCGTGTTGATCCTTGAGAGCGCGGTGTAGAGCGTGGTGGTCTTGCCGGAACCCGTCGGGCCGGTGACCAGCAGGATGCCGTGCGGCTGTTCCAGCACGCGCAGGAATTCCGGCAACGTGCGGTCGTCGAAGCCGAGCGCGGCGAAATCCAGCACCACGTTGCCGCGGTCGAGGATGCGCATCACCACCGACTCGCCGAAGCTGGTCGGGATGCACGACACGCGCAGGTCCAGTTCCTTGCCCTGCACGCGCAGCATGATGCGGCCGTCCTGCGGCAGGCGGCGCTCGGCGATGTTCATGCGCGCCATGATCTTGATGCGCGAAATCACCGCCGCGGTGGACGACGCCGGCGGCGCCTCGACCTCGTGCAGCACGCCGTCAATGCGGTAGCGCACCTTCAGGCGGTTCTCGAATGGCTCGATGTGGATGTCGGAAGCACGCGCTTCCACCGCGCGCTGGATCAGCAGGTTGACCAGGCGGATCACCGGCGCTTCGGACGCCAGGTCGCGCAGGTGCTCGATGTCGTCCTCGCCGCCCCCGCCCTCGCCGTCCATTCCTTCCACGATCGCGCCGAGCGCGCTGCGGCCCTGGCCGTACCAGCGCTCGACCAGGTCGTCTATTTCCGAGCGCAGCGCGATGCGCAGCACCACCGGCCTGCCCGCGGCCAGCGAAACCGCCTGCAGCGGATACGGATCGCCCGGATCGGCGACTGCCAGTTCCAGCGCGCCGTCGCGTTCGCCGATGGGCACCACGTGGTGCTGCTTCATGAAGCGCAACGAAAGCGTGGTTTCGGGCGAGGTGTCCGGCGCTTCCTTTGCCGAGAGCAGCGGAAGGTGCAGCGTTTCCGCCCAGGCTTCCGCGAGGTCGCGCTCCGACACCAGGCCCAGCCGCGCCAGCAGCGCGGTCAGCGTGCCGTCCGGCGATTCGGCGTGGATGCGCTCGGCGCGCGCGAGATCGCTTTCCTTCAGCTTGCCGCGCTCGACCAGCAGCGCGCACACCGGCACTTCCGCGCCCGTGTTTTGGGGAGGCTGGTTTTGATTTTGCAGGTTGTGCGCGGTGGCTGACATGTCCAATCCTGGAGCGCAAAGGTCGCGGAGCCGGGCAACTGCTCCGCCTAGCATAGCGGGCGGGAACGTACCCGCGCCGTGGAAACCGGTCCGCACACCGTGCGGGGCGGACCGTTCAAAAAGAAGGGCGGCCCTGGGCCGCCCTTTCCTGGCGGTTCTGATGCGGTCACATGGACGAGGAGGATGCCGAGGCCGGCGCGCCGCTGTCTTTCGTATAACCCATCTGGACGGTGATCTTGTCGCCCTTCTTCAGGTTCTGCGAGGCATTCGGAAAGTGCAGGCGCAAATCCATGCCTTCCGATTTGACGTGCACCATGCCGTTGCTGCTCACCGACTCGACCGTGCCGCTCATGCTGTGCTCGCCCATCAACTGTCCACTGGACGTACTCGACGCCGACATGCTGCCGGTCTGCTGCGAGGTGCCGGTCTCGGTCGCCGACTGCTGCGGGTATTCCTGCAGGCTGCCCTGGTGGGTCAATGCGCCCGACTGCGGGTGTTGCAGGCCATTGTCCTGCGCGTCGGTGCTGCTTTGCGCCAACGCCAGCGGCGCCGCGCAGACGAGCGCAGCGGCCACCAGCAACGACATGACGGGATGCGTGCGTTTCATGCTCTCCTCCTTGAATGCCCCGGGGGCCACCGGTCCGATGGCTCCGCCCAGTACAAACCCGCCGGGCACGGCGGTCAAGGAGATGACGAATTCCGTTCAGCCTGTCTGAACATCCCGCAGGCTAGCGCGCGCCGCGCAAGTTTTCGTTGGTGCGACGCTAAGAAAGGATCAACACCCCCCGCGCGCCCAACCCGCCGCGCTCGATTCCGCCCTGCTTCCGCTCCTCGTCGGCGGACCGGGCCCGCTGCCCGGGCAGGATCTTCTAGCCGACCCGAAGGACCGACTCTGCGGTGGCGCATCCGCACTTCATCTTGTCGAGCAGGGTCTTCCTGGCAGTGCGCGAGTCCAGATGATATGCAGCGTCGTTCCATGGATCGCATACGACGACATCCTCCCCCCAACCGGCGGGATCGGCCCCGGAGGCGCCATCCCGCCCGATCAGCACGAAAGAGTGCCTCTGGTTCGTCAGATGCATCCAGTCGAGCGGCCGCACCTTGTTGTCGAGCAGGTAAACGAACGCGACGCACGACTGATCGTCGCAGTTCCCCGCTCGGCCCCGCACCGCTTCCTGGGCCCATTTGCGCACCACCCCGAGGCGGGTGGAAGGATTTGTCGAAAAAAGATCCTCGATGCGATATTTGATGATGGAACCCTCCGCGATCGCGGCGACCATCGGCGTTGCGTAACGTGCGACGTACGAAAGCACCTCGCCATATCCGGCCTTGCGCGCAACCGCTTGCAGATTCCCGGCGACCACCGGGTCGGCGAGCCTGTTCCCAGCCCCCCAGGGCAGCTTGATTTTCACCGAGGCAACGGCGGCCTTCGCGAATGCCAACCGTTGTGCGACAAGACTTGCGTCCATCCTGCCCTCCGGATCAGTGACCAGGCACCAACTGACAGCTGTCGGCACGCGCGATCCACGCGGCCCCGGCTCCGGTTGCTCGCTTCCGGCGCGATCAGGATGCCGACCACCACGACCACCAGTTCGATGACCGCCGCCGTCCCGGCATGCGAGCGAAGCCGCATCGCCAACTTCCAAAGTTCCATGCCGTCCCCCGGCGACCCGGCGCCTGCGGGCCGAAGCCGGCGATCAGGTTATTGCACCGGCGGTCAACACTCCACCACATTCACGGCCAGCCCGCCGCGCGAGGTCTCCTTGTACTTGTCCTTCATGTCGCGGCCGGTGTCGCGCATGGTCTTGATTACCTTGTCCAGCGAGACGCGGTGCTTGCCGTCGCTGCGCATCGCCATGCGCTGGGCGTTGATCGCCTTGACCGAACCCATCGCGTTGCGCTCGATGCAGGGAATCTGCACGAGTCCGCCGATCGGGTCGCAAGTGAGTCCGAGGTTGTGCTCCATGCCGATCTCGGCGGCGTTCTCGACTTGATAAATGGAACCGCCGAGCGCGGCGGTCAGCCCGCCGGCAGCCATCGAACAGGCAACGCCGACTTCGCCCTGGCAACCGACTTCCGCGCCGCTGATGGAGGCGTTCTCCTTGTAGAGCAGCCCGATTGCGCCGGCGGTCAGCAGGAAGGCGATCACGCCGTCATCGTCGGCCCTGGGGCAGAAGCGGGTGTAGTAGTGCAGCACCGCCGGCAGGATGCCGGCCGCGCCGTTGGTTGGGGCGGTGACCACGCGGCCGCCGGCGGCGTTCTCCTCGTTCACCGCCAGCGCGTAGAGGTTCACCCAATCCAGGATCGTGAGCGGATCGCGCAGCGAGGCTTCCGGGCGATCGCGCAATTCCTCGACCATGGCCGGGGCGCGGCGCTTGACGTGCAAGCCGCCCGGCAGTTCGCCCGGCGAGCGCAGCCCGCGCGCGACGCACTGCTGCATCGCATTCCAGATGTTCAACAGCCCCGCGCGGATCTCCTCGTCGGAACGCCAGGCGCGCTCGTTCTCGAACATGACCTGCGCGATGGACTTCTTCTCGCGTTCGCAGGTCGCAAGCAACTGCTCGCCGGTGGAGAACGGAAAAGTGAGCGGCGTGGTGTCGGCGACGATCCGGTCTTCCGCGGCCTCGTCCTGGTTCACCACGAAGCCGCCGCCAACCGAGTAGTAGTCGCGCGTGGCGAGCACGTCGCCCAGCGCGTCGAACGCAGTGAAGCGCATGCCATTGCTGTGGTACGGCAGTTTCTGGCGCTTGTTGAAGATCAGGTCGGCCTTCTCGTCGAAGCCGATTTCGTGCTCGCCGTGCAGGCGGATGCGCTGCTCCTTGCGGATGCGCGAGAGCCGCTGCGGGATCGTGTCCGGGTCCACCTTGTCCGGCCATTCGCCTTCCAGGCCGCACATCACCGCCTTGTCGGTGCCGTGGCCGCGGCCGGTCAGCGCCAGCGAGCCGAAGAGCTCGCAGGTCACGCGAGCGGTGCGCGCAAGATTGCCTGATTCAACCAGCCATTTCTCGACGAAACGCGCCGACGCGCGCATCGGCCCGACCGTGTGCGAGGACGAGGGCCCGATGCCGATTTTGAAGAGGTCGAAAACGCTGACGGCCATGGATGCGGAATGATGACTGAAGTATCGCTATTCTACGCTCGCATGAACCTTGAGCCCTGAGCTCTGAACCGGTTGTCGGTTGCGAGTCCTCGATCGGTTGTTGGCTGGCGAGGGCGCGCCATTCCGGATGCCGAGTCAGCGGCGATCCGGGACCCCGCGGCTTTGGTCTGGATCAAGAGACACCGGGTCCCGGCTTTCGCCGGGATGACGAGGATTGTTGCGCTCCCCGAACCCCGAACCCATGCTCACCCTCTACCAACGCGACGACTGCAAGCTGTGCGACGAGGCCGTTGCCCTGCTCGCCCGCCTGCACGCACCGGATTTCGAGAGTGTGTGGATAGACGACGATGCGGATCTGGAAGCGCGCTACGGCGAGCGCGTGCCGGTGTTGCGCGACGAAACGCGCGGGCGCGAACTGCAGTGGCCGTTCGATGCGGAGGCGCTACGGGCGTTCCTCGGTCAAGAGCTTCAGCCACCGGTCAACACGGATCGGAGCTGATCCGGCCGCTCGATCCGCATCAATCCGTGTCAAGAAGGCCGTTCTCACGGCTGCAGCAGCAGGTGTCCGCGCACCGTGACCTCGTTGCCGATCATCGAAGTGTCGGCCCAGTCGCCGCCGCCGATGCCGAAATCCAGGCGTTTCAGCGTGGCGCCCACGTCGAGCGTCGCGCCATTGCCTTGCGCCGCGAATCCCACGACCAGCGTGACCGGCTTGCCCACGCCGCGCAGGCTCAAGGTGCCGTCCGCCAGCACCTCGCCGTTCGCCGCCTTGCGGAAGCGCGTGGTCACGAAGTGCGCTTGCGGAAACCGTGCGGTGTCGAAGAAATCCTTGCCCGGCAGCGCCTGGTCGCGTTCGGTGTTGGCGGTGTCCACGCTCGCAATATCCACCGTGACGTCGAATTTCGAATGAGCAAGATCGCCGGGGTCGTAATCAATCTTCGCGTCGAAGCGCTTGAAGCGGCCTTCGAAGCGTTCGCCCTGGTACGTGCCGGTGAACGCGAGCGAGCTGTGCGCCGGATCCACCTTCCACGTCCGCGCGAAGGCGCCGGCCGGCAACAGCAACAGCAACGCAAGGACGATCCGGGGCTTCACGGCAGCACTCCCTGCCGCCGGAACAGGTTGCGCTTGCGCGGCGAGGGCAGCATGCGACGCAGCACGTCGTCGCGTTGCCTGTAGTGGTGCCACAGCGCGGCGGCGACGTGGATCGCCACCACCGCGACCAGCACCCAGAACAACACCACGTGTGCGCGCAAGGCGAACGCCTTCAGGACGGGATCGAGCCCGCGCGTGAGGCCCGGCACGTGGAACAGGCCGAACCATTCCAGCGGGAAGTTCGCCGCCGAGTTGAACAGCCAGCCGGAGAACGGCAGCGCCAGGATCAGGACATAGAGAAGGAAATGCGACAGCCGCGCGGCAGCGCGCTGCCACGCCGGCATCGGCATTTCGCGCGGCGCGCGCTGGGTCAGCCGCCACGCGAGCCTCAGCAGCACCAGTGCGAGCACGGTCAGGCCGATGGACTTGTGCAGCGCGAACACGCGCACCTTGGTCGGCGTCGTGCCCAGTTCCACCATGGTCAGGCCGATCGCACCCTGCACCACGATCAGCGCGGCGATCAGCCAGTGGAACGCCTGCGCAACGCTGCCCCAGCGGGTTTCAGTGTTGCGCAGCATGGTTCGCGTCCCTCGACATGGCGGCTTCGTATGCCTTTTGCGCATCCTGGTCGAGGACGGCTTCGACTTCCAGCCGCACCTGCACCTGGGTGCCGACCGCCTTCGGAAACGACGTCATGCCGAATTGCAGCCGGTCCAGCGTGGCCTGCGCCGAAAAGCCGGCGAGTGTTTGCAATCCCGCGAAGATCGTCGCGCCGATGCGGTTCAACGTGAACGGGATTTCGACTTCATGCGTGACGCCGCGCAGGGTCAGATTGCCGCGCAAGGTGCCGTGCCGGGCGTCGGTTTTTTCCACCGACGTGCTCTCGAAGTGCGCGAGCGGATGGTCCGTCGCGTCCAGGAAGCGCTTGCCGGTGACCGCGTCGTTCCACTCCTTGTCGCCGATGTCCACGGATGACGTGTCCACGTCGGCGACCACTTTCGCGGTGCGCCAGTCGTCCTCG
>DASVDY010000292.1:0-2999 GCA_036380855.1 Rhodanobacteraceae bacterium
ATGACCTTGCACTTCAGGCGCGGCAGCGTCTGCTCGTTGACCGTGCCGCCCAGCGCGCACGGCGAATAGACGTCCGCGTCCACGTCGTAGATTTCGTCCGGGGACACCGCTTCGCAGCCCAGCTCGTCCACGCAGCGCTGCACGGCTTCCTGGTTGATGTCGGTGACGAACACCTTGGCGTTCTGCTCGCGCAGCAGCTTGATGAACTCGGTGCCGACGTGGCCGGCGCCCTGCACGGCATAGGTGTGCTTGCCTACGTCCTCGTTGCCGAACTTGTGGCTGAGCGCGGCCATCAGGCCCTGCAGCGTGCCATAGGCGGTGAACGGGGAGGGATCGCCGGAGCCGCCGTGCACCTGGTGCACGCCGGTGACGAATTCGGTTTCGCGGAACACGTATTCCATGTCGTTGACGTCAATGCCGACGTCTTCGGCGGTGATGTAGCGGCCGTTCAACGAATTGACGAAGCGGCCGAAGGCGCGGAACAGCGCTTCCGACTTGTCCTTGGCCGGGTCGCCGATGATCACCGCCTTGCCGCCGCCCAGGTTCAGGCCGGCCACCGCGTTCTTGAAGGTCATGCCGCGCGACAGGCGCAGCACGTCGTTCAGCGCTTCCTGCTCGCTCTTGTACGGCCACATGCGCAGGCCGCCCAGCGCCGGTCCCAGCACCGTGTTGTGGATCGCGATGATGGCCTTGAGGCCCGCGTCCTTGCTCTGGCAGAACACGACCTGCTCATGGCCGGAATTGGAAATGGTTTCGAAAATCATCACGAAGCTCCCGATGCGCCGGTGGGCGCGAGAAGACGGATGCGGAAGACGCCTTGACGGTTCCGCTCGGTTGGAAATATCGATTGAAGACGGGGTGTCGGGCCGCGAAGTCGGCCGTTGCAGCCGCCTAGTTTAACCGGGCCGCGCAGGCGAGACAAAACGGGGCCGCACGGACGCGCCGGACGGCCCGGCCCCGGGCAAGAAAAAGGCCCGGCTTGCACCGGGCCTGGTTTCAGTCGTGCCGCGCGATCAGCGGCCGGGATCAGTCATGGTCGTGATCGTGGTCGCGCCGGCGATCGTGCCCGTGGCCGTGACCGCGGTCGTGGTCGTGATCCCAGCCGCGGTCGTGGTCCCAGCCGCGGTCGTGGTCCCAGCCGCGGTGCCGGCCGTTGTCGTGCCAGCCGCGCCAGTGCGGGTCGCGGCCCCAGTAACGGTCGCGGTACACCCAGTGGCCGTCGTGATGCACCCAGCGCGGTCCGTAATAGATGTATCCGGGCCGCGCGCGGTACCAGGTGCCGCCGATCCATACGTAGCGGTACCCGTTCCACCTCCAGTAGCCGCGCGACCAGACGTAGCCCGGGCGCGGTGCCGGCACCACTTCATAGCGCAGCGGCGGCGGCGGCGTGCCGACGGTGATGCTCAAGCTGGCCTGCGCCGATGCCGGCGGGGCAACGCCCACGGCTGCGCCGCCTGCGAGAGCGAGCGCTGCGAGCAGTGCGAGATTGCGTGTTTGCACGAGACACCTCCATCGCCATTGCCGGATCACCGGCTTCGGCCCCGAGCATAGTCGCAGGTCTGCGAATGGGAAGACTTTACCGGTTGTTCATTCATGCGGCGGCGGGACTGCCGTTCAGCACGCGTTACAATGTAGAAATGGCTACCGCATCCGACCTTCCGATCACCGAACCGCGCGCGGACACCGCGCCGCTGCGCTTCGTCACCGCCGCCAGCCTGTTCGACGGGCACGACGCGGCCATCAACATCATGCGCCGGATCATCCAGGCGCAGGGCGCGGAGGTGATCCACCTCGGCCACAACCGTTCGGTCGAGGACGTGGTGCGCGCCGCGCTGCAGGAGGACGCCGACGCGATCGCGGTGTCGTCCTACCAGGGCGGCCACATGGAGTACTTCAAGTACATGGTGGACATGCTGCGCGAGCGCGGCGCCGGGCACGTCCGCGTGTTCGGGGGCGGCGGCGGCACGATCACGCCGGAGGAAATCGCCGAACTGCACGCCTACGGCGTCGAGCGCATCTACCACCCCAACGACGGCATGCACATGGGCCTCGTCCACATGATCGAGGACGTGGTGAGGCGCGCCAGAGAGGCGCGGGACTCGGGACTCGGGACTCGGGACCGGCAGGAAAAACAGGGACCAGGGACCAGGGACCGGGGACCGGCTGCTCGCGTGGCCGCGGACATCCATGACGAGATCTCAATCGGCCGGACGCTGTCGGCGATCGAGGATGGAGCGTTTTCAGAATCCGAACTGAAACTGCTGCGCAAGCAGTGGGCCGTCGGCTCTTCCGGTCCCCGGTCCCCGGTCCCCGGTCCCATGCCGATCACCCCGGTGCTCGGCATCACCGGCACCGGCGGCGCGGGCAAATCGTCCGTCGTGGACGAGCTGATCCTGCGCTTCCTGCACGCGTTCCCGCAGATGCGCATCGCGGTGCTGGCGGTGGATCCCACGCGCCGGCGCTCGGGTGGCGCGCTGCTGGGCGACCGCATCCGCGTGAATTCCCTGCGCTCGCATCGCGTGTTCATGCGCTCGATGGCGACGCGCCGCCAGCACGCGGCGACCAGCGCGGTGCTGCAGGATTGCATCGCCTTCCTGAAATCGCTGCCGTTCGACCTGCTGATCGTGGAAACCGCCGGCATCGGCCAGTCGGATTCCGAGATCGTGGACCTGGTGGATTTCCCGATCTATGTGATGACCAGCGACTACGGCGCGGCCAGCCAGCTCGAGAAGATAGACATGCTGGATTTCGCCGAGCTGGTGGTGCTCAACAAATACGACAAGCGCGGCGCCGAGGATGCGCTGCGCGACGTGCGCAAGCAGTGGAAGCGCAACCGCACCGCGTTCAAGACGCCTGACGAAGAAATCCCGGTCTATCCGACCATTGCCAGCCAGTTCAACGACCCGGGCGTGACCTGGATGTTCGTGAATTTGTGCCGGCTGCTGCGGGAGAAGTCAGGGGACGGCAAGCGCGCGGCCACCACCGCCCACTGCGACTTC
>DASVDY010000293.1:0-5008 GCA_036380855.1 Rhodanobacteraceae bacterium
ACCGCGATCTCGATCGGCAGGCCGTGGCAGTCCCATCCGGGAATGTAGGGCGAACGGAAGCCCGCCATCAGCTTGGAGCGCACCACCACGTCCTTCAGGATCTTGTTGACCGCGTGGCCGAGGTGGATCGCGCCGTTCGCGTACGGCGGACCATCATGCAGGATGAACGCGCGCTCGCGTCGCGCGGTGTGCGCCTGCAACTGCGCGTAGCGATCCTGCGCTTCCCACTCCGCGAGCATCTTCGGCTCGCGCTGCGCGAGATCGGCCTTCATCGCGAAGCCGGTCCTGGGAAGGTTGATGGTGGGTTTGTAGTCCATGCGGGTTCGGGAATCGGGAATCGGGAATCGGGAATCGGGGATCGGGAGAGCGTAACTATCTTTGCCGTCATTCCGGGGCCGGCGCCGGCTTCATCGGCGCTGGAACCCGGAACCCAGCGCCTTTGCATTACTCATCATCAAAGTCGCCGGGTCCCCGCTTTCGTCGGGACGACGATTCAGTATTTCCCGCGCTTGAGCGGCATCCCGATCCATCTGCACCTTCAGCGCATCCATATCGGCGAATCTTCCTTCATCGCGCAGCTTCGCGACGAACTCCACTTCGATGCGGCGTCCGTACAGATCGCCATCGAAATCGAACAGATGCGCTTCCAGCAGCGGCTCGCGGCCATCGAACATCGGCCGCACGCCCAGGCTCGCCACGCCGGGCATCTGCCGTTCGCCAATGCCGTGCACGCGGACCGCGAAGATACCCTGCACCGGCGATACGCGCCTGCCGAGGCGGAGGTTGGCGGTCGGATAGCCGAGCTCGCGGCCGACGCGATTGCCACGGACCACGCGACCGCCGATGGTAAATGTCCGCCCAAGCAGGCGCGCGGCGCTTGCGAATTCGCCCGCCGCGAGCAACTCGCGGATGCGCGTGGCGGAAACGCGCCCGCCTGGTTCCGCTTCGACCGCGTCCAGCGTGCGTACCTCGAAGCCGAGTTCGCGCCCGAGTGCTTGCAGCAGCGCGACGTCGCCCGCACGTCGGTGACCGAAACGGAAATCCGCACCGACCCACACTTCGCGCGCGTTCATCCGCTGGACGAGGACCTTGCGCACGAAATCT
The DNA here is from genome assembly GCA_036380855.1 of Rhodanobacteraceae bacterium. Lineage (GTDB taxonomy): Bacteria > Pseudomonadota > Gammaproteobacteria > Xanthomonadales > Rhodanobacteraceae > 66-474. Next base: position 1,105 of record DASVDY010000293.1, read on the forward strand.
TCCGCGCCCATCGCAGCCAGCGTCGTGTCGAAGCGCAGCAGCAAAAGCATTTCGATGCCGGCATCGCGGAGGCCACACAGTTTTTCGCGAATCGAGGACAACCGCGGCAGCGGCACGCGCGAAAAAAACGCTCGCGGCAGCGGCTCGAAGCTCACCACCGCCGGGGTCAGCCCGCGCGCAGTCGCACGCTCGCGAACGCGGCCCAGCAGCGCGGCGTGGCCGCGATGCAGTCCGTCGAACGCGCCTACGGCGAGCACGCTGCCGCCCGGAGCCAGACACGGCCCCGCGGCATCCCGGAAGACCTTGAACATCCGCGAAGTATAGTGGACGGAGCGAGTCGTTCGTTTGCAGGCACGCTCCCGCGCGGCTGGCGCGGAGCGCTGCCTTGGGCAGGAGCGCGCCTGCGCGCGACCGCGGAGTTTCGGCCGTGGCCCGATCTTGCCGCGCGCAGGCGCGCTCCTACATCGCCCTAAGATCCCGCATCCGGAATCCGGCCGCGAACAGCGCCAGCGCGAACGCCGCACCGCCGGCGACCACCAGCACGGCAAGGTGCCACGCGCGCACCAGGATGCGCACCTCGGTCCAGTGTTGCCAGGGCCACAGCCACAGACCTGCCGCCAGCACCGCCACCATTGCAGTACAGGCCAGGGTCAGGCGGAACATCTGGGTGGCCCAGCCGGACTGCCGCTGGTACACGCCGGCCTTTTTCAGATAGCGCCACAGCAGCACGCAGTTGAGCCAGTTCGACAGCGAGCTGGCGAATGCCAGCCCCACGTGCAACCCGGGTTGCCGTGCGATGCCTTGCAGCCACGGGAGGCTCTTCAATGAAGGCGGCGCCCACAGTTCGAACAGCAACGCGATCAGCGCGAAGTTGAACACCATGTTGCTGACCAGCGCGACCACGCCCGCGCGCACCGGCGTCCTGGTGTCCTGCCGCGAATAGAACGCCGGCAGCAGCGTGCGCACCAGCGCGATGGCGGGCACGCTGAAACCGAGCGCGACGATCGCCAACGCCGTCATGCGCGTGTCGAACGCGGTGTACTGGCCGTTCTGGAAGAAGGTCGCGACGATCGGCTCCGCCAGCAGCATCAGCGCCAGCATGGCCGGCAGCGCGATCAGCAAGGTGGTACGCAAGGCCCAGTCCAGCGCCTTCGAGAAGCCCTCGCGGTCGGCGGTGACGTAATGCCGCGACAGCGCCGGCAGGATCACGGTGCCCAGGGCGACGCCGAACACGCCCAGGGGCAACTCGAGGAAGCGTGTGGCCTGGTAGATCCAGGTCTGCGAACGGGTGATCAGCAGCGACAGCACGATGGTGTCGAGCAAGAGGTTCAACTGCGACACCGACGAACTGAACAGCGTCGGCACCATCAGCCGCATGATCCGGCGCACGCCGGGATGGTTCCAGCCCCAGCGCGGCAACGACAGCAGCTCCAGCCGCCGCACCGCCGGCAACAGGAACAGCAGTTGCAGGATGCCGGCGACCAGCACCGCCCAGCCCAGCGAGAGGATCGGTAGCTGCAGCATCGGCGCGAGCCACAGGGCGCCCGCGATCATGCAGATGTTGAGGATCACCGGCGTGACCGCCGGCAACGCGAACCGGTGGAAGCTGTTGAGGATGCCTCCCGACAGCGCCGTCAGCGAAACGAACAGCAGGAACGGAAAGGTCAGCCGCAGCAGGTCTACAGTGAGTTCCAGCTTTCCGGGTTCGTCCAGCGCGCCCGGCGCGAACGCGGTCGCGACCTGCGGCGCAAAGATCAGCCCCAGCGCGGTGATCACCAGCAGCACCGCGCCGAGCGTCCCGGCCACGCGCGAGGTGAGTTCCTTCAGTTCCTCGTGGCTGCGGGTTTCCTTCACCTCCGTGAAGACCGGCACGAAAGCGGTGCTGAACGAACCCTCCGCGAACAACCGGCGCATGAAATTGGGGATGCGGAAAGCGATCACGAAAGCGTCGGTCGCCGCGGTGGCGCCGAACACGTGGCTCATGGCGATGTCGCGCGCGAGCCCGAGCACGCGCGAGACCATGGTCATCGAGCTGAAGGACAGCAGCCCGCGCAGCATGGAGGGGCGTGTCATGGTGACCGGAGACCGGGGACCGAGTGTTGGGGGCCGGGGACCGGGGACCGGGGACCCGCACGCCGCGAAGGCCTCTGGTTACTGGATACAGGCCGACGCTCATCCTTGCCGACCGCATGAGGTGTACCGGCCCTGATCCCCGGTCCCCGGTCCCCGGTCCCTACAAGATTGACCTTGGAAGGCCTTTCACTCATAATCGCCGGTCTTTTTCCAATCCCTTTCCGGAGTTTCAACCCGTGGCCAACATCAAGTCCGCCAAGAAGCGCGCCAGGCAGTCCGAAGTGCGCCGCATGCGCAACGCCAGCCAGCGCTCGATGCTGCGCTCTTCGATCCGCAAGGTGCTGAAGGCGATCGATGCCAAGGACAAGGCCGCGGCCCAGGCCGCCTACCAGGCCGCCGAACCGGTGATGGACCGCTACGCCCACCACGGCCTGATCCACAAGAACAAGGCCGCGCGCCACAAGAGCCGCCTGAGCGCCAAGATCCAGGCCCTGGGCTGATCCTTTGAGAAGTGCGGCCCGGAGCGCCATCCATGGCGAAGAGATCCGTGGCTGCTGTTTGATCTTCGCGCTCATGGATGAGCGCAAAAATACGCCGGCGAAAGCCGGCTTTTTTGTCGGCCGGCTCGCGTCAAGGCTGCCCCCATCCGCCTGCCGGCACCTTCCCCCGTAAACGGAGGAAGGACTCAGCGAAAGACGCTGCGGACGTTCGCTTCCCCCGCTTGCGGGGGAAGCTGCCCGAAGGGCTGAGGGGGGCATGCGCGTAGCGCACCTGCACATTATTGGTGCTGCCCCTGATCAAGGTCGCCTTCCGCCTCGAGCGACCTCTGCTCATCGAAGAACCGCTGCGCCGCCAGCGCGACTTCGCGCGTGCCTTCGCGATTGGCCGCCGAGACCGCGAACCATGGTGCGCTCCATTGCAGGCGCTCGACGATTGTCTTCGCCAGCGCGTCGCGCTCTTCCGGCGCGATGAGATCCATCTTGTTGAGCACCAGCCAGCGCGGCCGCGCCAGCAACTCCGGATCGAAGCGCTGCAATTCGCCTTCGATCGCGCGCACCTGCCCGACCGGGTCGGCGCCATCCATCGGCGCGACGTCCACCAGGTGCAGCAGCAGGCTGGTGCGCGCCAGGTGCTTCAGGAACTGCACGCCCAGGCCCGCGCCTTCCGCCGCGCCCTCGATCAGGCCCGGGATGTCGGCGATCACGAAGCTCTGGTCCGGTCCGGAACGCACCACGCCCAGGTGCGGCTGCAGCGTGGTGAACGGGTAGTCCGCCACCCGTGGCGTCGCCGCGGACACCGCGCGGATGAAGGTGCTCTTGCCGGCATTCGGGAACCCCAGCAGGCCGACGTCGGCCAGCACCTTCAATTCCAGCTTCAGTTCGCGTGCCTCGCCAGGCGTGCCGGGTGTGGCCTTGCGCGGCGCGCGGTTCACCGAGCTCTTGAAATGAATGTTGCCGAGGCCGCCGTTGCCGCCGCGCGCGACCAGCAGCCGCTGGCCATGGGTGGCGAGATCCCCGATCACCTCGTCGCTGTCGAGATTGATGACCACCGTGCCGACCGGCACCCGGATTTCCTTGTCCTCGCCGCCGCGGCCGTACATGTCGCTGCCCATGCCGTTCTCGCCGCGCTGGGCGCGGAACGAGCGCTGGTGGCGGAAGTCCACCAGCGTGTTCAGACCTTCGTCCGCGACCAGCCAGACGTTGCCGCCCGCGCCGCCGTCGCCGCCGTTCGGGCCGCCGAAGGGAATGAACTTCTCGCGCCGGAAGCTGGCGCAACCATTCCCGCCGTCGCCGGCCTGCACCTTGATGATGGCTTCGTCTACGAATTTCAT
>DASVDY010000294.1:0-2927 GCA_036380855.1 Rhodanobacteraceae bacterium
GACGATATCGTCGAGCGCTATTTCGGTTCGTTGAAGGAGCTGGGCATTGACCCGCTGGCGCACGACCTGCGGCTGGTCGAGGACAACTGGGAATCGCCCACGCTCGGCGCCTGGGGCCTGGGCTGGGAAGTCTGGCTGGACGGCATGGAAATCACCCAGTTCACCTACTTCCAGCAGGCCGGTGGCCTGGAATGCAGGCCGGTGACCGGCGAGATCACCTACGGGCTCGAGCGGCTGGCGATGTACCTGCAGAACGTGGACAGCGTGTTCGACCTCATCTGGACGCACGCGCCGCACGGCGTGGTGACCTATGGCGACGTGTTCCACCGCAACGAAGTCGAGCAGAGCGCCTACAACTTCGAGCACGCCGACGTCGCCGAGATGTTCCACCGCTTCGACGCCTGCGAGGCGGAAGCCAACAAGCTGGTCGCGCTGAATCTTCCGCTGCCGGCCTACGAGCAGGTGTGCAAGGCGAGCCACGCGTTCAACCTGCTGGATGCGCGGCGCGCGATCAGCGTGACCGAGCGTCAGCGCTACATCCTGCGCGTGCGCGCGCTGGCGCGCGCGGTGGCGGAAGCCTACGTCGGCAAGAACGCCGCGGCGGACACGGCGGAGGCCGCGCATGGTTGAGACCGCCGGCAAGCCGTTGCTGATCGAGATCGGCTGCGAGGAACTCCCGATCCACTCGATTGACGAACTCGCGCAGGCGTTCGCGCGCGGCGTGTGCGAAGGCCTGCACAAGCGCGGCATCGCCGCGGACGTCGAACATGCGCGTGCGCTGTGCACGCCGCGCCGGCTGGCCGTGCACGTGCCGGCCGTCGGCGATTCGCAACCCGAACAGCACAGCGAAGCGCTGGGCCCTTACGTCAATGCGGCGCTGGACGCGAACGGCGAGCCGACCCGGGCCTTGCTCGGCTTCGCGCAGAAGTGCGGCGTCGAATGGACGCGGTTGCAGCGGATCAACGACAACAAGGGCGAGCGCTTCGCGCACCGCGCGGTGCAGTCAGGCCAACCCACGGCGGCGTTGTTGCCGCAGGTCGTTTCCGAAGCGCTGGCCGGGTTGCCGATCCCCAAGCCGATGCGCTGGGGCGATCGGGATTATGCGTTCGTCCGGCCGGTGCACTGGCTGGTGATGCTGCACGGCGACCGCGTGGTGGAGGGCGAGGTGCTGGGCCTGAAGAGCGGCCGGCAGTCGCGCGGGCATCGCTTCATGCATGGCAAGCCCGTGCACCTGGCGGATGCCGACGGTTATCTGGATGCGCTGCGTGCGGCGAAGGTGCTGGCCGACCCCGCCGAGCGCCGCGCGCGCGTGCGCGAGCAGGTGGCTGCGGCTGCAAGGGCGAACGGCGGCGGCGAAGCGCGCCTGTCGGACGCGCTGTGCGACGAGATCGCCAATCTCACCGAATGGCCGGTGGCGATCGCCTGCACCTTCGATCGCGACTACCTCGCGGTGCCGCACGAGGCGCTGGTGATGACGATGGAAACGAACCAGAAGTTCGTCCCCGTCTTCGACGGCGAAGGCCGATTGACCGAGCGTTTCATCGGCGTAGCCAACATCGAGTCGAAGGACCCGGCACTGATCCGCCACGGCTACGAGCGCGTGATCCGCCCGCGTTTTGCCGATGCGAAGTTCTTCTTCGACGAAGACCTGAAAACGCCGTTGGCCGCGCACCAGCAGGGACTGGCCGAGGTCACCTGGCAGAAGGCGCTGGGCAGCCTGTGGGACAAGACCGTGCGCGTAGCGGAATTGGCGCGCGTGATCGCCAACCGCCTGCGCGAGCAGGGCGTGGCGATTGACGCTGCGCTGACGACGCATGCAGCGGGATTGAGCCGCTGCGACCTGCTGACGCGGATGGTCGGCGAATTCCCCGAACTGCAGGGCGTGATGGGCCGCCATTACGCGGCTGCGCAGGGCGAGCGCGAGGACGTCGCGCAGGCGCTTGACCAGTTCTACCGGCCGCGCAACGCGGGCGACGGCATTGCGCAGGGCGCGATGGCACAAGTGCTGTCGGTGGCCGACAAGCTGGACACGCTGGCCGGCATCTTCGCGGTGGGCCTCAAGCCTTCCGGCAACAAGGATCCGTTCGCGCTGCGCCGCGCCGCGCTGGGACTTGCGCGCACGCTGATCGAAGCCGGGCTGGATCTGGATCTCGACGTGTTGTTGCGGGATGCGCTGGAGCAGGTTCCGGAAGGGGCGCTGGCTGCAGGCGCGAAATCGGACAAGAAGGCGGGCAATCGCATCGAACTCGCAACGGAACTGCGCGGCTTCATCCTCGATCGCTTGCGCGGCTATTACGCCGACCAGGGCTACACGCCGGGCCAGTTCGCCGCGGTGGCGGCTGTGGAACCGGCCAGCCTGGTGGATTTCGATCGCCGCCTGCGCGCGGTCGCGGCGTTCGCGCAACGCATCGAGGCGGAAAGCCTCGCCGCCGCGAACAAACGCGTCGCCAACATCCTGCGCAAGGAAGGGGTGGACATCCGCGAGGCCGGCGCCCGCGCGATAGACGAATCGCTGCTGCAGGAACCTGCCGAACGCGCGTTGTGGCAGGCCCTGCAGGCCGCACAAGCCGAAACGCACTCCACCGACGACTACGAAGGCACGCTGGCGCGCCTCGCACGGTTGCAGGTGCCGGTGGATGCGTTCTTCGATGGCGTGCTGGTGATGGCCGAGGACGCTGCGCTGCGCGGCAACCGCCTCGCGCTCCTGGCCAGCATCAAGGCCCGCTTCGACGCGATCGCAGACATCGCCCAGCTCTGACGCCCGCTGCGACTTCGGGTGCAATTCGGGACAGAGCTGCTTGACGAGTCGTTAAGTTTTAATTAGGTTCCGGGCGGAAGGGAGTGAAACCCGCACCGGGATTGGGGAGTGGATTGGGGCCGGCGGCGCAAGCCGCCGGCTTCATGCCATTGGGAATCTGCCTTCAATC
>DASVDY010000295.1:0-7046 GCA_036380855.1 Rhodanobacteraceae bacterium
CCGCCGCAGCCCCGGAATGACGAGTTGTTGTCGACGCTCTCCCGGGTCCCGAGTCCCGAGTGACGGGTCGCAACGAAAGCCTCTTATCTTCGTCATCCCGGCGAAAGTCGGGACCCAGTGCCTTTTATGTTGAACAGAAAGGAGCGGAGTCACTGGGTTCCGGGTTCCGCGCCGGACTTCGTCCGCCGCAGCCCCGGAATGACGAGGAATGATGTTTTTCGCAAGCCCCGAGTCCCGAGTCCCGAGCTACTCGTCCTTCGCCAGCCATGTATAGCGCACGTGGTAGTCCAGCGTCGCCTTGCCGTGCGCGGGCACCTCGACTGCGAACTCCAGGGTGTCCGGCGTGTGCTTGTCGGGCTTCACGCTGGATGACACCAGCTTCCACACGTTCCAGCGGTTCGGGTGCTCGCGCACCGTCACCGTGCGCGCGACGTCGCCGCCGTTGGTGAGCGTGACGCGGAACGCTTCGTCCATGGTATGTGCGCCCTGGTCCACCGAGAACGCGGTGCGCTCGCGGCTGGCGCGCAGGTCGAAGCTCTCGCCCAGCGTGACGCTGGTTCGTTGTCCTTTCGGCGTATCGGCGATGTCGCCCTGGCCGAGCAGTTCGGGCGCGCCGTCGCGGTCCACGGTGAACGCGCGCAGCGTGCCCGCGGGCAGCGCGGCCGGCGCGTCGAACAGCAGCGTGGACGCGATCGGGCGAGCCTGGAAACTGTCATTGCCGTAATCGGCTTGCAGGATCGGCTTGGGTGGATGCCAGCTGTTGCCGGACTCCAGCAGGTACTGGCGCGTGCAATCGAGATCCGATGGCGCGTACAGCGGCGTCAGCGTGACCGTGCCGTCGGGCAGGTCCACCGGATGCGGCAGGGCGAAGCTGCGGTAGTCGCCGAGGGAGGCCTGTTGCGGCAGCGGCCGCGGCGCCGCCGCTTCCGCCATCGCGGTCTTGGCCATGTACATGCGCGGCGGCCCGGCGAGATTCGGCTGTCCCGCGACCAGCTTGATCATCGCGCCGTCGTAATCGCGCCCGCTGCGGTTGGCGATGCTGGCCTGCGGATCGAAATGCATGCGGCATGCTGCGCCGGAAGCGAGCGTCGCGTCGTAGGCCGCGCGCCAGCCGATGCCCGAAGTGGAATACGTGAGCCGCGCGTCGCGCGTACCGGATGATTTCGCGTTGACGTCCAGCAGCACGCTGCCGCCGCCGCCGACCGAACCGGGTTGCAACGCGACTGTCGCGTAGTCGTGCACCACGATCACCGCGCCGTTGGTTCCGCGCACCGCCAGTCCGTTGTCGTCGGCGCCCAGCAGGGTGCCTTCGGCGATCGTCTGGCCATTGCTGCCGGCCACGGCGACGTGCTCGCCGGTGTGGCCGGCCAGGGCGCTGTCGGCGCTGCCGCGCGCCAGCACGATACGGCGGCCGAGCACGGTCACCCCGCTTCCGAAATTCACCTGCACCGCCTCGGGTTCGACGCTGGCGGGCAGGCCGCCGATGCGCAGGGTATGGCGTCCGGCCTGCACGTCCACATCGCGTCGTTCGTGAACGACCGCACGGCCGCTGTCCAACGCGCCCTGCGCGTCACCGGAAAACAGCGCGTCGTTGTCGGCGTGGTATATGGTCAGCGCGGCGTTCGAATCGGCGGAACCGGACTGCAGATCGGTGGCCGCGCATGCGGAGGTTGCGGTCAGCGCAAGCGCGAGTGCGGCTGCGAGCAGGCGGGGTTGCATCGTGCGCTCCTTCTGCTTGGACGAAGTCGCATCATAACGAGCGATGCTGAATCCTTTGGTAGGGCGGGTCTTGACCCGCCGAACCGAATGCGCCACGGCGGGCCAGGGCCCGCCCTACACCGCGGCGCTGCGGATCGCTTCGGGCAATGGGACCGGCTTGCCGGTCGCGGGATCGGCCCACACCAGCACGGTGCGTCCGTCGCAGTAGAGCCTGCGCGGGTCCGCCGCGTCCACGATTCGGTGACCGATCGTGACGGACGAATTGCCGAGCCGTTCGCAGGTCAGCTCCACCAGGATCGAGGCGGGCCATTCGATCGGCGCGCGGTAGTTCAATTCCGCCGCGGCCAGCAGCGGCATCGAATGCGCATCGAACCATGGACCCGGCACGTCCTTCAGCCACTGCAGGCGCGCTTCCTCGAGGTAGGTGAGGAAATTGGAATTGTTGACGTGGTTGAACGCGTCGAGATCGCGCCAGCGCACCGCGATCGGTGCGGAGAACAGGACACGTGGCGCGGGTTGCTGCCGCTCATCCGGGTTCGGGCGCGCTTCGGCAGGCGCTGCCTCGATCGGCTTTTCCGCCGCGCGTTGTTGTTTCCCGGTTGCCTTGCGCGAACGTGCGCTCTTGGTCGCGCCGGACGGGCCGGCATCCTCATCGGGCTTGTTTCGGCGGCGTCGCGTGCTCATGCGCGTTTCTTCTTTCCCTGTGCCCTCGGCGGCGCTTCCAGTATGCGCGCCAGGAATTGTCCGGTATACGAATGCGGCGTCGCTGCCACGTCTTCCGGCGTGCCGGTCGCGATGATGCGTCCGCCGCCGGCGCCGCCTTCGGGGCCGAGATCCACGATCCAGTCGGCGGTCTTGATCACGTCCAGGTTGTGCTCGATCACCACCACCGTGTTGCCCTGGTCAACCAGCCGGTGCAGCACGCGCAACAGCTGCTCGATGTCGTGGAAGTGCAGGCCGGTGGTCGGCTCGTCGAGGATGTACAGCGTGCTGCCGGTGTCGCGGCGCGAAAGCTCCTTCGACAGCTTGACGCGCTGCGCCTCGCCGCCCGAGAGCGTGGTAGCGCTCTGACCCAGCTTGATATAGCCGAGGCCGACATCCATCAGCGTTTCCAGCTTGCGCGCGATCGCCGGGATGTTCTCGAAGACCTTCTGCGCGTCCTCGACGGTCATGTCGAGCACGTCGGCGATGTTGTGGCCCTTGTAGAGGATCTCCAGCGTCTCGCGGTTGTAGCGCTTGCCGTGGCAGACGTCGCAGGGCACGTAGACGTCGGGCAGGAAGTGCATCTCGACCTTGATCAGGCCGTCGCCTTCGCAGGCCTCGCAGCGGCCGCCCTTGACGTTGAAGCTGAAGCGCCCGGCCTGGTAGCCGCGTGCGCGCGCTTCCGGCACCTGTGCGAACAGCTCGCGCAGCGGCGTGAACAGGCCCGTGTAGGTGGCGGGGTTCGATCGAGGCGTGCGGCCGATCGGCGACTGGTCTATGTCCACGACCTTGTCGAACAGGTCGAGCTTTTCGATCTTGTCGAACGGCGCCGGCTGCGCCGAGGCGCCGTTCAATTCCGCCGCCGCGTGCCGGAACAGCGTGTCGTTGACCAGCGTGGACTTGCCCGACCCCGAAACGCCGGTGATGCAGGTGAAAAGGCCCGCGGGGATTTCCAGGTCCACGCCCTGCAGGTTGTTGCCGCGCGCGCCGTGCAGCGTCATCACCTTCTTCGGATCGGGTTGCCGGCGCAGTTTCGGCACCTCGATCGCGCGCTTGCCGGAAAGGTATTGCCCGGTCAGCGAGCGTGGCGCGTTGAGCACGTCCTTCAGCGAACCCTGTGCGACGATCTCGCCGCCGTGCACGCCCGCGCCGGGACCGATGTCGAGGATGTGGTCGGCGGCGCGGATCGCGTCTTCGTCGTGTTCCACCACCAGCACGGTGTTGCCGAGGTCGCGCAGGCGCACCAGCGTGCCGAGCAGGCGGTCGTTGTCGCGCTGGTGCAGGCCGATGGAAGGCTCGTCCAGCACGTACATCACGCCGACCAGCCCCGCGCCGATCTGCGAGGCGAGGCGGATGCGCTGGGCTTCGCCGCCGGACAGCGAATCGGCCTTGCGGTCGAGCGTGAGGTAGTCCAGGCCGACGTCAATCAGGAAACGCAATCGCTCGCGGATTTCCTTGACGATCTTGGCCGCGATCTCGCCGCGCCAGCCGGGGAGTTTCAAGTCATCGAAGAAGGCCTGCGTATCGTTGATCGCGAGTGCGGTCAGGTGTGGCAGGTTCTTCTCGCCGACGAACACGTTGCGCGCGGAAAGGTTCAGGCGTTCGCCGTTGCACTCGGGGCAGGGACGCTCGCTGATGAAGCGGCCCAGTTCCTCGCGCACCATGTTGGATTCGGTTTCCTTCCAGCGCCGCTCCAGGTTCGGGATCACGCCTTCGAACTTGTGTTTGCGAACGAATCCGGAACGGCCTTCGCCCAGGTAGCGAAACTCGATCTTCTCCTCGCCGGAGCCGAACAGGATCGCCTCACGGGTCTTCTTCGGCAGATCCTGCCAGGGCGTCTCGACGTCGAATTTGTAGTGCTTGGCCAGCGAGCGGATCATCTGGAAGAAGTGCGGGTTGCGGCGGTCCCAGCCGCGCACCGCGCCTTCGCCGAAACTCCGTTCCGGGTGCGCGACCACGCGCGCCGGATCGAAGAACTGCGTCACGCCCAGGCCGTCGCACGCCGGGCATGCGCCGACCGGCGAGTTGAACGAGAACAGCCGCGGTTCCAGCTCGGGCAGCGAGTAGTCGCACAGCGGGCAGGAATAGCGCGAGGAGAACAGTTGTTCCGGCGCGTTCGGGTCATCCATGTCCACGACGATCGCCAGTCCCTCGCCCAGGCGCAGCGCGGTTTCGAACGATTCGGACAGACGCTGCTTCAGGTCTTCGCGGGGACGGAAGCGGTCGATCACCACCTCGATCGTGTGCTTGATGCGCAACCCGAGCGGCGGTACCGCATCGAGGTCATGGACCTGGCCATCCACGCGCGCGCGAACGAAACCTTGCGCACGCAATTGCTCGAACACCTGCACGTGCTCGCCCTTGCGTTCGCGGATCACCGGCGCCAGCAGCATGAAACGTTTGTCGGCCGGCAGCGCGAGTGTGGCGTCCACCATCTGGCTGACGGTCTGCGCCTCCAGCGAGGTGCCGTGGTTCGGGCAACGCGGCGTGCCCACGCGCGCGTACAGCAGGCGCAGGTAGTCGTAGATCTCGGTGATGGTGCCGACGGTGGAGCGCGGGTTGTGCGAGGTGGATTTCTGCTCGATCGAGATGGCCGGGGACAGGCCCTCGATGTGGTCCACGTCCGGCTTTTCCATCATCGAGAGGAATTGCCGGGCGTAGGAGGACAGCGACTCGACGTAGCGACGCTGGCCTTCGGCGTAGATGGTGTCGAAGGCGAGCGAGGACTTGCCGGAACCGGACAGGCCGGTGATCACGATCAGCCGGTCGCGGGGCAGTTCCAGGTCGAGGTTCTTGAGATTGTGCGTGCGCGCGCCGCGGATGCGGATCGTGTCCATGTTTCTCGTGAGGTGAAGTGCGCGGCGAAATGCCGGCTACTATAGCGCTCCGGCCGATATGCGGTCGGCGGGGATCAATTGCAATTCGGAGAACAGGCCATGCGTCATGGCAAAAATGTGCTGCTCGGCGCGGTTCTGGCAGCAATGATGGCGGCGGGCGCGGGGCAAGCTGCGCCGGCCACGGGCGGCGCGAGCGCGCAACAGGTGCGCGAGCTGATGGACACCCTGGGCCTCAAGGCCACGCTTGCACAAATGAACAAGGTCATGGTGCAGCAGGTCGCGCGCCTCATGCCCTGCGTCCCGCAGGATACGGTGGCGGCGACTTTCAACGATCCGCAGGCACAGGAAGACATCCTCGACAAGCTGGTGCCGATCTATCAGCGCCACTTCACGAGCGAGGACATCTACGGGCTGCTGGCCTTCTACAACTCCCCGCTCGGCCAGAAGGTGCTCCACGAAATGCCCGCCACGATGCAGGAGGGCATGCAGGTGGGCCGGCAATGGGGCGAACAGCGCGCCGAGGCCATGGTGGCGAAATTGAAGCAGCAGGGCGTCCTTGATGCGCAGGGCGCCTGCCCGGCGCCGAAACAGCCGCCGGCAATCCCGTCGCCCGGCAAGCACTGAGCCGGCTCCGGGGCGGATCGGATACGGGGGCAGGCTGCAGTGTCGCCGCCGCTGGCGCGCTTGTGCGATCACAGCCCAGAACTGGACTTGGGCACCGGTTTTACCGGATTGCCGGGTCGCCCGAGCCGGGCTATACTTGCGCGTTCCGTCCGGGCCCCTCCGGACGGCCGGCTTCACCAGAATAACGACAGAACCGACGAGGTCTTCAAAATGTACGCAGTCATTGTTACCGGCGGACGCCAGTTCCGCGTGATGCAGGGCGACGTCCTGCGCGTCGAGAAGCTCGACGCGGACGTGGATGCCGCGATCAAGTTCGAGCAGGTGTTGATGATCGGCGACGGCGAGAACATCACCGTCGGTGCGCCCAACGTCGCCGGCGCCAGCGTGGCCGCCAAGGTGCGCGCGCACGGCCGCCACGACAAGGTGCGGATCGTCAAGTTCCGCCGCCGCAAGCACCATCGCAAGCAGATGGGCCACCGGCAGCACTACACCGAGATCGAGATCACCGGAATTTCCCGGTAAGCGCCCGCGGGCGAACAGAATCCAGAGGCAGATGTCATGGCACACAAGAAAGGCGTAGGTTCCTCGCGCAACGGCCGCGATTCCAACCCGAAATACCTGGGCGTGAAGCTCTATGGCGGCCAGGCGGTTTCGGCCGGCAACATCATCGTGCGCCAGCGCGGCACCCAGTTCCATCCGGGCACGGGCGTCGGTCTCGGCCGCGACCACACGCTGTTTGCGCTGGTGGACGGCAAGGTCGAGTTCAAGACCCATGGCCCGAAATCGCGTCGCACCGTCAGCGTAATTGCCGGGTAATCGGCAAATCGCCAGAAGCACGACAGAGCCCCGCCACGCGCGGGGCTTTTCGTTCCGGAGGGACCAGGGACAGGGGACCAGGGACCGGAAACGGCGGTGCGCATGCGCTACGCTTTGCCGCTGCCGGTCGTCTACGCCGCGGCGTAATCCAACCCATTCCCGGAGTCTGAACTCTGGTCCCCGGTCCCTTGTCCCCGGTCCCATTCAATGAAATTCGTAGACGAAGCCATCATCAAGGTGCAGGCCGGCGACGGCGGGAATGGTTGCGCCAGCTTCCGGCGCGAGAAGTTCATTCCCTTCGGCGGCCCGAACGGCGGCGACGGCGGCGCGGGCGGCAACGTCTGGCTG
>DASVDY010000296.1:0-4883 GCA_036380855.1 Rhodanobacteraceae bacterium
CGCGCTGGCCGTTCGCCTCGCGATAGAACGTCTCCGCCACCACCATGCCCTGGCACAGCAGGTTGGTGGCCGGTTCGTCCGAATGCACCAGGCCCGCGTCGCGCATCAGCTTGTGATAGAAGCGGAAGTACAGCAGGTGCAAGATCGCGTGCTCGATACCGCCGATGTACTGGTTCACCGGAAGCCAGTGATCCGCGCGCGAATCCACCTGCGTGGACGCACCCGGCGAGGTGTAGCGCGCGTAATACCAGCTCGACTCCATGAAGGTGTCGAAGGTGTCGGTCTCGCGCTCGGCCGCGCCGCCGCACTCGGGACAGGTCGTCCTGCGCCATTCCGGGTCGGCCTTGATCGGCGACTGCACACCCATGAATTGCACGTCTTCCGGCAACACCACGGGAAGCTGGTCTTCCGGCACCGGCACCGCGCCGCATTTCGCGCAATGGATGATCGGGATCGGGCAGCCCCAGTAGCGCTGGCGCGAGACGCCCCAATCGCGCAGGCGCCATTGCACGCTGCGCCTGCCGCGGTTTTCGGATTCCAGCCTGCGCGCGAACGCATCCAGCGCATCGTCGAAACCGAGCCCGGAAAAATCGCCCGAATTCACCAGCATGCCGCGTTCGGTGAAGGCGCTTTCGACTTCGATGCGGCGGACGAATTCGCGCAGCCTGCCTTCCAGCGCCTCGCGGTCGCTGACGTGTTCGAACGGCGCCTGGCCCAGCGCCACCGACATGGGATCGAACGCCAGCGCTTCGCGCTCGCCAAGCGTGCGCAGGGCGGAGGCGGTGTCCGCATCCACGATCACGATCTTCTTCGGCAGTCCGTATTTGGTCGCGAACTCCCAGTCGCGCTCGTCGTGCGCGGGCACCGCCATCAGCGCGCCGGTGCCGTAGCCCATCAGCACGAAATTGGCGATCCAGATCGGCAGCTTTTCTCCGCTGACCGGATGGATCGCGACCAGCCCGGTGTCCATGCCGCGCTTTTCCTGCGTTTCCAGTTCGGCTTCGGAAACCCCGCCGTGGCGGCACTCCTCGATGAAGCGCGCGATTTCGGGATTGCGCTGCGCGGCACGCGCGGCCAGCGGGTGCTCGGCCGCGACGGCCAGGAAGGTCGCGCCCATCAGGGTGTCGGGGCGCGTGGTGAACACCGACAGCGGTTCGTCCGCGCCTTCCACGTCGAAATGGATTTCCAGCCCTTCCGAACGGCCGAGCCAGTTGCGCTGCATCGTCTTGACCGCATCCGGCCAGCCGGGAAGCTCGTCCAGCCCGTCCAGAAGTTCCTGCGCGTAGTCGGTGATCTTCAGGAACCACTGCGGGATCTCGCGCTTCTCCACCACCGCGCCCGAGCGCCAGCCGCGCCCGTCCACCACCTGCTCGTTGGCGAGCACGGTCTGGTCCACCGGATCCCAATTGACCACGCTGTTCTTCTGGTACACCAGGCCCTGCCTGAACAGTCGCACGAACATGCGCTGCTCGTGCACGTAGTATTCCGGCTTGCAGGTGGCGACCTCGCGCGACCCGTCAATGGCGAAGCCCATCGCCTTCAACTGCGCGCGCATGTGTTCGATGTTCTGGTAGGTCCACTTCGCCGGCGGCACGGAGCGCGCGATCGCGGCGTTTTCCGCGGGCAGGCCGAAGGCATCCCAGCCCATCGGCTGCAGGACGTTCTTCCCCTGCATGCGCTGGAAGCGCGAGATCACGTCGCCGATGGTGTAGTTGCGCACGTGGCCCATGTGCAGCGCGCCGCTCGGATAAGGCAGCATCGAGAGGCAATAGAATTTTTCGCGCGCGGGATCTTCCTTCACCTCGAAGGCGCGCGCGTCGGCCCAGAACTGCTGCGCGGCGGCTTCAACCTCGCGCGGGTCGTAGTGTTCCTGCATGGTCGGTCCGTGGCATGGCGCGCAGCGCCCCCGCGGCGCGCGAACGACCAGCCTACCGCAGTGCAACATGGCCGCCAAGCCCATGTCGTCTGGCACGCTCGCGTGCATCGCTGCTCGCTATGATGCGGGCTCGTTTTCCATGGGGAACCGCAGATGACCAGGACACTCGTTGTCGCCATTGCCGCCGCGTTGTGCATGGCTGCCGCACAGGCCGCCGAAGCGCCGCAGGCAGGCACGTCCGCCGCGCAGGCCGTGACCGTGGTGCATTGCCCGCACCTGATAGACACCATCAGCGGCAAGATGCTGGGCGCGACCACGGTGGTCATCAATGGCGAGCGTTTCGGGGAGGTTGTCGCCGGCAATGCCGATCGTCCGGGCGCGACGGTGATCGATCTTCCGGCCTACGATACCTGCATGCCGGGCCTGATCGATTCCCACACGCACCTGACTTCGCAATTCAGCAAGACGACCTACAGCGACCAGTTCCGGCTGAACCCGGCCGACTACGCGATCCGCAGCACGGTGTACGCGAAACGCACGCTGCTCGCCGGCTTCACCACGGTGCGCAACCTCGGCGAGGACGACAACTCCTCGATCGCGCTGCGCAATGCGGTGAATGCCGGACTCGTGCCCGGCCCGCGCATCTTCACCGCCGGCAAGTTCATCGGCACCACCGGCGGACATGCCGACCCTACCGACGGCTATCGCTGGAGCCTGCAGGGCGATCCGGGCCCGAAGGACGGCATCATCAATTCGCCGGAGGATGCGTGGAAGGCGGTGCGCCAGCATTACAAGGACGGCGCGGACCTGATCAAGATCATGCCTTCCGGCGGGGTGCTGGATGAAAGCTCCAGCTCCGAGAATCCGCAGATGACGCTGGACGAGATCAAGGCCGTGGTGGCCGCCGCGCACGACTACGGCTTCACCGTGGCAGCGCATGCGCACGGCGCCGAGGCGATCCGGCGCGCGGTGCTGGGTGGCGTGGATTCCATCGAGCACGGCACCTTCATGGATGCGCAGGACATGAAGCTGATGAAGGAACACGGCACCTGGTACGTGCCGACCATCATCGCCGGCCAGTTCGTGATGCAGAAGGCGAAGGAAGGCTGGTATCCGCCGCAGGTCGCGCGCAAGGCCGAGGAAGTGGGCCCGGTGATCATGGCCACCGCCGGCAAGGCCTACAAGGCGGGCGTGAAGATCGCCTTCGGCACCGATGCGGGCGTGTATCCGCACGGCGAAAACGCGCAGGAGTTCGTCTACATGGTGCAGTCCGGCATGCCGCCGATGTTCACCATCCAGGCGGCGACAATGCACGCCGCCGAACTGCTGAAGCGCGACAAGGACCTCGGCAGCGTGACGGCGGGCAAGTACGCCGACCTGGTCGCCGTGCCCGGCAATCCGCTGGACGACATCGCGCTGATGAAGCAGGTGGACTTCGTGATGAAGGCCGGCACGGTGTACAAGCGCGACGGCAAGCCGGTGCTGATGGCGCCTTGAACACGGCGCGCCGAACGCCATTTATAGTGCTCGTCATTCCGGCGCAAGCCGGAACCCGGTGACTTTTGAAGAAGTCCTGGATGAGGCGCCGGGTCCCGGCTTGCGCCGGGATGACGCTGTTTTTTCACGGATCGAATTCCCATGAACTCCCCGCAAAAAGCCACGCCGACCCATTCCGCGAAATCCCCGCACGTCTTCGAAGCCGGCCAGGCCAACTTCGAAAGCGAGGTGCTGCAGGCCTCGCTCGCCACGCCGGTGCTGGTGGACTTCTGGGCGACCTGGTGCGGGCCGTGCAAGACGCTCGGGCCGATCCTGGAAAAGCTGGCCGGCGAATACGGCGGCGCGTTCAAGCTCGCCAAGATTGACTGCGACAAGGAACAGCAACTGGCCGGCATGTTCGGCGTGCGCAGCATCCCGACCGTCGTGCTGATCCGCGACGGCCAGATTCTGGACGGCTTCGCCGGCGCGCTGCCCGAATCGCAGGTGCGCGAATTCCTCTCCCGCCACCAGATCGCGCCGGCGACGAAGATCGAAGCACCCGTGCAGGACATGGCCGACGAAGGCCCGCACGCGCCTCGCGAAACCCCGCACGCCGCGATCGCCCGACTGCGCGAAGCGGTGGAGGCAGAACCGGGCAAGCCCGAGCTGAAACTGGAACTGGCGCTCGCGCAAGCCCGCGCGGGCGACATCAATGCGGCAAAGGATGCGCTGGAGTCCCTGCCGGGCGAACTGGAACACGACGATCGCGCCAAGGCCCTGCGCGCGTACGTTGACCTCGCGCAGGCGCTCACCGGCAGCGCGTCGTCGGGTGAACTGATGGCCCGGATCGAGAACGATCCGAAAGACTTTGCTGCACGCGATGCGCTGGGCGTGCGCCTGCTGCTGGGCGGCGACCCCGCCGATGCGATGGAGCAGTTCCTCGCCATCCTGCAAGCCGATCGCAACTGGAACGAGGGGCTTGCGCGCAAGCGGCTGCTGGATGCCTTCCGCATCGTCGAGGACGAGACACTTGTCGCCGCCACCCGGCGCAAGATGTCGTCCCTGTTGTTCTGACCCGGCCATGCGCGCGCGCACGCTGCGGCGCCTGATGAACCTGTGGCCGCCTTTCCTTTGCAACGGCATCCGCGTGCTGCACATTGCAGACGACTGGACGCAAGCGCGCGTGGCGCTGCGCCTGCGACCGTGGAACCGCAACTACGTGGGCAGCCAGTTCGGCGGCAACCTGTTCGCCATGACCGATCCCTTCTGGATGCTGCTGGCGTTGCAGCGGCTCGGCGGGGACTACTACGTCTGGGACAAGGCGGCCGAGATCGAATTCATCGCGCCGGCTCGCGGGCACGTCTACGCGGAATTCCGGCTGGACGATGGGACCATCGCCGAGTTGCGGGCCGAAGCCGCCTCCGGCGACAAGGTGCTGCGCTGGTTCGACACCGATATCGTCACGGCCGGCGGCGAGCGTGTCGCCCATGTGCGCAAGCAGCTGTACGTGCGCCTGAAGCCGCGGGCGCGC
>DASVDY010000297.1:0-5992 GCA_036380855.1 Rhodanobacteraceae bacterium
CGCGCGCAACGTGCGCCTGCCACAGCGCGGCGCCCAGCGAAACGAAGATCGCCAGCAGCAACGCGACGGTCACCACCACGCCGCCGCGATGGCGCGCGATGAACTTGCCGGTGCGATACCAGCGCGAAGGCGGATGCGCCAGCACCGGCTCGCCGTCCAGGTAGCGGCCGATGTCTTCGGCCAAGGCGCCGGCCGAGGCGTAGCGGTTTTCCGGCTCGGTCGCGGTGGCCTTGCCGACGATGTTGGCGAGGTCGCCGCGCAGCTTCCGCGCAAACCCGCCGCCGCCATGTTGCGGGCCGCCATCGCCGCCGCTCCAGGTGCGCGCGGGCCCGGGCGCGCGTTCGCCGGTAAGCAGCTCGGCCAGCAGCACGCCGAGCGCGTAGACGTCGGTGGCGGTGGTGATCTCGCCGGTCGCGAACTGTTCCGGCGCGGCGTAGGCGGGCGTGAGCGCCTGGTGCAGCGTGCGCGTGGCGTCGTCGGCGTAATCCAGCAGCTTGGCGATGCCGAAATCCAGCAGCTTCACTTCACCCTCGCGGGTGACCAGCACGTTGGAAGGCTTGAGGTCGCGATGCACGATCAGCGCCCGATGCGCCGATTCGACCGCACGGCAGACTTCCAGGAACAGCACCAGCCGCTCGCGCTCGGACAGGCGATGCTCGCGCGCGTGGCGCGTGATCGGCAGCCCGTCCACCAGCTCCAGCGCAATGTAGGCAAGGCCGTTGTCGGCGATGCCGCCCTCGATCAGACGCGCGATGCCGCGAT
The DNA here is from genome assembly GCA_036380855.1 of Rhodanobacteraceae bacterium. Lineage (GTDB taxonomy): Bacteria > Pseudomonadota > Gammaproteobacteria > Xanthomonadales > Rhodanobacteraceae > 66-474. The sequence goes on from DASVDY010000297.1 coordinate 763, forward strand.
GCCGCAGCCGCGCCAGCGCCTCGCGCTCGCGGCGGAACTGGCGCTGCGCTTCCGGCGTGTAGAGACCGCGCGCCAGCAGCTTGAGCGCGACTTCCTGGCGCACGCCGGCGACTTCGCGGAAGGCGCGGAAGACCGTGGATGAACCGCCCTCGCCCAGCACTTCCACGATCTCGAACGGGCCGATGCCGGTGCCGGCCGGAAGCGCGATGGGAACCTCCGTTTCGCCGATCGCGCGCGCCGCGCTGGCCGCGTCGCCGCAGGCGAGCAATTCGTCCGCGGTGGCGTCGGCCGCGAGCATGCGTTCGACCTGCGCGCGCGTTTCCGCATCCAGTCCGCGCGCGGCGAACACGCGTTCGCGCTCGGCGGCGCCGAGGCCCAGCACTTCTTCGAACAGATCGCGCAGGGTCGGTGTGGATTCCACGGCATCGCCTTCAACGTGATACTCGCCGTTCGCCCCGGGCGCGGACGCAGTCGCGCAGCGCCGGGGTGGAAGGGCAACTCCGCAAGCCGCTTCCACCCCGCTTGCTCCGCACGCTACGCCCGGCACAACGGGCGGCCAACCTGGCAGTGGTGTCTCTCGTTCGAATAACCCCGATTCAGCACTGTTTGCGACACACGGCATCAATCCATGCGCGCCTTGATGAAGGCGCGGGCGAAGCGCCAGTCGCGGTCAATGGTGCGCCGGGCCAGCCCCAGCGTTTCGGCCACCTGCTCCAGGCTGAGCCCCGCGAAATAGCGCAGCTCCACCACGCGCGCGGCGCGTGCGTCGGCCTGTTCCAGCGCGGTCAGCGCCGCATCCAGCGCCAGCGCTTCCTCGGCGGTGTCCAGCGCCAGTTGCAGGTTGCGATCGTCCAGCGTCACCCGGTTCCACTGCCCGCCGGCGCGCAGGCGCAGCCGGTCGCGTGCGCGGTTGATCAGCAGGTGGCGCATCGCGCGCGCCGCGTAGGTGAAGAACTGCGCCGGCTGCTCGAATTGCAGCGCCTGCCGCTGGCCCATGCGCAGGTAGAGTTCGTGCACCAGCTCGGTGGTGTCGAGCGTGGCATTGCGACGCTGGTTCGCGAGCTGCCGCGAGGCCATGGCCTTCAGGCGCGCGTACACGGCGGCGAACAGCGCATCCGCCGATTGCTGGTCGGGCAACTGTTTGGCCTGCTCCATGGTCGGCCCTCGCATCCCCGAGGGGGATTCTAGTGCGATCGGCGCGAGGCCGCGGTACCGGCCGCCGACAGCGCGATCGGGCGGCTTTTCCCGCCTGCATCCACTCCGTCACAGCGCGGGGACGCCGGCCGTGCGATTTAGATGTGCATGGCGCGCGGTTACGGCTCCAGGACCATCGTCGTCGTATCGCTGACCGGCGACCTGCTGATCGCGATCGCCAAGTTCATCGCCGGCGCGCTGGGGGGCAGCTCGGCGATGCTGAGCGAGGGCGTGCACTCGCTGGTGGACACGGTCAACTCCGCGCTGCTGCTGTACGGATTGCGACGCGCCAAGCTGCCGCCGGATCCGGAACATCCCTTCGGCCATGGCCGCGAACTGTATTTCTGGAGCTTCATGGTCGCGCTGCTGGTGCTGGCGCTGGGCGCAGGCGTGTCGTTCTACGAAGGACTGATCCACCTGCGCAGGCCGGAGCCGCTCACCAGCGCCTCGTTGAGCTACACCGTGCTGGCGGTCTCGTTCGTGTTCGAAGTCGTCTCCTGCAGCGTGGCGGTGAAGGGCATCGGCGCGCGCAAGGGGCGGCTCGGCTATTTCGAAGCTTTCCGGCGCAGCAAGGACCCGAGCGATTTCACCGAGCTGCTCACCGACGGGGCCGGCCTGGCCGGGGTGCTGATCGCGCTCGGCGGCGTGCTCGGTTCGCACATGCTGCACATACCGCGCGCGGACGGCGCGGCTTCGATCGGCATCGCGATCGTGCTGGCCGGCACCTCCATCCTGCTGCTGCGCGAGAGCAAGAACCTGCTGATCGGCGAGCCGGCGCACCCGCGCATCGGCGATTCGATCATGGCGATCGCGCGCGACGACGAAGGCGTGCGCCGCGCCAACGGCGTACTCACCTTCCAGATGGGCCCCGAGCAGGTGGTGGCGAACCTGAGCGCGGAATTCGACGACCGCCTGAACGCGGACGAGGTCGAGCAGTGCGTGAACCGCATCGAGAAGAAGGCGAAAAGCGAGAACAGCGAGATCGTGGCGCTGTTCATCAAGCCCCAGACTACCGAAACCTGGCGCCGGCAGACCGAATACCTGCGGCGCCACGCCGGCGAGTCCTGACTACAGTCGCCGCCGGCGTCCGCTCGCGGGCGAAAGGTCAATCAGCAACGCGATCACGATGCCGATCACCGGCACGATGGTCCACTGACCCGAGTACCAGTGCTGCACGGCGGTGTACCACAGCAGCGTGGTCGGCAGGAACACGAAGCCCAGCACCGGCCACAGCGGGTTGTGGAAGATGTCGAACCAGCGCGAGAACAGCCACACCAGCACGATCACCACGCGCGGCACGCACAACGCAAGCAGGACCAGCAGGCAGGGCATGGCGGAATCCTTTCGTGGCCTCGGGCTCTGGAGATGCTACCGCATCGCGCTTCAACGACGCAGCGACGGCACGCGCGGCCGCACCAGGATCCACAGCGCGACCACGTACACGAACACCACCACGTACAAAACCGCGAACGCCCACAGCGGCAGCGGCCAGTAGATCATCCGGTTGATCCAGCCCGCGATGAGCGGCTGCGCGCGCGGGACGCCCGCCAGTTCGCCCTGCCAGATCGTCAGGAAACAGGCGCGCCCGACGACCGCCTGCACCGCGACCACCGCCAGGCTGAGCAGGTGCGCCAGCCGCCACCCGAACCCGCGCACCCAGCGCCAGCCGCGCCACGCGCCGAGCGGAATCGCCACGCAACCGAACACGTTGAAGGCGATCACGGCCAGGTGCAGCACCAGCACGAGCATGGCGGTCATGGGCATTCCGCGCGAGCGGCGATGCCGCCATCGTAGAGCCACAGCCCGTAGCCCGGATGGAAGCGCGCAGCGCTGGAATCCGGGATGGGTCGCGACATGGCCCCGGATTTCGCTGCGCTCCATCCGGGCTACGACGAGCTACGGATCCGGCGGCCCTTTCATTTCGACCGTGCAAAGTGCGCCGCAATCGTAGGGCGGGTCTTGACCCGCCGACGGCGCGTACCCGCCGACGGCGCGTACGCTCCACGCACGGTCGTGCGCCATCGCACGCAGCCCGTAGCCCGGATGCAAGCGCGCAGCGCTGGAATCCGGGATGGGTCGGATGGCCCCGGATTTCGCTGCGCGTCATCCGGGCTACGACGAGCTACGGATCCGGCGGCCCTTTCATTTCGACCGTGCAAGTGCGCCGCAATCGTAGGGCGGGTCTTGACCCGCCGACCGCGCGTACGCTCCACCCACGGTCGTGCGCCAATCGCACGCTGCCCGTAGCCCGGATGGAAGCGCGCAGCGCTGGAATCCGGGATGGGTCTGATGGCCCCGGATTCGCTGCGCTTCATCCGGGCTACGACGAGCTACGGCTCCGGCGGCCCCTTCAACTCCACGGTGTTGCGCTCCGGATCCTCGACGTAAATGGACGGCCCCTCGCCTTCCGCGCCGTAGCGCCGGCCGATCTCGCCGACCCTCACGCCGTGCGCCTTCAGATGCGCAACGATCGCCGCCCCGTCCCACGCTTCGATGCGCAGGCAGAAGTGGTCCACGTTGCGCGCATCGCGGCCGGGCGCCGCCCCACCCTTGCGCCCGAGCTTGCCCTCGACATCCACCAGATCAATCAGCGACGCGCCGGCACGCAACTGCAGCAGGCCGATTTCCGCCTGCTCGCGCTCGAACGTGCAGCCCAGCACCTCGCAATAGAAGCGCCGCATCGCGGCGACGTCGCGCACGCGCAACACCAGATGATCCAACCCACGCACCGCGATCATTGCCACACCCCGTGCTCGCCAACGAGCGCCAGCATCGCGCACTCCCCGCCGGATTTCCACGGGCCGTGCGCGGCCTGGCTCACGCGGCAACGGCGCGATCCAGCGCGCCGCGATCCCAGTGCGCGAGGTCCGCGGCGCGCGCGTAGGTACTTGCAATGAAACCCAGGATCGCGTCGTCCGGCGCGTCCGCCTGGCGCACCGCTGCGTACGGCAGGATGAATTCGCCGAGCTCGCGGTGATAGTACGCCTCGCCCGGCGACACGCGCGCTTCCTTCAAGCCTGCCGGCTCCGGCGCAGCATACGCATACAACGCCGGCTGCAGGAGCGGCCCGCTGCCCGGCCAGAAACCGTGGCTGATCACCTCGTGCGAATACGCATCGCGCATGAACGCCGGCCCCTCGCGCGGCGGCGCGCGCCGGCCGGAAAACCGCGTCACCGCCAAGTCGAAACTGCCCCAGAAGAAATTCACCGGGCTGCTCTTGCCGATGAACGCGCATTGCGAAGCAGTGAACACGCGATCGAGTTGCACCAGGATGCGGCCCAGGCGATTCGCGTATTCGCGATCGTAACTGTGATGCCGCGTGTCCCGGTCCAGCCGGATCGTCTCCGGCAATTCCACCGACGCCGGCCGGATCTTCACCGGCAGGCCCATGTCGTCCAGCGCATCCAGCAGCGCGTGATAAAAATCCGCGACGCTGCACGGTTCCAGATCGAGCGTGCGCGTCACGCTATCCGACGCGCGGATCTGCAACTGATGGTCCACGAAGTCGAACTGGATCGTGAACGTGCGCGTGCCGTGCGGCAGCGGCCGCGTGGTCAGGCCGCGCGGCGTGACCCGAAGCGCCACGGCCCAGCAATGATTGAGCGGCGGGGCAAGCGCCAGCGCGACCTTGCCGACCACCTGCGACCACAGGTGCAGCGTCGCGTAAGTGTCCTTCCACTCGTCATACGGCAGCGCCGGCCAGCAGGCGTCATCGTCCGTTCTCATGGTCGCTGCCCTCCTTGGCCCGACTGCTTTCATCGTAGCGCCGCGCGATCGTCCCGGCGAAGATCCATCCCCGCGAGCCGCCTTGTCGAATCCCGCCGCTACCGTTCGTCGCCATCATGTAGCCCGGATGGAGCGCAGCGGAATCCGGGGATGATCGCGAAGCGTCCCGGATTCCGGCGCTGCGCGCCTGCATCCGGGCTACGGGACTGCTTTCATCGTAGCGCCGCGCGATTGTCCCGGCGAAGATCCATCCCCGCGAACCGCAATGTCGAATCCCGCCGCCACCGTTCGTCGCCATCATGTAGCCCGG
>DASVDY010000298.1:0-3981 GCA_036380855.1 Rhodanobacteraceae bacterium
CTCCATGACACCCCACGCCCGGGCGCAATGGCAAATCCACTTCTGCGTGGTGCTGTGGGGCTTCACCGCCATCCTCGGCCGGGCGATCACCTTGCCGGCAATCTCGCTGGTGTGGTGGCGCATGTTGATGGTCACCGCCGCGCTCCTGCTCGTTCCGCGCGTGTGGCGCGGACTGCGCACGCTCACGCCGAGGCTCGCCGCGATCTACGCCGGCATCGGCATCGTGGTGTCCCTGCATTGGCTCACCTTCTACGGCGCGATCAAGCTCGCCAACGCATCGGTCGCCGCCACCTGCATCGCGCTGGCGCCGGTGTTCCTGTCGCTGGTCGAGCCCTGGATCGCGCGCCGCACCTTCGATGTCCGCGAGCTGCTGCTGGGGGTGGCGGTGGTGCCCGGCGTGGCGCTGGTGGTCGGCGGCGTGCCCGGTTCGATGCGCATCGGGATTGCGGTCGGCGTGGTCTCGGCGCTGCTGGTCGCCTGCTTCGGCGCGCTCAACAAACGCATGGTGGAACATGCCGATCCGCTCACGGTCACCTGCCTGGAGCTCGGTTCCGGCGCGCTGTTCCTCACCCTGATCACGCCGGCGCTGCCGCATCCGGGCGCGATGTTTCCCTTGCCCGGCACCCATGACGCCATCCTGCTGCTGACGCTGGCGCTGGCCTGCACGCTGCTGCCGTTCGCATTGTCGCTGCTCGCGCTGCGGCGCCTCAGCGCGTTCAATGCGCAGCTCGCGGTGAACCTGGAACCGGTGTACGCGATCCTGCTCGCGATCCTGCTGCTGGGCGAGCAGCGGCAACTGGACGGGTGGTTCTATCTCGGGGTGGCAGTGATCCTGGGCGCGGTATTTGCCCACCCGCTGCTCACCCGCCGGCCGATGGCATCGCCGCAGCCGGAGATACTCGGCACCGCCGAATCGAAGGCGCTGGATTGATGGACCGGGACCCGCCAACGCCCGGACTGCACGTCGTTGCCGCGCTGCGCGTGGAAGGCTCGCGGCGCCGCGAAGCGCCGGACCGGGTCATCGAGGAAACGCCGGTGGCGATGCTCTACAACGGCGTGTCGTACGCGGTGATGATGGCCACGCCGTGCGACCTCGAGGATTTCGCGCTGGGCTTTGCGCTCAGCGAAGGCGTGATCGAACGCGCGCATGAATTCGAACTGGTGGACTGCCTGCGCACCGCGCACGGCGTCTCGTTGCAGGCGCTGATTCCGCAGGCGCGGCTGGATGCGCTGGAACAACGCAAGCGCAACCTCGCCGGCCGCAGCGGCTGCGGATTGTGCGGCGTGGAATCCCTGCAGGAAGCGGTACGGCCGGTGCGGCGGGTCGCGTCGGCTGCGCGCGCCGAAACGGCAACGATCCGGCGCGGCCTGCATGAACTTGCGCAACGGCAACCGTTGAATCGCGCCAGCGGCGGCGTGCACGCGGCGGGATACGTGTATGCAGGCGGGATCGTGGTGCGCGAGGATGTCGGCCGCCACAATGCACTGGACAAGCTCGTCGGCGCATTGGCCCGCGATTCGGATGCGCGCGCAGCCGCTGCGTGGCGCGACGGCGCGGGCCTGCTCGCGATCACCTCGCGCGCGTCCTACGAGATGGTGCACAAGGCCGCGAGCGCCGGCATTGCCGTGATCGCGGCGATCTCCGCGCCAACCTCGCTGGCGATCGAACTGGCCGAACGCGCCGGCGTCACCCTGATCGGCTTCGCGCGCGACCAGGGCATGAACGTGTACACGCACGCCGAGCGGCTGTCGTAGGATCGCGCCTGCGCGCGACAACGGGCGCGACCGGGGACGAAGAACTCCGCGGTCGCGCACAGGCGCGATCCTGCAAAAGGATTCCTCAGCCCTTCGCCGCCTTCTTGGCGTGCTTCTCCGCCCGTTTCTCCTTCAGCGACTTCGCCGGCTTCTTCTTCTCTTCCTTTTTCCGCTCCATGCCCTTGCTCATGACGCGCTCCTCTGGTGGTCCGGCGCACTGCGCGCCGCGCGCAGAAGTTGCGACGGCGCGCGGCGAAAAGCAAGTACCTCGTCAGGACGCCAGCCGCGCATCCATGCTGATGCGGGCCTTCAGGACTTTCGACACCGGACAACCCTGCTCGGCCATTTTGGCGATGCGCTGGAAGGTGGCGTCATCGGTGCCCGGAATCCGCGCAACCACCTGCAGGCGCGAGCTGGAAATCTCGAAACCCTCGCCGGCCTTGTCCAGCGACACGGTCGCGCTGGTTTCGATCGATTCCGGCTTGATGCCCTCGTTGCCGAGCAGCAGCGACAGCGCCATCGAGAAGCACGCCGCGTGCGCGGCGGCGATCAGCTCCTCGGGGCTGGTGCCCTTGTCGCCTTCGAAGCGCGAGCCCACCGAGTAGCCTTCGTCCTTCAAGGCACCGCTGGCCGTGGAGATCGAACCCCGTCCGTCCTTGAAGCCTCCTTTCCATACCGCGGAGCCCTTGCTTTGCATCGCCCTCTCCTTGTCGCGCGAAAAAGTTAGTATGCGCCGATGCGTGATTCCGGTGTCACTTCGGAGCCCATCCTGGTGGTGATGGGCGTCGCCGGCTGCGGCAAGAGCACGGTGGGCGATGCGCTCGCCGCGCGGCTCGGCTGGCGCTACGCCGAAGGCGACGACTTCCACCCGCAGGCGAACGTGGACAAGATGCGCGCCGGCAAGCCGCTGGACGATGCCGATCGCCGGCCCTGGCTGTCGGCGATCGCGGACTGGATGGATGGGCAGGCAGGCGCGCGGCGACCGGGCGTGATCGCCTGCTCCGCCCTGAAGCGCCGCTATCGCGATTTCCTGCGCGAGGGCCGTCCGCAGGTGTGGTTCCTTTACTTGCGCGTGCCGCGCGAAGTGCTGCAAAGGCGCCTGCGCGACCGGCATCACGACTACATGCCGGCATCCCTGCTGGACAGCCAGCTCGCCACGCTGGAAGAGCCCATGCGCGACGAGCCGCGCTGCATCACGCTCGATGCCGCAGATGGCGTCCCGGCCACGCTGGAGGCCGCGCTGCAGGCCCTTCGCGCACATGACATCCTGCCGGCGCAAGAGGAAACCCGATGAAGCCCTCCGACCCGCCCATCAGCGACGAGCTTGCCGCCGCGCGCGCACAGCACATCCGTGTCGGCATCGGCGGCTGGAACTTCGCACCGTGGCGCGACAACTTCTATCCGAAAGGCCTGGCGCAACGGCGCGAACTGGAATTCGCGAGCCGTCGCGTCACCGCGATCGAAATCAACAGCACCTTCTATCGCGCGCAGAAGGCGTCCGTGTACGCCAGGTGGCGCGACGAAACGCCGCCCGGATTCGTGTTCTCGCTGAAGGCGCCGCGCCAGGTCGCGGAAGTCCGCAAGCTCGCGGGCGCGGGCGCGCTGGTGCGCGGATTCGTCTTCGGCGGACTGGAGGCGTTCGAAGACAGGCTGGGGCCGATCGCGTGGCAATTCCCGCCCTCGCGCACGTTCGAGCGGGACGACTTTGCCGCGTTCCTGGATCTCCTCCCGCGCGAGTTGAACGGCCGCCCGCTGCGGCACGCGCTGGAAGTTCGGAACAAGAGTTTCCTCTGCACTGAGTACCTGCAGCTGGCGCGCGCGCACCGGTTCCCGAGCGTGTTCACCGATTCGAACGAGTACCCCGGCTTCGCGGACCTCACCGGCGATTTCGTGTATGCGCGGCTGATGCGCAGCCGCGCATCGGAACCCGATGGTTATCCCGCGCAGGAGCTGCATGCCTGGGCCGAACGCGCAAGGGCGTGGGCGGGCGGCGGCGAGCCGGACGACCTGCCACGGATCGAATCGCAGCTCGCGACCGAGCCGTCCGGGCCGCGCGACGTGTTCCTCTACTTCATCAGCGCTGCCAAGCCGCGCAATCCCGCGGCGGCAATGGCGCTGCTGCAAAGGCTGCACGCATGAAGAATGTCTTCGCAGCACTCCTTGCAAGCTGCCTGCTCGCCGGATGCGCCTCGGCACCGCTGCACCGGGCCGGTCCACTCGCCGCGC
>DASVDY010000299.1:0-2419 GCA_036380855.1 Rhodanobacteraceae bacterium
ACGCCGAGGACCAGATCACGTCCGACCACGGTTTCGACCTGGCGCGCGATACCGATCGGCTGGAGCCGCTGGTGCGCGAGTTGAACGCGCTGGGTTGCCGCGTCTCGTTGTTCATGGACGCCGGTTCGGCGCACCTGGAGCTCGCCAAGCGGATCGGTGCCGCACGAATCGAGCTTTACACCGGCCCCTACGCCAGGGCGTTCGCAGCGGGCGATTGCGCGGAAGAGCTGGCGCGCTGCAAGCAGACCGCGGAGCGGGCGCTTGCTGCCGGACTGGGGGTGAACGCTGGCCACGACCTCAACCAGCGCAACCTCGGGACGCTCGGGCAGGCGATTCCGCAGTTGGCGGAAGTGTCCATCGGCCATGCCCTGATCGGTGAAGCGCTGTACGAGGGACTCGCCGTCACCGTGCGCAATTATCTAAACATCTTGAATCAGCAGCATTGAGCGAAGCACCAAAGATGCAACCGTGGATGCGGCTTCCGATCTCGCCGGCTACCTGGGCGCCTACGCTTGCGGGCGGGCCCCGATTTCAGCGATGACGGATGATCGCCAAAAAAAAGGCCGCGCGCTGCGCGGCCTTCTCGTCTGTGGCGTCGTCAGGCTCAACCGACGCCAGGCTTGCCCAGTTTCCCGGTGGTGACGAAGCCCAGGTGGACCATGCCTTCCGCCTGTGCATCCGACATCACCATCTTGATGAACTTGTAAGGCGTTTCCTTGTCGGCGCGGATGTTCAACGCCGGCTGCGGGAACTGCTGCGCGGTCACAGCGAGCCTCGCCTTCAGTTCCGCTTCGTCGAGCTTGGCGTCGTTCCAGTAGACCGTGCCGTCGGATTCGATCGCCAGATCAATCGGCGGAACCTTGATCGTCTCTGCCTTCTGGTTGGGATCGGCCTTGGGCAGCGCGACCTTGATCTTGTGCGACATCAGCGGCGCGGTGATCATGAAGATGATCAGCAGCACCAACATCACGTCCACGAGGGGCGTGACGTTGATTTCCGACATCGGGCCGCCGCTGGAATTGCTGCTGAAAGCCATGACGTTACGCTCTCACTTCTCGAAGCCGATCTTCTGCACGTTGTTGCGCTTGGCCTCTGCCAACACCCGCGCGATGTAGTCGTACGGGGTGACGTCGGTGGCGGAAATGTGCACTTCCGGTTGCTGGTCCTCGGCCTTGGCCCCGATCACGGCGAGCTGCGCCTGCAACTCCAGATCCGATACCGGCAGGTCGTTCCAGTACATCGAGCCGTCTTCCTTGATGGACAGGTTGATCGGCGTCGGCGGATTCTGGGGCGGCTGGACGTTCGGATTCGGCTGCGGCAGGTCAATGGTGATGTTGTGCTGCAGCAGCGGCGCGGTGATCATGAAAATGATCAGCAGCACCAGCATCACGTCCACCAGCGGCGTGACGTTGATCTCCGAAAGCGGACCGCTACCCGAGCCGGTGCTGAAGGCCATTGCCCGGACTCCTTACTTCTTCGCGGCGGGCGGCGGCGGCACGTTGCTGCCGGCGACGTTGGCGGCGCGGGTACCTGCCACGGCCGCGGCCGGGGTGGTCTCCACGCGCGAACCGGTCGAGAAGAAGTCGTGCAGGTCGTGCGCGAACTCGTCGAAGCGGGCATACGTCACGCGGTTGGCGCGCACATAGAAGTTGTACGCCAGCACCGCCGGGATGGCGGTGAACAGACCGAGCGCGGTCATGATCAGGGCCTCGCCCACCGGGCCTGCGACCGCCTCGATCGAGGACTGGCCGGAAGCGCCGAGGTTGATCAGCGCGTGATAGATGCCCATCACGGTGCCGAGCAGACCGACGAACGGCGCGGAGGAGCCGACGGTGGCCAGCAGGGTCAGGCCGCCTTCCAGGCGCATGCTCTCGCGGGCCACGGCCTGGCGCAGGGCGCGGTCCACGAACTCGGAGCGGTTCAGCGCCTCGACCATGCGGCTGCCTTCATGGCGCTGGTGATGCGCGGCGGCGGAAGCGGCGTCGAGCGCGATCTTGGAGAACGGTTCGCCCCGGCCCTGCTTCTCCATCAGGCGAATCGCATCCTGCGCGGAGGGCGTATCCCAGAACTGCGAGATGACGCGATCGGCGCGCGAACGGATCAGCGCGTTGCGCAGCGCGTTGGCGATGATGAAGTACCACGAACACAGCGACATCACGAACAAGGTGATGAGCACCAGCCAGCCGACCCAGTCGAGGCTGTGGACGAGGTGATCGAAGCCCATCTGCTGCAGGGCTTGCGCATTGCTGTTCCCGGCCATGGCCGGTGCGGTGGATGGAGTTTGCTGCATGGCGCTACCCTTCCTTAAAACGTGATAGGGGACTGTAACGGATTACTTGTCGGCGAAGGTAAAAAAAACTTACTCGATTCCGGTGAGGTTGAAGTTGACCGGGATGCGCACCACGCCACCCACGACCTG
>DASVDY010000300.1:0-5247 GCA_036380855.1 Rhodanobacteraceae bacterium
CTGCACTTCTCGAAAAGCGGTCGCCCAGGGAGCGGCCGCGATCAATCACCAGCGGTAATGCGAGAAGGCCTTGTTGGCCTCGGCCATGCGATGCGTTTCTTCGCGCTTCTTGACCGCGCCGCCGCGGTTCTCGGAGGCGTCCAGCAGTTCGGCCGCAAGCTTGCGCGGCATCGAGTTCTCGCCGCGCTTGCGCGCCGCGTCGATCGTCCAGCGCATCGCCAGCGCGGTGCGCCGGCTGGAGCGCACCTCGACCGGCACCTGGTAGGTGGCGCCACCGACGCGCCGCGACTTCACCTCGACCGCGGGCGCAACGTTGTTCAACGCCTTCTCCACCAGCGCCACCGGCTCGGCGTGCTTCTGGCCGAGCTGCTCGAGCGCGCCGTACACGATGGACTCGGCGACAGACTTCTTGCCGCTCTTCATCACCATGTTGATGAAACGCGCGATCAACTGGCTGCCGTGCTTGGGATCCGGCAGGGTGACGCGGGCGGGATGCGAACCTTTTCTCGACATGGTGAATCCTGTGTCTCTGCGTGCTCTATTTGAAAAGTGCGGCCACGGATGGCCGCTTTATCTTTTCGGACATGGATGTCCGTTCAAGCTTTTGGACGCTTGGCGCCGTACTTGGAACGCGACTTGCGACGCTTGACGATGCCGGCGCAATCGAGGCTGCCGCGCACCGTGTGGTAGCGCACGCCCGGCAGGTCCTTGACACGGCCGCCGCGAATCAGCACCACCGAGTGCTCCTGCAGGTTGTGGCCTTCGCCACCGATGTAGCTGATGACCTCGTAGCCATTGGTCAGGCGCACCTTCGCAACTTTCCGCATCGCCGAGTTCGGCTTCTTCGGCGTGGTGGTGTACACGCGGGTGCACACGCCGCGACGCTGCGGGCAGTTCTGCAGCGCGGGTGACGCGCTCTTGTAGGTCTTCGGGTTGCGCGGTTTGCGCACCAGCTGGTTGACAGTCGCCATGCGTTGTTTGATCCCTGGGAAACACAAGGGCAGACCGGTTGAAACCGGCCTGCCCAGAAGCGGAAATTTAGCACGGAATCGCGAACCCGCACAAGCATTCGCGTACCGGTTGGCTCCATGCGCTCGAACACGAAGCGCATCCATGCGCCTCATTTCGATGTAGTGGGTCCGAATACAGTATCGGACCGGCAAAACTCGATTTCGCGAGCCACGGATGGCTCGCCCGCGCATCGGCACGCTCTTGCGTCACGTGCCGGTGCGGCGAAGCCGAATCCGGACATGAGCCGGATTCGGCGTGCTCCGGCAAGTCCTGGATGGACTTGTCCGGAGCTTCAGAGACGATCAGCCGTTGTTCGTCTCGGCGGCGGACGGTTCCTCGAAAGCCGTGGACACGCCGGCCAGAGTTTGCATCTCCGACTCGGTCAGCCCGCCTGCGGCGCCCTTGCGGCTGGCGTGGTAGGCAAGCCCGGTACCGGCCGGAATCAAGCGACCAACTATAACGTTCTCCTTCAGTCCGCGCAAGTCGTCACGCTTCCCGCGCACGGCCGCATCGGTCAGCACGCGCGTGGTTTCCTGGAAGGACGCCGCCGAAATGAACGACTCGGTCGCCAGCGACGCCTTGGTGATGCCCAGCAGCACCGGCTCGAATTGCGCACCGTGTTCGTTGCGCGCCTCGGCCTTGCGGTTGGCTTCCAGCACCTGCATGCGATCGGCCTGCTCGCCGCGCAGGAACGTGGTATCGCCCGGCTCGGTGATCTCCGCCTTGCGCAGCATCTGGCGGATGATCGCCTCGATGTGCTTGTCGTTGATCTTCACGCCCTGCAGCCGGTACACGTCCTGGATTTCCTTGACCAGGTACGCGGCCAGCGGCTCGACGCCGAGCAGGCGCAGGATGTCGTGCGGGTTGGGCTCGCCATCCACCACCGTCTCGCCCTTTTCCACGTGCTCGCCTTCGAACACGATCACGTGGCGCCACTTCGGGATCAGCTCCTCGTGCTCGTTGCCCTCGGCGTCCTTGATGATCAGGCGCTGCTTGCCCTTGGTGTCCTTGCCGAAGCTGACCACGCCCGAACGCTCGGCCAGGATCGCCGGCTCCTTCGGCTTGCGCGCCTCGAACAGGTCCGCCACGCGCGGCAGGCCGCCGGTGATGTCGCGGGTCTTGGAGGTTTCCTGCGGGATGCGCGCGACCACGTCGCCCACGCCCACTTCGGCGCCGTCCTGGATCGAGACGATCGCACCGGCCGGCAGGTAGTACTGCGCGGGGATGTCGGTGCCGGGCAGCTTCAGGTCCTTGCCCTTCTTGTCCTCCAGGCGCACGGTCGGACGCAGGTCCTTGGCGGTCGTGCCGCGCCGCTTCGGGTCGGTGACCACCGCCGATTCCAGGCCGGTGAGCTCGTCGGTCTGCGCCTGCACGGTCACGCCGTCCACGAAGTCTATGAAGCGCACGCGACCGGCCACTTCCGACACGATCGGATGGGTGTGCGGATCCCAGTTGGCGACGGTCTGGCCGGCCTTGACCTCGGCGCCGTCCTTGACCGAGATGGTCGCGCCATACGGCACCTTGTAGCGCTCGCGCTCGCGGCCGTGGGCGTCAATGACGCTCACCTCGCCGGAACGCGACACCGCGACCAGGTGGCCTTGCGCATGCTGCACGGTCTTCAGGTTGTTGAACTTCAGGTTGCCGGTGGTCTTCACCACCACGCTGTCCACCGCGGCCGCACGCGAAGCCGCGCCGCCGATGTGGAAAGTACGCATGGTGAGCTGGGTACCCGGCTCGCCGATGGACTGCGCCGCGATCACGCCGACCGCCTCGCCGATGTTGACGAGGTGGCCGCGCGCCAGGTCGCGCCCGTAGCACAGCGCGCACACGCCGAACGGCGCATCGCACGTAATGGGCGAACGCACCAGGATGCTCTGCACGCCGGCGGCGTCGAGCTTGTCCACCATGGCTTCGTCCAACAGCGTGTTGCGGGTGACGATCGGCTGGTCGTCGTTGCCCGGCGCATACACGTCCTCGACCACCACGCGACCGAGCACGCGCACGCGCAGCGGCTCGACCACGTCGCCGCCTTCGACGATCGGCTGCATGGTCAGGCCGTTCTCGGTGCCGCAATCGTGCTCGGTCACCACCACGTCCTGCGCCACGTCCACCAGGCGCCGGGTCAGGTAACCGGAGTTGGCGGTCTTCAACGCGGTGTCGGCCAGGCCCTTGCGCGCGCCGTGGGTCGAGATGAAGTACTGCAGCACGTCCAGGCCTTCGCGGAAGTTGGCCTTGATCGGCGTCTCGATGATCGAGCCGTCGGGCTTCGCCATCAGGCCGCGCATGCCGGCGAGCTGGCGGATCTGCGCCGCCGAACCGCGCGCGCCGGAGTCGGCCATGATGTAGATCGAGTTCATGGACTTCTGCTCGGCGGTCTTGCCGTCGCGGGTCTTGACCTTTTCGCTGCCGATACCCTCGATCATCGCTTTCGCGATCTGCTCGTTGGTACGCGACCAGATGTCCACCACCTTGTTGTAGCGTTCGCCGGCGGTGACCAGGCCCGACTGGAACTGCTCCTGGATCTCGACCACTTCCTTCTCGGCCTCTTCCAGGATCGCCTTCTTCTCGCCCGGGATCTTCATGTCGTCAATGCCGATCGAGATGCCGGCGCGGGTGGCGAAGCGGAAGCCGGTGTACATCAGCTTGTCGGCGAACACGACCGTTTCCTTCAGGCCCAGTTCGCGGTAGCAGGCATTGATCAGGCGCGAGATCGCCTTCTTGGTGAGCTCGGTGTTCATGCGCTTGAACGCCAGGCCCTCGGGCAGGATTTCCGCCAGCAGCGCGCGGCCCACCGTGGTTTCGATCAGCGAAGTCTTGGGCGTACGTTCGCCGTCGGCGCCGATCGTGACTTCACGGATGCGCACCTTGACCCTGGCGTGCAGTTGCACCGCGCGATTGTCGTAGGCGCGGCGCACTTCGGCGATGTCGGAGAACACCATGCCCTCGCCCTTGGCGCCGATCAGCTCGCGGGTCATGTAGTACAGGCCCAGCACCACGTCCTGGGTCGGCACGATGATCGGCTCGCCGTTGGCGGGCGACAGGATGTTGTTGGACGACATCATCAGCGCACGCGCTTCCAGCTGCGCCTCGATGGACAGCGGTACGTGCACGGCCATCTGGTCGCCGTCGAAGTCCGCGTTGAACGCGGTGCACACCAGCGGATGCAGCTGGATGGCCTTGCCTTCGATCAGCACCGGCTCGAACGCCTGGATGCCGAGGCGATGCAGGGTCGGCGCGCGGTTCAGCAGCACCGGATGCTCGCGGATGACTTCTTCCAGGATGTCCCACACCTCCGCTTCTTCGCGCTCGACCAGCTTCTTGGCCGCCTTGATGGTGGTGGCCAGGCCGCGACGCTGCAGTTTGGAGAAGATGAACGGCTTGAACAGCTCCAGCGCCATCTTCTTGGGCAGGCCGCACTGGTGCAGCTTAAGCGTCGGGCCGACCACGATCACGGAACGGCCGGAATAGTCCACGCGCTTGCCGAGCAGGTTCTGGCGGAACCGGCCCTGCTTGCCCTTGATCATGTCGGCCAGCGACTTCAGCGCGCGCTTGTTGGTGCCGGTGATGGCGCGGCCGCGACGGCCGTTGTCCATCAGCGCATCCACCGATTCCTGCAACATGCGCTTCTCGTTGCGCACGATGATGTCGGGCGCGTTGAGTTCCAGCAGCCGCTTCAGGCGGTTGTTGCGGTTGATGACGCGGCGGTACAGGTCATTGAGGTCGGAGGTGGCGAAGCGGCCGCCTTCCAGCGGCACCAGCGGTCGCAGGTCCGGCGGCAGCACCGGCAACACCGTCATCACCATCCATTCCGGCTTGTTGCCCGATTCCACGAACGCCTCCACCAGCTTGATGCGCTTGGTGAGGCGCTTCAGCTTGGTCTCGGAGTTGGTCGCGGCGATTTCTTCCTTGAGGCGCACCATCTCGGCGTTGAGGTCGAGCGACTTCAGCAGTTCGTAGACCGCCTCGGCGCCCATGCGAGCGTCGAACTCGTCACCGTGTTCTTCCACCGCGGTCAGGTACTGGTCCTCGGTCAGCATCTGGCCGCGCTCGAGCGGGGTCAGGCCCGGGTCGATCACCACGAAGGCTTCGAAGTACAGGATGCGCTCGATGTCGCGCAGGGTCATGTCCAGCATCAGGCCGATGCGCGAGGGCAGCGACTTGAGGAACCAGATGTGCGCGACCGGCGAGGCCAGCTCGATGTGGCCCATGCGCTCGCGGCGGACTTTCGCCAGCGTC